>CAXUJF010000043.1:0-19996 GCA_964250865.1 uncultured Streptosporangiaceae bacterium
CGGCCAGGACCGCGGCCAGGCCGCCGCCCGCGATGGTGGCCGCGAGCGCCCGGGTGGCCAGGCGCCGCCCCCGCGGCCCTCGGCGGTTGAACTTCGACGTGATCATCACGTTCCCCTTTGATGTGTTCTGGGACGGCCCCCGCCGCCCTGTCCGCTTCAGGGTGCGCGAGCAGCCCGGGGGCCAGTAAGGGGAGCGCTCCCCAGCGGCGGCGGGAAACGCGGGCCAGGGGGCGCCGGGCGGAGACGCCGGTCCCGGAAATTCGCTGGCCACCAAACGGGCGGCGCGGCAGTCTAATTAATGTGGTTGAAAACGGGGATTCAGTTGCGAACCAGACAGATCCGCTGATCGTGATGTACGGCCCGCGTTCCTGGCGGGTTCGGGCCGGGGAGACATTCACCTTCGGCCGCTCGAAGAAATGCACGGTCGTGCTGGACGAGGGCGACCGGGGACTGTCGCGGACCGCGGGCAGCCTGCACTACCGCGACGGCGCCTGGTGGGTTCAGAACGACAGCCGCGCCTGCCTGCTGTTCGTGACCGGGGATCTCGGTTTCCGCGCCGACCTGCCACCGGGCATGGCCATGCCGCTGCAGCAGTGGCACGCCAAGCTCCGGCTGACCGGCGGGGCGGGCCACTACACGCTGCTGGTCCGCCTGCCCGACGAAGACCGGCCGGACGAGGACGACGAGCCCGGGCCGCTCCCGCTGACGGCGGTGCCCACGGACTCACGGGCCATGACCAGCGTGCGCAGCCTGCCACGGCTGTCCGATTCGGACCGGCTGGTCCTGGCCGCCCGGTTCGAGAAGTACCTGGTCTGGCGGTACCCGGGGGTGGCCACCCCGTGCACGGCCCGCGAAGCGGCCGAGCGCATCGGCTGGGGCCAGCACGCCGTGGTCAAGCGGTGCGAGAACATCCGCGAGCGCTACGCCCGCCTGGGCGTTCCGGGGCTGCGCGGCCCCCGGGCCCTGGAGGAGCTGGCCACCCTGCTCATCTCCACCGGGGAGCTGACCGCGAAAGACCTGCGGCGCCTGCCCGCTCGCGAAATGCCCGTCCGGGAGCTGCCTGCCCCGGAACTGCCCGCGCAGCGGCCGGCCAGGCTGGGCCTGACGGCCAAGCTGCCCAGGGTTGGATCACCGGGTCTGACCGGGGAACGCAAGAGCCCGGGGAGCTCACCTCCCCGTGCCCGGTGTCCGCTGTGATCAGCCCAGGGTGGCCGGGCCACTCTGGTCCGAGGTCGCCGAATTTTCTGGCTGGTCCGCCCACCGATAACGGTAGAAACCCGGCAGCAGCACGCTGAGGACCAGCGCGCCGGCCACGGTGGCCAGTCCCCCGGCCAGCGCGCTGATCGCCGGGCTGGTCAACGAGCCCAGCGTGCCCGCTTCCAGGTTGCCGAGCTGGGCCCCGCCCGCGCCAACCACGAAGTCGGAGGCCATGACCCGGCCGCGCAGCGGTTGCGGGGTGACCGCCTGCAAGATGGCGCCGCGGAACACCACCGTGAACGTGTCGGCCGCGCCCGCTACGGCCAGCAGGGTCAAGGTCAGCCACAGCGAGCGGGCCAGCGCGAAGCCCGCGAACGCGCCACCCCAGATAGTGACGGTGATCAGCATGGCGCGGCCGGGCCGCCCCAAGTGCCGCAGCGGCCCGGACAGCGCGGCACTGACCAGGCCGCCGGCCCCGATCGCGGCGGTGAACAGGCCGAGGGTGCTCGGGCTGCCGCCGAACCGGGCCGCGTTGATGGCCGGGAACAGCGCGATCGGCAGCCCGAACACAGTGGCGTTCAGGTCGGCCAGGAACGCCCCGGCCAGTGGCGGGCTGCGGCGGATGAACCGGGCCCCTTCGGCCGCGGCGCGCCACCCGGGCCGGGTCGCGCTCTGGGGCGGCAGGGCGGGCAGCCGGATGATCCCGTACAGGGACGCCGTGAAGCTGATCACGTCGATCAGGTAGCAGGCCCGCAGGCCGAGGTGCGGGGCGGCGGTGATGACCCCGGCCAGCGCCGGGCCCACGACCAGGACGACCTGGAAGCTGAGCCGGATCAGCGCCAGCCCGGCGGTCCGTTGCTCGGCCGGCAGCAGGCTGGGCACCATCGCGGCCCGGACTGGCCAGTCGATGGCGGCCACCGCGGACTGCATGGCGACCAGCGCGTACAGCAGCGCGGTCCCCCGGAGCCCGGCGAAGGCCTGGGCGGCCAGCGCCACCGACACCGCGGTCTGCATGGTCCCGGTGATCAGAGCCAGCCGTCGCCGGTCCATGGCGTCGGTGACCGACCCGGCCAGCAGCCCCACGGTCAGCAGCGGGATCACCTGGGCCAGGCCCAGCGCGCCCACCGCGAACGAGGAATGGGTGAGGCGGTACACCTGCAGGATGACGGCGAACGAGGTCAGTGCGCCGCCGATGGCCGACAGCGTGTTGCCCATCCACAGGCGCCGGAACGCCGCCGACCGCTTGAGCGGCTCGACGTCAGCGAGGAGCCGGAACCGTCGGGGCACAACGCAGCACTATCCACGCGCTGTATCCCGACGGCAACCGGTTAACCAAGGCCGCCGGCTGGCGCCGCGGCTCAATCGCCGGCCGCGGGCGCAGGCTCAGTCGGCCTTCTTCTCCTTGTGGCCGCCGAAGCCGGACCGCATGGCCGACAGCACCTGGCCGGTGAACTTGCCGTCACCGCGCGACTCGAACCGCTCGTACAAGGCGGAGGAGATGACGGACGCGGGCACGCCGGTGTCGATGGCCGCTTCCACCGTCCACCGGCCCTCGCCGGAGTCCGACACCCGGCCGGTGTAGTCGGACAGGTCCGGGGACTTGGCGAACGCGTCGGCGGTCAAGTCGATCAGCCAGGAGCTGATCACCGACCCGCGCCGCCAGACCTCGGCCACGTCGGCCACGTTGATGTCGTACTTGTAGGCCCACGGGTCACGCAGCGGGGTGGTCTCCGCGTCGATCTCGTCCTGGTGGTCACCGGCGTCGGCGTGCTCGATGATGCTGAGCCCCTCGGCGATCGCGGCCATCATGCCGTACTCGATGCCGTTGTGGACCATCTTGACGAAGTGCCCGGCCCCGGGCGGCCCGCAGTGCAGGTAACCCTGATCGGCGGTGCTCTGGCTGTCGTTCAGGCTCGGGGTGGCCGGCACCATGCCCTGGCCCGGGGCGATGGACTTCCAGATCGGGTCCAGCCGCTCCACCGGCTCGTCGTCGCCGCCGATCATCAGGCAGTAACCGCGGTCCAGGCCCCAGATGCCGCCGCTGGTACCGCAGTCCACCCAGTTGATGCCCTCGGGCTTGAGCCCCTTGGACCGGAGGATGTCGTCGCGGTAGTAGGAGTTACCGCCGTCGATGACGGTGTCGTTCGCCGCCAGCAGCGGCTTGAGCTTCTCCAGCGTCGACTCGACCAGACCGGCCGGGATCATCAGCCAGATGTTGCGCGGCGTCTCCAGCATGTTCACGAACGTGGCCAGGTCGGTGGAGCCCTTGGCCCCCTCGCCCTCGAGCGACTTCACCGCGTCGGCGCTGATGTCGTAGACCACACAGTGGTGGCCGTCGCGCATCAGCCGGCGGACGAGGTTGGCGCCCATCCGGCCGAGTCCGACCATGCCCAGCTGCATTGGCTTGTCAGTTGCCATCGGAGTCAGCTCCCAGTTATTTGTTCTTCAGCGCCCGGTACTTGCGGATCAGCGTGTTGGTCGAGGAGTCGTGCTGGAGGTCGGGCTCGGTCTCCGACTCCAGCTCGGGGATGATCTGCTGGGCCATCACCTTGCCCAGCTCGACCCCCCACTGGTCGAACGAGTCGATGTTCCAGATCGTCCCCTGGGTGAACACGCTGTGCTCGTACAGCGCGACCAGCGCGCCCAGCACCCGGGGGGTGATGACCTCGGCCAGGATGGTGTTGGTGGGCCGGTTGCCCTCCATCACCCGGTGCGGCACGACGTTGGCCGCCGTGCCCTCGGCCCGGACCTGCTCTTCGGTCTTGCCGAAGGCCAGCGCCTGAGCCTGGGCGAAGACGTTGGAGGACAGCTTGTCGTGGTGGTCGCTCAGCGGATTGAGCGTCTTGCCGAACCCGATCAGGTCGACCGGGATCAGCACCGTGCCCTGGTGGATGAGCTGGTAGAAGCTGTGCTGGCCGTTGGTGCCGGGCTCACCCCAGAACACCGCACCGGTGTCGTAGTCCACGTGCTGCCCGGTCAGCGTGACGTGCTTGCCGTTGGACTCCATGGTCAGCTGCTGCAGGTAGGCCGGAAACCGCTTGAGGTACTGGTCGTAGGGCATCACGCCGTAGGTCTGGAACCCGAAGAAGTCCCGGTACCAGACGGCCAGCAGGCCCATCAGCACCGGCAGGTTCTCGGCCAGCGGCGCGGTGCGGAAATGCTCGTCCATGTCGTGGAAGCCGGCCAGCATCTCGTCGAACTGGTCCGGGCCGATGGCCACCATGACCGACAGGCCGATGGCCGAGTCCATCGAGTACCGGCCGCCGACCCAGTCCCAGAAGCCGAACATGTTGGCGGTGTCGATGCCGAACTCGTGGACCTTCTCGGCGTTGGTCGACACGGCCACGAAGTGCTTGGCCACCGCATCGTCGCTGCCGAACGCGGACACCACCCAGTCGCGGGCCGAGTGGGCGTTGGTCAGCGTCTCCAGCGTGACGAACGTCTTGGAGGAGATGATGAACAGCGTCTCAGCCGGGTCCAGGTCCCGGGTGGCCTCGACGAAGTCGGTGGAGTCGACGTTGGAGACGAACCGGAACGTCATGTCCCGGTCGCTGTAGTGGCGCAGCGCCTCGTAGGCCATCACCGGCCCGAGATCGGAGCCGCCGATGCCGACGTTGATCACGTTGCGGATGCGCTTACCGGTGTACCCGGTCCACTCCCCCGACCGGATCCGGTCCGAGAAGTCCCGCATCCGGCCCAGCACCTCATGCACGTCGCCCACTACGTCCTGACCGTCCACGACCAGCTCGGTGCCGGCCGGCATCCGCAGCGCGACGTGCAGCACGGCCCGGTCCTCGGACACGTTGATGTGCTCGCCGCGGAACATGGCGTCCCGGCGCTCCGCCACCCCGGACTCCTCGGCCAGCTCGAGCAGCAGCCGCAGGGTCTCGTCGGTGATGCGGTTCTTGGAGTAGTCGAGGTACAGCCCGGCCGCCTCGGCGGTCAGCCGCTCACCCCGCCCGGGATCCTCGGCGAAGAGGTCGCGCAGGTGCTGCCCCGCGATCTCGTCGTAATGGCGCTCCAGCGCCTGCCACGCCTTCCGCTCCCGTAGCGGCGTCACGGCCATGTCTCCTCCTTCGTCCGGGACCACCCCGTCGGCACCGTTGCCCCCGGAACCACAGTGCTCCGTCGAGAGCATTTCATGCGTGTGTAAATGCATGATCGCGGCCCAGCGCCTTGAGGCGGAAATTTTTCTCTAACAAACTCCCGCGGCTAGGAGTCGAACCCCAGGCCGAGGTGATCAAGGGTGCGGAGCCAGAGGTTGCGCCGCCCGGCGTCCCGGTCGGCCCGGGCCAGTGAGGCCCGGGTGAGCTGGACGACCGCGGTCCGCGCGGGCTCGGGCGGGAACGGCACCGGCCGGGACCGGACCAGCTCCAGCGACGTCCGCTCGGTGGGCTCGCCGGACAGCAGGTCAAGCACCACGTTGGCCCCGAACCGGCTGGCCCCCACCCCGAGCCCGGTGTGCCCGCAGGCGTAGGCCAGCCGGCCGCCGAAGGCGGTGCCGTAGAACGCGAAGAACCGGCTGCAGGTGTCGATCGCGCCACCCCAGGCGTACTCGAACGTCACGTCCTCCAGCTGCGGGAACGTGGCGAAGAAGTGCTCGGCCAGCCGGTGGAAGGTCTGCGGCCGCTGGTCGTGGCCGCGGCTCACCGTACCGCCGGCGAAGTAGACCGCGTCGTAGCCGCCCCACAGGATCCGGTTGTCCGCCGTCAGCCGGAAGTAGTGGAACTGGTTGCCGCTGTCGGCCGCGCCCTGCCGGTGCCGCCACCCCACGCTGGCCAGCTCGGCCGCGGACAGCGGCCGGGTGACGAGCACGTAGTCGTAGACCGGCACGAAGTAGCTCCGGATCCGGCGCAGCAGCGCCGGGTAGGCCCCGGTGGCCAGGACCACCTGGTTGGCCTGTAGTTGGCCGGTCGGCGTGGTCAGCGCGATACCGGCCCCGTCGGCGTGCATCGCTCGCACGGGGGTGTGCTCGTAGATCCGCACGCCGGCGTCCAGGCAGGCCTGCCGCAGCCCGCGGGCCAGCCGCGCCGGGTCGACCATGGCGCAGGTGTCGCGGTACCAGCTCCCACCCAGGAACGCCGGCGAATCCAGCTCGGCCCGGACCCCGGCCGCGTCCAGCTCGGTGACCTCGTGACCCAGGGCGCGGGCCGCCTCGGCCTCCTCCGTCAGCCCGTCGAGCTGCCACGGCGCGGTGGCCACGGCCAGCTCCCCGGTCATGGCGAAGTCACAGTCGATCCCGTGCGCGGCCACCGTCGCGCCGATCTCGGCCAGGTTCTGCGCGCCGAGCTGCTCCAGCCGGGGCATGTCGTCCGGGAACCGGCTCAGCCCGTTCCCGATGCCGTGGGTCAGGCTGGCCGAGCAGAACCCGCCGTTGCGCCCCGACGCCGCCCACCCCGCCGTGCTCGCCTCAACCAAGATCACGTCCGTGGATGGATCCCGTTCCCGGGCCAGCAGCGCGGTCCACAACCCAGAGAACCCGCCGCCCACCACCACCAGGTCAGCCCGCTGCGCTCCAGCCAGCGCCTCGGCCGGCTCCGGCGCCCCCGCCTGGCTGGTCCAGAATGAGCACGGCCGCGCCCCGGCCAGCGCCCGCAGCGCATGCTCCCGGGCCGGGTGGTCGGCCAGCTGGGCCGGACTGTTCCGCATCGCGCTGAATCTATCGTGCGGGCCCAGAAGATCTGTCGTGCGGGCTGACAAGCCAGTTCCCAGGCGGCCGCCTCTTGCTGTTATCACCGAGTACAGCCGATCGGGCCCGCTGTCCCGCCTCAAAGCCACAGCGAGCTCATCTTGCTGTTATCAGCTTGGTCTCACCTTTATTTCGGGTCACACCAATCGCATTTCGCAACACTGCTCGTGCGCCTGCGGAGAGCGTTTTGCGTAATCAACATTACTTTTCGTTTTTCCTTTCCATGTCAGTCAGATGCTCGATATTATGTTCGTACAGGTTCGGCACGGCCAGATAGGCGGTGAATCATGACAGCGGAGCCGACGTCCGGCGGATACGGCGACGACAATTTGCTGTTTGCGAGTGCGCCGGTATCCGGTTATGACCCCGCGCTGGAATCGTCTTGCCCGGCCGAATACGCCAATGTGCCCACCAGTGAGCTGTTCGCGGCCATAGACGCCCAGCGGGAGGCGCGCGCCGCAGATACGGACGAGGTCCTCGGCGCCGGGTTCTGTACCCGCACCCCGGTGGTCCCGTCGCCTTCGGGCTCTGGGTTTGAGTCAGGCGGCATCCTTGACGTGTGTCCGCCGGACGGTTCGCTGGCCGGGCTGACCGACGCCGCTACCCGAGACGGCGGCCTGGCCGAGCTGGACGACGACGAACTGATCGGCGTGCTGCGAGCCTGGCACCGTCTCGAATCGTGGTGTAGCTCAGGCAGCTTGGCCGCCATCGCCGAGCTGGCCCGCCGCCGCCCCGCCGAGCGGACACTGCCCGCTCCGCCCGGAGAATTCCCGGTTCAGCTGAGCGAGTTCATCGGCGACGAGGTAGCAGCGGCCCTGACCCTGACCGCGCGCACCGCCGACGGCCACCTGAATCTGGCTCTGGACCTGGCCATCAGGCTGCCAAGCACGGCGCGGGCCCTGCACGACGGACTCATCGACTACCCGCGGGCCCGCCTGATCGCCGACCTCACCCGGGTCCTGTCCGACGACGACGCCCGGGTGGTGGAAGCCCGGATCCTACCCACGGCCGGACAGCAGACGACCGGGCAACTGCGCGCCGCCGTGGCGCGAGCCGTGCTGGCCGTCGATCCCGAGGCCGCGAGCCGGCGGCGTGAACAGGCTCAGCGTGATCCCCGCGTGCGCCGGTGGCAAGAGGACGCGGGCACCGCTGCGCTGGCTGGTTTCGGGCTGCCACCGGCCGAGGTGCTGGCGGCCGACCAGCGCCTGACCGACCGCGCGCTGGCCCTTCGTGAGGCCGGCCTGGCCGGATCCCTGGAAGAGCTACGCGCCCGTGCCTACCTCGACACCCTCCTCGGCCGAGACTCCACCCCCAGCCCGCAGGATGCTCCCAGCCAGCAGGCAGCCCACAGTCAGCACCGGCTGGCCGCGCGGGTCAACCTGACCGTGCCGCTGCTCACTCAGCTTGGGCTGGCGGCCGGGCCGGGTGACGTCGCCGGGTTCGGGCCGGTCGATCCGGCGCTGGCTCGGGAACTGACCACACAGGCGGCGGCCGACCATACGTCCCGCTTCTGTGTGACGGTGACCGGGGCGGCGGGGCAGGCCATCGGGCACGGATGCATACCCGGGCGCCCACCTGGTCTCGGCGGTTCGCCCGGCTTCACCGTGACGATCAGCCCGCTGGCCGGCGACCGCTGCGACCATCGGCACCAAGAACCGGCGTATCATCCCAGCCGCAAGCTTCGGCACCTGATCGAGGCCCGCCATACGACCTGCTGCGCACCGGGGTGCGGGCGGCGGGCCGCTCGGTGCGACCTCGACCACACGGTGCCGTACGACCAAGGCGGCCGGACCTGCGAATGCAACTTGGCTCCGTTGTGCCGCCACCACCACCGATGCAAACAATCCGAGGGCTGGCAGCTGGAACAGGTCGCTCCCGGCCAATTGCGGTGGACCACTCCGAGTGGCCGGATCCATTTGACCTCACCCACGCCCTAGCCCATGGGACTGGCGCGGAGGTAACCTGGCGGCAATGGCAGCAGCGCCTGCCTGCTTCCGAGTTACCTGCGGCCCGCGCCGGGGTGACGACGAGGACAAGGGTCCATTGACTCGCGCCATCTCTTTCGTCTGGTCATTTCCCCTGGGCGAGCTGACGCGGGCCGCCTCGCCGGGAAGAAAAGATCATGACGCAGAACAAAGTCCAGAAGGCTGCCGTTCGCCGGCGCATGGCCGAGACCGGCGAGTCCTACGTGGTCGCCCGTCGCATTGTCCTCGGCGAAGCCAACGGAGCCGGCGCGGTTCAGGGTGCGACGGAGGCGGTGGGGGGGCTGACCCCGGAGGAGCAGTACGTGCTCGAAGCCCGGGCGGCGGGGGCCAGCGCGGAGGAAATTGACGCCCACACGCTGGTGTACCGGCTGGAGGCGGCGGCTGCGCGGGCCCAGGAGGCTGCGGAGCGAGCCCGGGAGCTGGCCGATCGGGCCGAGGAGGAAGCGGAGCGCGCGGAGCGAGCGGAGGAAGCCGCCGAAGCGGCCGAAGAATGGGCCGCGCCCGCGGAAAAGCGGCTGCTCCGGGAGCAGGCGGCGCGGCTGCAGGAAGCCTGGGAGCAGGCCCAGCTCCGGGCTGAGCAGGCGGAGGAGGTGGCCGTCGCGGCCGAGGAACGGGCTGAGCTGGCCGCCGACGCTGCGGAGGAAGCCGCGAACGGGCCGGAGGACGATGACCCACGTTCGGTCTGGGCTGCGGCGACCGGGGCCGGGACGTGGGCGCGGGCGGATGGGCCTGAGACGGGGCCGGAGGACGAGGGATTCATTCCGCCGGTTCCGCTAGTCCCGCCGGTCCCCCCAGTGCCGCCGGTCCCGCCCGTGCCACCGCCGTGGGGGGGCCGCGCGCCCCCCCCCCGCCCCCCCCCCCCCCCCCACCGCCCGGGGGGGGGGGGGGGGGGGGGAGGGTCGGGGGCGGCACGGCCGCCCCGGCCGGCCGCGCCACCGCGCTGAACGGGCGCGGGTGGTGGCTCCGTATGGATCGGAGGTCTGGGCGGGGGGACGTCGTTGATAAAAATGCTGGGAAATGGCGTTGACCCAGGGTCCCCCCTCAAGAACCCCGGGCCGCGACCACCCATCCCAACTACGCATTTATATCTCATTAACGTGAGTTGACGGGGATGAACCGGCCGGTAACAAACCGGGCCGGCGACTACTCGCCGATGTAGCTCATGACGTGCTTGATGCGGGTGTAGTCCTCGAGGCCGTACATGGACAGGTCCTTGCCGTAGCCGGAGTGCTTGAAGCCGCCGTGCGGCATTTCGGCCACGATGGGGATGTGGGTGTTGATCCACACGGCGCCGAAGTCGAGGCGCTTGGCCATCCGCATGGCGCGGGCGTGGTTCGTGGTCCAGACACTGGAGGCCAGGCCGTACTGCACGCCGTTGGCCCAGTTGGCGGCCTCGTCCTCGTCGGTGAAGCGCTGGACGGTGATCACGGGGCCGAAGATCTCGTCCTGGACCATCTCATCGTCCTGGCGCAGGTTGGAGACCACGGTGGGGGCGAAGAAGTAGCCGCGGTCGCCGATCCGCTGGCCGCCGGCCACGACGTCGGCGTGGTCCGGGGTCCGGGACAAGAAGCCCTGGACCCGGGCCAGCTGGTCCGGGTTGTTCAGCGGGCCGTAGTCGGCGTCGGGCACGTCCAGGCCACCGGTGGTCGTGCCGCGGGCCTGCTCGGCCAGGGCCGCGGTCAGCTCCTCGACGATGCCCGGGCCGGCCAGCACCCGGGTGGCCGCGGTGCAGTCCTGCCCGGCGTTGAAGTACCCGGCCCCGGCGATGCCCTCGGCGGTGGCGGCGATGTCGGCGTCGTCGAACACGATGACCGGAGCCTTGCCGCCCAGCTCGAGGTGGACGCGCTTGAGGTCGTCCGCGGCGGCCTTGGCCACCTCACGGCCGGCCCGGACCGAGCCGGTGATCGAGACCATCTGCGGGATCTGGTGCGAAACCAGGGCCCGGCCGGTGTCGCGGTCGCCGGTGACCACGTTGAACACGCCCGGCGGCAGGAACTCCCCCGCGACCTCGGCCAGCAGCAGCGTGCTGGCCGGGGTGGTGTCGGACGGCTTGAGCACGATCGTGTTACCCGCGGCCAGGGCGGGCGCGATCTTCCAGATCGCCATCATGAGCGGATAGTTCCAGGGCGTGACCTGGGCGCAGACGCCGATCGGCTCGCGCCGGACGAAGCTGGTGTGATCCTTCATGTACTCGCCCGCGGACTTGCCCTCCAGGACGCGGGCCGCGCCGGCGAAGAACCGGAGCTGGTCCACGATCGGCGGCATTTCCTCGCTCATGGTCAGCGCGATGGGCTTGCCGGTGTTCCGGCCCTCCACATCGGCGAACTCCTGAGAACGGGCTTCGACCGCGTCGGCCAGCTTGAGCAGCGCCAGGCTCCGCTCGGCCGGCGTGGTGTCCTTCCAGGTGGTGAAGGCGTCGGCCGCCGTGCGCAGCGCAGCGTCGACGTCCTCCGCGGTAGATACCGGGGCCTGGGTGTAGGCCTGGCCGGTACTGGGATCGATGACGTCACTGGTGCGTCCGTCACCGGTATCGGCGTACTTGCCACCGACAAAGTTCTTCAGCTCAGTCATCGTCAGCCTCCGTTAGTACCCAACCTAACGACCTTCGCAGACAAAAGCCCCCGGCACAAGTGAATCAGTGGTTACCTTTGCATTCAACTGCGGAATTAGTTGACATGCCCGTTAACGTCACTCATGATGCCAAGCAAGGAGGCGAGCTCATGGCGCACGGCCCCAGGGTGCTGCCGGTGCCTGCCGTAACGCTCGACGGTATCTCCAAGAGGATCATCGAACAGCTGCAGCAGGACGGCCGGCGTTCGTACGCGGCCATCGGCAAGGCGGTCGGGCTGTCGGAGGCGGCGGTCCGGCAGCGCGTGCAGCGGCTGATCGACGCCGGCGTGATGCAGATCGTGGCCGTCACCGATCCGCTCACCCTCGGCTTCCGGCGGCAGAGCATGATCACGGTCAAGTGCGACGGCGACCTGGAAGAGGTGGCCGACAAGCTGGCCGGCATCGACGAGATCGACTACGTGGTGATCACGGCCGGTTCCTTCGACCTCCTGCTCGAGGTGGTCTGTGAAGACGACGACCACCTGCTCGAGATCCTCAGCCGGGTACGGGCTGTGCCCTCCGTGACCAGCACGGAGACGTTCGTGTACCTGAAATTGCGCAAGCAGACCTATTCGTGGGGAACCAGATGACAAGCTCACCCGAATCCAACGCCGACCTGCAGCAGATGGCCAAGCGGAACCTCTGGATGCACTTCACCAGGATGTCCACCTACGCCGACAGCGACGTCCCGGTGATCGTGCGCGGATCCGGGCCGTACGTGTTCGACAGCCGCGGCCGGCGCTACCTGGACGGGCTGTCGGGACTGTTCGTCAGCCAGGTCGGGCACGGGCGGACCGAGCTGGCCGAGGCCGCGGCGCGGCAGGCCTCCGAGCTGGCCTACTTCCCGCTCTGGTCGTACGCGCATCCGCAGGCGATCGAGCTGTCCGAGCGGCTGGCCGACCTGGCCCCGGGCGACCTGAACCGGGTGTTCTTTACCACCAGCGGTTCCGAGGCGGTCGAGTCGGCCTGGAAGCTGGCCAAGCAGTACTTCAAGCTGACCGGGCAGCCCGAGCGGTACAAGGTGCTGAGCCGGGACATCGCCTACCACGGCACGTCCATGGGCGCGCTGGCCATCACCGGGCTGGCTGACATCAAGTACCCGTTCGAGCCGCTGCCGCCGGGCGGGGTCCGGGTGCCGAACACGAACTTCTACCGGGCGCCGGACTTCGTGGCCGACGACATCCACGCCTTCGGCCGCTGGGCCGCGGACGAGATCGAGCGGGCCATCCTGCGCGAGGGCCCGGAGTCGGTTGCCGCGGTGTATCTGGAGCCGGTGCAGAACTCGGGTGGCTGTTTCCCGCCCCCGCCCGGGTACTTCGCCCGCGTGCGCGAGATTTGTGACCGCTACGGCGTGCTGCTGGTCTCGGACGAGGTCATCTGCGCGTTCGGCCGGCTGGGCTACTACTTCGGCTCGTCCCGGTACAACTACCAGCCCGACATCATCACCTTCGCCAAGGGCCTGACCTCCGGTTACTCGCCGCTGGGCGGCATGGTGGTGCGGGACGCGCTGATGGAGCCGTTCAACCGCGGCACGGCCACGTTCCTGCACGGGATCACGTTCGCCGGGCACCCGGTGTCGTGCGCGGTGGCCCTGGCCAACCTGGACGTCTTCGAGAAGGAAGACCTGCTCGGCAACGTCCGGGCCAATGAGGGCGCGTTCCGCTCCACGCTGGAGAAGCTGAACGACCTGCCCATCGTGGGCGACATCCGCGGCGACGGCTACTTCTACGGCATCGAGCTGGTCAAGGACAAGGACACCCGGGAGACGTTCAGCGACGAGGAGTCGGAGCGGCTGCTGCGCGGGTTCCTGTCCACCGCCCTGTTCGACGCCGGCCTGGTCTGCCGGGCCGACGACCGTGGCGACCCGGTTATCCAGCTCGCGCCGCCGCTCATCTGCGGGCCGGAACACTTCGACGAGATAGAGCGCATCCTGCGCGAGGTGCTGACCGAGGCCTGGGAGCGCCTTTAATTCGTAAGGTTTGGGTCCCTTGGGCCCGTTGACTCTTGTGCCCGCTGTGTGACGGTAGTTAATGGGGGCAGTGCATGGGGCGCTGTCCCCGGATGGGGAAGGGACCAACACGCATGCGATCGACAGATGCCGGGCAACGGCCTACCGCCTGGGCCGCGAGAGTGACCGAATTGACGTCGAAGCGCACCCGGCGGCTGGCGGCCGGGGTCACCGCCCTGGTCGCCTCATTGGGCGTCGCGGGCTTGGCGATTATTCCGGCCACCACGGCCTCAGCGGCGCCGCCGCCGCCGGCCAAAGGCATCAATCCAGGGGTCTCCGCGGCGGCTTCCGGGGTGAGCCTGTTCTACACCGCCGCCGGCGGCACCGTGTGGACGGCGTCGGCGGGCGGCACGCCGGGCACGGCGACGCAGGTCAGCAACGGCAAGGTGGCCGGCGCCGTCTCGGCCATCACGGCCGGCACGTCGACGATCGTGTTCGGCACCGGCAGCGGCGGTGCCGTCTGGACGGCCACCCGGACCAACGGGAAGTGGACCAACTGGGCCACTATCGGCGGCAACGTCACCTCCGCGCCGGGGGCGGTGTTCCAGGGTCCGAACGTCGCCGATTACGCGGTCTTTGCCCGCGCCCCGAGCGGCGCCGTCTGGGGCCGGGACCACACCTCGGCCGGGTGGGGACCCTGGCACAACGACGGCGGCAACCTGCTGGCTGGCACCGGGCCGGCCGCCGCGGCCATCAGCGGCACGTACCTGCTGGTCGTGGGGACAAACCACCAACTGTACGTCTCACACGCCGGCGTGAGCGGCTTCGTCGCCTCGGGTGGCCTGACCAACTCGAGCCCGGGGCTGACCAGCGTGCCGGGGGCCCTGGTGGGCTTCGTGCGCGGGACGAACAACGTGGCCTACTACCACAAGTTCCTGAGCACGACACCGGGCTGGCACTCGGCGGGCGGCGTCTTCGGCTCCGGGCTGGCTGCGGCCGCGCTCGGCACGACGACGTACACCTTCGGGCTCAGCAGCGGGACCTCGGCTTACCGGGCCACCGGTAACTGGGCCACCTATCCGCCCAAGCTGAGCGGCTGGGTCAAGGTCGCCGGCTGACCACCTGCTCGCTCATTTGGCCCGGCCGGGGCCCACTTACCCCGCCGGGCGTTTGACCTTAGCGGGCGCCGCCGCGGGCCCCGGGTAGGGGGCGCCCCGGGGGGGGGGGGGGGGGCCGCGGCCGCGGGCTCACCCCCTCCGCCCGCTTTGGCCCGGGCGGGGCACCTGGCCCCGGGCGGGGCGTTTCACGTTCGCGGGCTCAGCGGCGGCCACGGGATAGGGCGAGCACGGTGGCGGTGCTGGCGGCCAGCAGCGCCACGGAGATCAGCAGGGCCTGGCGCATCCCGGCCGCGAACGAGACTGATATCAGCGCCCCGAACACCGCCACCGCGAGCGCCCCGCCTGTCTGCCGGGCCGCGTTGAACAGGCCGCCCGCGAGCCCGGCTTGGGCGGCGGGCAGCGCGTCGAGCAGCAGGAACGTCAGGGATGGCAGCGCGAAGCCGAGCCCGGCGCCCGCCGGGATCAGTGCGATCTCCAGGCTGGTCCGGCCGCGCAGGAAGACCAGCAGGATCATGCCCAGCGTGCTCGTGATCAGCCCGAGCCGCAGCGGCAGGTGGTGTCCCCACCGCGCCGCTACGCGCGCGGACACGAGGCTGGCCACCGTCAGCAATCCGGTCATCGGCAGGAAGAGCAGGCCCGCCACGATCGGGGGCTCGCCTAGCACCCGCTGGAAGTACAGGCTGAGCACGAACGCGATGCCGTAGAAGGCGACGTTGATCGAGAAGCCGGTCAGCAGGTACGCGGCGACGCCCGGCGAGCGCAGCAGCGTGAGCGGCACCATCGGCCGCCGCACCGTCGATTCCGCCACGACGAACGCGGCGGCCGCCAGGACCGCCACCCCCAGCGCGGCCAGCGCCGACGGCGATGTGAAGCCGTTCGCGCCGCCCGATATCACCCCGTAGGCCAGCGCGGCCAGCGTGGCAATCGCCGTGGCCTGGCCCCGTAGGTCGAGGGGGGCCGCCAGCCGGAGCGACCGGGGCGCGCGGGCGGCCAGGACCAGCGTCACCGCGCCCACCGGCAGGTTGATGAAGAAGATCGCCCGCCATCCGACGGCCGAAGTCAGGACGCCGCCGAGCACCGGGCCCGCGGCGATCGCGGCCGCACCGCCGGTATTCCACCCGGCGATCGCCCGCGCCCGCGCCGCCGGCTCGCTAAACGCCTGCCGGACCAGAGAGAGCGAGGCGGGCAGCGTCACCGCCGCCGCGCAGCCCTGGACCACCCGGGATCCGATGAGAACCCACAGCGCGGGCGCGACCCCGCATCCGGCCGACGCGGCGGTGAACAACGCCAGGCCCCAGCCGAATACCCGGCGCGCACCGGCCCGGTCCGACACCGCACCGGCCGAGATGAGCAGCGCCGCAAACGGCACCGTGTAGCCGTCCGCCACCCATTGCAAGCCGTCCGTGGCGCCGTGCAGGGAGTGCCCGATCGCCGGCAGCGCCACGTTCACCGCGGTCGCGTCGAGGCAGATCATGAAGAATCCGAGCAGCGCCGCAGCCAGGGTCAGCCGCGCGGGGATGGGCGTGCCGCGGTGGCGCGCGGAACGCGCCGTCGTCGTCACTTCGGCGTCGGTCATGCCCTGAGCCTGCTGCGGCCCGCCCGCGCGGGGCAGACCGGGCCGTTACCAGGCGCGAGGAGGTGGGGCGCGGCGAGGCAGGGTGCGGCCAGGGGGGCAGTGACACGGTCCCCCACTAGCCGGGTTGACCCGGCACAATCGTGTACATGCCGGACCAGATTGCCGACGGCCAGGCGCCGACCGAGCTGGGCCGCTTCCTGCGCGCGCGGCGCGAAGGCGTCCGCCCGCAGGACGTGGGCCTGCCGCCCGGTACCGGCTCACGCCGCACGCCCGGGCTGAGACGGGAGGAGATCGCGACCCTCGCCGGGGTGAGCATCGAGTACTACACGCGGCTCGAGCGTGGCCGGGAGACGAGACCGAGCCCGGCGGTCATCGACGCGCTGGCCCGCGCGCTGCTGCTCGACGACGAGGAGCACGAGTACCTGAAGTCGCTGGCGGCGCAGGCAGCCCGCCGGGCCCCGGTGCCGCCGAAGCAGCCATCCCGCGCGGTCCGCCCCACCATCGGCATGCTGCTGGAGAGCCTGCGCCCGAACCCGGCCTACCTGCTCAGCCGCACCTATGACGTGTTGGCCGCCAACCCTGGCGGTGCCCAGCTGCATCACGGCCTGTTCGACTGGCCGTCCCGGCAGCGCAACACAATCAGGTACACGTTCCTGCACCCAGGCGCGCGGGAGCTGTTCCCTGACTGGGAGCAGAAGGCCCGTGGCTGCGTCGCCCAGCTCCGCGCCGTGGCCGGCAGCGACCCGGACGCGCCCGATCTGGCCGCGCTGGTGGGGGAATTGCTGGTCAAGAGCCCGGACTTCGGCCGCCTGTGGGGACGGTACGAGGTACGCCGGGCCGGCGCCGGCGACCGGGTCTTCCGGCACCCGCTGGTCGGCGCGATGACGCTCGCCCACGAGACCCTCGATGTGAACCGCGCCGACGGCCAGCGCCTGATCGCGTACGTGGCCGTACCCGGAACCCCCGATCACGACGCCATGGTTTTGCTCGACAGAGCTGGCGCCCTGTCCCCCACGGGCCCGGCGACTTAGCCGCGGCCAGTGTCCCGCCGGTACTGCGCCTTGGTCTCGTCGTCGGGCGGGTAGGTGCCGCGGATGCTGGCGCCGTCGGCGACGCGCTGCTGGAGCCAGGTTTCCAGCTGGTCGCGGTCCCAGGTGCGGGTGGCAACGTCTTCGGCGACGGCGGCGGGGATGACGACCACGCCTTCGGCGTCACCGACCAGGACGTCGCCTGGTTCGACCAGGACCCCGCCACAGCCGATGGGCAGGCCGAAGTCGGCCGGGTGGTGCAGCACGGAGCTGGTAGTGCCGTGCGCACCGGCTGCGTAGGACGGGAAGTCGAGGGTGGCGATGGCCAGGGAGTCACGCAGCGCGCCGTCGGTGACCAGGCCGGCCGCGCCCCGGACCATCAGCCGGGTGGCCAGGATGTGGCCCAGCGACGCCGCGCCGAGCTGGCCCCGGGCGTCGATGACCAGAACCTGGTCGGGGCCGACGGTCTCGACCGCGACCCGCTGCGGGTTGGTCCAGTTGTCGTACTCGACCTGGAAGTCGAGGTCCTCGCGGGCCGGGACGTAGCGGAGGGTGAAGGCGTAACCCACCATCCGCTGGTCCGGCCGCAGCGGCCGGATCCCGGCCATGAACGTGTTGCGGAAACCGAGCTTGAGCAGCTCGCTGGTCAGGCTGGCGGTAGAGACGTCGTGGAGCTTGCGCCATGCCTCGGGTGAGAGTTCCATCGGCGGTGCAGCTTACTGGCCTGGGGCCACGGTGGCGGACTTGGCCGCGCCAGCCCCAGCCCCGCCGGTGGCCGGCGCGGTGGCGCCAGGGGTCGAGCCGAACGAGGCACCCGAACTCGGCGTCGGCGTCGGCGTCGGCGCTCCGGTCGGTGTCGCGCTCGGGGTGGGCGAGGACTGCGCCCCGCCGGTCGCACCGAAGCTGCCCGGTGCGGTCGTGCTCCGCGTCGGCGTCGGGGTGGTGGACGGCGTGGCGGTCGTCTTGTGGCCGCCGCCGAGCGTGGTACCGGTCTGGGCGCGGTTCCACACGCTGGCACTGATCGGCTTGCCCGTGCCCAGCTCGAAGAACGTGATCGCGACCAGCACGACGATGAACACGGCGGCCGCGGTGGCTACCGGCGCCAGCCAGCGCGGGCGCCCGGCCAGGAAGCCGCCGCCGGGCTTGCCGTGCCGCCCGTCGCCGGAGCCAGAGCCGCCGGAGCTGGAACTACCCGAGCCAGCCCGGCGCGAGCCGTCGCCGTCAGCACCAGTTGTGCCGTTGACCAGGCTTCCGTCGCCCATCCGCACGGTGCCGTACTGGGTGCGGGTCGGGGCAGCGTCCTGGCGGGTCGGGTCGGCGCTGTACCCCGGCCTGGGCAAGTCATGGCGGGTCGGGTCGGGACCCAAGCCGGGCTCGGCCTGGGTGGGCTGAGCCCAGCCAGGTGCGGTCCGCTGGGCCTGCTCCCAGTTGGCCGCGGTGTAGCCCCGGCCGTTCCCGTTCCCGTTGACACTGCCGTTGCCGTTGCGCAGCGGGCGGTCCGCGCGGGTCGCGTCGTCGGGGCGGCGCAGATCCGCCCGGGTGACGTCGGCCCGGGTCGCGCCGTCGTGGCGGGTCGGGCTCTGGTCGCTGGCCATCGTGCTGGTGGGGGTCCACTGGCGCGCGTGCTCGACGATGACCGGGGCGACCTTCTCTTTGGTCCGGGACAGGTAGTGCTTGTAAACGGCGAAACCAGCGGTGCTGGCGCCGCTTCCGACAGCGGTGCCCAGGATCGTCCCGCCGTCCCCGAGATAGGACGTCAGGACCGCTCCAGTCACAGCCGCGGCCATACTCGAAACAACCTGGACCGTGTTGAGCTCGATTTTGGGTGCGGGCCGGTCGCTCATCATCCCCCTTCGCGCAGTGGATTGTGGTCCGGCGGCCGGGCTCACCACAGTGAAACCCGGGCAATCCCTGTCTACCCCGCGCTGGGAAGCTGGGCACGGCAAACCGGCCGATGCGTCGCCGTCCACCCTATGCGGATCCAATAACGTCAGGACCGTGACGAACCCCAACGAATTCGAGGTGCTGGTCCTCGGGGCCGGGGTGATCGGCCTGACCACGGCCATCACCCTGGCCGAGTCGGGACTGCGGGTCAGCGTGCGAACCGCCAGCCCGCCTGGGACGACGACCTCGGTGGCGGCGGGCGCCGTGTGGGGCCCGGTGACCTGCGGTCCAGCGGACCGGGTGCGCGGCTGGGCCCGGACCGGCCTGGCCGTCTTCCGCGAACTGGAAGCCAATCCGGCGACCGGCATCGTGACCCGCTACGGACGGGAGGTGTCCCGCGTACCGGCCGACCCCCCAGCGTGGCTCGACCTGACCGATGACCTGGAGATTTGCCGCGACAGCGAGCTGCCGCCCGGGTTCGTGGCCGGCTGGCGGTACCGGGCCCCGGTGATCGCCATGCCGGTATACCTGGACTACCTGGTGATGCGGCTGGAGCGGGTCGGGGTCATCATTGATGTGAATCCCATCACGTCGCTCGCCGAAGTCAAGGCTGGTGCAGATGGGACATTCTCGGCGCCGGTCATCGTCAACTGCACCGGGGCGGCGGCCCGGCACCTGGTCCCGGACCCGGCCGTGCACCCGATCCGCGGCCAGGTCGTGGTCATCGCCAACCCGGGCATCGAGGAGTTCTACATCGACCACAGCACGCCGATCCCGGAGGTGATCTATCTGTTCCCGCACCGGGACACCGTGATCCTGGGCGGCACCATGGCCGACGGCGACTGGAACACCGAACCACGGCCCGAGGTGGCCGAGCGCATCCTGGCCGACTTCGCCGCGATCGAGCCGCGCGTCCTGGGCGCGCCGGTGGTGGCCCACCGGGTCGGGCTCCGGCCGGCCC
>CAXUJF010000044.1:0-19988 GCA_964250865.1 uncultured Streptosporangiaceae bacterium
GGCGCCGCCGCGGACCAGGCCCACCCCGGCCCACAGGTTGGGATAGATCTCCAGGTCCGAGGCGGACCCGCCCGCCCGGAAGTTCTCGTGCAGCTCCAGCATCCGCTGCTGGCCGACCGACTCGCTCTTGGCCAGCACCTTTTGCGCGTTCGCCACCTCGGCCGGGTCGAGGTAGCTGAGCAGCTTGTCCGCCTCGGCCCAGGCTTCCGCGGCCGAGTCCCGGGTGATGACGTGCAGCCGGATACCGAATCGCACGGTCCGGCCCTGGGCCGCGGCCAGGCCCCGGATCCAGTCCAGCTTCTTCGCCACCTGCTCCGGCGGCTCGCCCCAGGTCAGGTAGACGTCGACGTAACGGGCCGCGACCGGTCCCGCGGCCGGCGAGGAGCCGCCGAAGTACACGTCCGGCGTCGGCTCGGGCGGCGCCATCACGGTCGCGCCCTCGACCCGGTAGTGGTCGCCGGTGAAGTCGAACGGCTGCCCGCTCCACGCGCCCCGGATCACTTCCAGGAACTCCCCGGTCCTGGCATACCGCTCGTCGTGCGGCACGAAGTCCCCGAACCGGGCCTGCTCGTCGGCCTGGCCCCCGGTGACCACGTTGAGCATCAGCCGGCCGCGCGAGACCCGCTGGTAGGTTGCGGCCATCTGGGCCGCCAGCGTCGGCGACGTCAGCCCGGGCCGGAACGCGACCAGGAACTTCAGTCGCTGGGTCTGGAGGATCAGCGCCGCGGTGACCAGCCAGGCGTCCTCACAGTGCGTCCCGGTCGGGGTGAGCACCCCCTCGAACCCGTTGGCCTCGGCCGCCTGCGCCACCTGAGCCAGGTAGTCGATGTCCGGCGGCCGGATCGCGGTCGCCGCCGCCTGGGCCGGCCGGCCGGGGAGGGGCCGGCCGGCGGGGCCTTTCGGGACGCTGTGCCCACGTCCGACGATGGACCGGCCAGCGCCGGACGTGGGCAGGAACCAGTGAAACTTCAAGCTCACGAGGTACGAACCTCCTACGAGCCGGACGCGCTCGTGGTCGACGAACTGGGCACGGCGTCGTTGAACTGGCCGGTCATGTAGTCGGTGATCTTCACGTCGGTGGGAATCTCGCCCGCCTTGTAGAACGCGTCGGTCAGTTTCTGCTCGGCGGTGATCACCGTGGCGTTGATCGCCACCGGCGTGTTCACGTCGTCCTTGGCCGCCTGCGTCATGGTCGCGCTGGGCAGGCCGGTGGCGTCGCCCCAGATCTTGGCCCAGTCGCTCTGGTGGGTCGCGGACCAGACGTAGGCCTGGTCGAGGATCTTCTCGTAGTCGTTGATCGCGGCGGCCTTGCCCTTGTCGCTCAGCGCGGCGTCGGAGGCGACCTGGAACGAGTACGGCGAGCCGTACTGCTTGCCGTCGGCCAGCACCCGCCCGCCGTGCTGGACGGTGGCCTCCTCGATGAACGGCGACCAGGTGTCCCAGGCGTCGACCTTGCCCGAGCTGAACGCGGCCAGCGCGTCGGCGGGCTGCAGGTTGTCCACCGTGACCTGCTTCTTGGTCAGCCCGGCCGCGGCCAGCACGGTGAGCAGGTGGTAGTCGGCCGTGGTGCCCTCGGGCGCGGCGATCGTCTTGCCCTTGAGCTGCTGGATCGTTGTGACGGACGAGCCCTTCGGCACCACGACGGCGCCGGCGGCGGCCGGGGTGATGCGGGCCCCGACGATCTTGATCTTCGAGCCGCCGGCCGCGGAGAACACCGGCGGGGCGTCACCGACGCCGCCGATGTCGACCGAGTCCGAACCCATCGCCTGCACCATGGGCGGGCCGGAGGTGAAGTCGACCCACTTGGCCTTGAACGGCAGCTTGCTGATCAGCCCGGCCGCCGTGAGCAGCGCCTCGGCCCCGGTGCCCTTCTGGTCGCCGATGGTCAGCGTGACGTCCGAGACGTTCACGGTCGAGCTGGGTGCCGACGCGCTGCTCGACGCCGAACTGCCCGACGACGCGGAACTGCCGGAGGACGAGGAGCAGGCGGCCACGGCGAGCACGGTCGCGGTCCCGGCCATGGCGAACACAGCGCGGCCACGTCTGACCCGGATGGAATTGATCATGATGAAGGGAATCCTCGTTTTCTCAGGGAAATGCGCTCAGGAAACGTCTGAAGTCGCTACGCCTAGCTCGGTGAGCAGACGGATACGCAAGGCCACCAGGTCCGGGTGATCCCGGTCCCGCGGCCGGTCCAGCGTGATGGTGGCGGACAGCGCGATCTGGCCGTCGGACAGCACCAGCACCCGGTCCGCCAGGGCCAGCGCCTCGTCCACGTCGTGGGTGACCAGCAGCACGGCCGGCTGATGCCGCTCCCACAGCGACATCACCAGCTGGTGCATGCTGATCCGGGTCAGCGCGTCCAGCGCGCTGAACGGCTCGTCCAGCAGCAGCAGGCCCGGATCCCGGACCAGGGCCCGGGCCAGCGCGGCCCGCTGGGCTTCGCCGCCAGACAACGTCAGCGGCCAGGCGTCGGCCCGGGCGGCCAGCCCGACCTCGTCCAGCGCGGTGCGGGCGATCGTGCGCGGGTCGGCCGCCCGCAGGCCGAGCGAAACGTTGTTCCAGACCTTCTTCCACGGCACCAGCCGCGGCTCCTGGAACACCACCGCGGTCGGCGCGTTCACGGTCAGCTCGCCGGACACGTCCCGGTCCAGCCCGGCCAGCGCGCGCAGCAGGGTCGACTTGCCGGTCCCGCTGCGGCCGATCATGGCCACGAACTCGCCCTTATGGATGTCAAGGTCGAGGTGGTTCAGCACCACATGGTCGCCGAACGACCGGGACAGGTCCCGGGCCTGCGCCACCACGACGGACGAGCCGCCCGGCGAGCTGCCGTCCGGGCCCGATGGTCCCGGATCGGTGGCTAGGTTTCCAGAATCCCGCGTCGCCACGTCAGGGCCCTCCTCTCGATCAGCCGGACGATGTAGTCGGTCAGCAGACCGAGGATCAGGTACACGATCAGGGCGACGAAGATCACGTTCTGCTGGAGGAACTGTTCGCCCTGGTTGATGATGAAGCCCAGCCCGGCGTTGGCGTTGATCTGCTCGGCCACCACCAGGGCCAGCCAGGCCGTACCCAGGCTCTGCCGCAGGCCGATCAGGATCGTCGGCAGCGCCCCGGGCAGGATGATGTTGCGGATCATCTCGCCCCGCTTGAGCCCGAGCACCTGGCCCAGCTCGAAGAACTTGCTGTCCACGCCGCGGATGCCGGCGAACGTGTTCAGGTACAGCGGGATGGCCGCGGCCAGCGCCACCAGCGTGATCTTGGGTGACTCGCCGATGCCGAACCACACGATGAACACCGGGATCAGGCCGAACAGCGGCAGCGTCCGCAGCGCCTGCATGATCGGGTCGATCGCGTTCTCGCCGAACCGGCTCAGGCCCGCGATGGTGGCCAGGATCATGGCCAGCCCGCCGCCGATGACGAAGCCGATGGCCACCCGCTCCAGCGAGATCAGCATCGCGTGCTGCAGCGTCCCGTAGGTGGGGGAGTCCGTCGTGATCAGGTGCACCGCGGTGGTCCACAGCGTGGTCAGCGAGGGCAGCTTCTGCTGCGACACGACCCCGGTGGTGCTGAGGGTCTGCCACAGGATGAGCACGATGAGCGGGCTGACCAGGCGCAGCCAGCCGGAGCGCCGCCAGCCTTTGCCCCGGGTTCTCGCGGCGCCGCTGGGGCCGGTGACGCCGCCCAGGGGCAGCCCGCTGCCGAGCAGGGCCCCACCGGCGGGACTGCCGTCCTGTGTCGCCTCTCCCTGAGTGGCCCCACCGTCAGCGGGACGGCCGCTGGTGGATATCGACACGGGGAGAACCTCTTCCGTGTGAGTAGGTCGGATGGCGCGGAGTTCGCAGTCAGGCCGTAGGCACTTATGTTGGGTGATTCACCCTATTAAGTCAACTGTAAATATAGGGAATTAAACAAGGCCGGGGCGGCCATACCATCGCAGATGTGGCTCACCGCGAAGAAGATGTGGCTCACCACGAGGACCTGCGCGGTCTGGTCGTCGACTGGGGCGGCGTCCTGACCAATTCCATCCGCACCACGGTCAAGTCCTGGGTCGAGGCCGAGGACATCTCCTGGGACAGCTACGTCGCCTGCATGCGCCCCTGGCTGGACGTCGCCTACGGCGGCCCGGCCGCGGCCGGCAACCCGGTGCACGCCCTGGAACGCGGCGAATGCACGGTGCCCGAGTTCGAGCAGCTGTTCGCGGCCCAGCTGGTCCGGACCGACGGCGGCCCGGTCCCGGCCGACGGCCTGCTGGGCCGGATGTTCGCGGCCAGCGAGACCGTGCCCGCCATGTACGACCTGCTGCGGGCAGCCCGGGCGGCGGGTATCCGCACCTGCCTGCTGTCCAACTCCTGGGGCGCCGACTGGTACGACCGGACCGATTTCCCCGCGTTGTTCGACGGCGTGGTCATCTCCTGTGAGGTCGGCATGCGCAAGCCCGAGCCGGAGATTTTCCGGCACGCGGCCGAGCTGATCGGCCTGCCCCCGGCCGCCTGCGTGTTCGTGGACGACGTCGAGGCCAACATCATCGCCGCGCAGGCCTGCGGCATGACCGGCGTGCACCACGAGGATCCGGTCGTCACCACCGAACGGGTGGCCACATTGCTGGGTATTTCCGGTATTTAATGATCTTCCAACGTGGTGTCCCAACCGGGTCGCCGGTGCTGTTCTAGCCTTGGCTGCCATGGCAGAACACGCCGCGGCCCGCCCACCGGCCGTGCGGGCCGCGAAGGAGCCGGCGTACCCGAAGGCGTCCAGCCCGGGACGCTCGGCCAACATGCGGGCCATCCGGCGGACCGACACCAAGCCGGAACTGGTTTTGCGCCGGGCTCTGCACCGGCTGGGTTACCGGTTCCGCAAGGACTACCGGCTTGACCTGGCCACGGGCCGCCGGGTCCGTCCTGACATCGTGTTCACACGCCGCCGGGTCGCGGTGTTCGTGGACGGTTGCTTCTGGCACGCCTGCCCCGAGCACGGGTCCAAGCCCGCGGTCAACCAGGGTTACTGGAACCCCAAGCTGCAGCGCAACGCAGAACGCGACCGCGCGGCCGACGCGGCCCTGGAACTGGCCGGCTGGCAGGTGGTCCGGCTGTGGGAGCACGTACCGCTCGACGACGCGGTCACGGCCGTGGTCACCGCGCTCGGCCCGCCCGCCCGCGGTAACGACGGCCCCGGCCCAGGGCCAGGCGGCCCGGATGGTCACGGTGCGGCCTAATTCACGGTCGGCCCCGGCCCAACCTGTCACACTCTGAGCAGCCTGATCAGAGGAAGCCCATGCGTGTATATCTGCCGTTGACCCTGCCGCGGCTGACCGAGGCCCTGGACACCGGGGAGATCGGCCCGGCCCCGCTGCCGGGGTTCGCCGTCACCCCGGCCCTGCGCGAGTCCTACGCCACCGGTGACCTGGAAGAACTCGAGTACACGGCGCTGCTGGAGGCGGCCCGCGGCTCACTGCGGCTGCTGGCCGCCCAGCCGGACGCGCCACCCCGCCGCGTAGTACTAGCGGCCGAGGTGGCCGAGGACGACCTGGGCAAGGCCAACGGCCACCCGGCCGCGATCCAGGTGCTCAGTGCGATCCCGCTGTCCCGCGTGGCCGCCGGGCACGTCGACTCGCTCGACGCCGCCGACGACGTGCGGGCCGCCGTGGCCGCGCTGTCCGCCGCCGACGACGGCGATGACGACGCCCGCTTCACCGTCGACGGCGCCGAGGGCCACGAACTGCAGTGGTTCGCCACCCAGGAGCTGTTCTTCGTCGACTGAGCCGGCGGCCTATGACCGGGTCGGCGACCTATGACCGGGCCGGCGGCCTGCGACCGGGCCCAGAAGTTGTACATCTTCAGGCCCTGGCCGCCGCTCCAGATCTCAAAGCCGGCCGTGATGGACTGGATGTACCAGTTCGAACTGGCCCAGCCCCGCGCTCCGGCCGCGCGGAAGAAGTCGTTCAGGTTGATCCCGTCCAGGCTGCTGGTCTGGTTGGCCTTGCGGAACTGGACGTAGTTCCAGGAGCCGTGGCTGTTACTCTTCGCTGCGAGGTACCGGGACGTGCGGTGCGTTAGGCGCCGATCAAGCCTGTATGAGAAGGATGACGGAGAAGTAAACCAAAGCGATACTTTGCGACTCAGCCCTGCGGGCGGGACGGACCGCCGGCGGCCCGATCCGGGGTAGCCTCCCAGCATCCGAACTGAGCAGGGAGGGCGACCGTAGTGGACGCCATCAGCAACGTGCCGTGGCCGGTCAACGAACCGGTACGGCAGTACCAGCCCGGCAGCCACGAGCGAGCCGCGCTGGAGACCAAGATCAAGCAGCTCTCCGGCGAGCAGGCCGAGCTGTCCATGACCATCGGCGGCCAGACCCGGATGGGTGGCGGCGACCTCGTCGACGTGGTCCAGCCCCACAACTACCGGCACGTCCTCGGCCAGCTGGGCAACGCCACCGACGCCGACGTGGCCGCGGCGATCGACGCGGCCCGGGCCGCGGCCCCGGCCTGGCGGGCGCTGTCGTTCGACGACCGGGCCGCCATCTTCCTCAAGGCCGCCGACCTGCTGGCCGGACCGTGGCGGGCCACCCTGAACGCCGCCACCGTGCTGGGCCAGAGCAAGTCGCCCTACCAGGCCGAGATCGACGCGGCCTGCGAGCTGATCGACTTCTTCCGGTTCAACGTGAGCTACGCCCGGCAGATCCTGGCCGAGCAGCCACAATCCGCTCCGGGGGTCTGGAACCGGATGGAGTACCGGCCGCTCGAAGGCTTCGTGGTCGCCATCACCCCGTTCAACTTCACCTCGATCGCCGGCAACCTGCCCGCCGCCCCCGCGCTGATGGGCAACGTCGTGGTGTGGAAGCCGTCGCCCACCCAGCAGCTGTCCGCGCACTACACGATGCGCCTGCTGGAGGCGGCCGGCCTGCCGCCGGGCGTGATCAACATGGTCACCGGCGATGGCCAGGCCGTGTCCAAGGTCGCGCTGCCCCACCCGGAGCTGGCTGGCATCCACTTCACCGGCTCGACCGCGACGTTCCAGCACCTGTGGCGCACGGTCGGCGAGCACATCACCGACTACCGCGGCTACCCCCGGCTGGTCGGCGAGACCGGCGGCAAGGACTTCGTGATCGTGCACCCCTCGGTGGACGAGGCCATCCTGGCCACCACGCTGATCCGCGGCTCGTTCGAGTACCAGGGCCAGAAGTGCTCGGCCTCCTCGCGGGCCTACGTCCCGCGCTCGGTCTGGGTGCGGCACCGCGACGACTTCGTCGACCAGGTCGAGTCGCTGACCATGGGCGACGTCTCCTCGGACCTGTCACTGTTCATGGGCGCGGTGATCGACGGCCGTGCGCTGGCCAAGCACGCCGCGGCATTCGAACGGGCTCGCAGCCGCCCCGGCGTCCGGGTCCTGACCGGTGGCCGCACCGATGACCACGAAGGCTGGTTCACCGCGCCCACCGTGCTGGAGTGCTCCGACCCGGCCGACGAGGCGTTCAGCACCGAGTACTTCGGGCCCATCCTGGCCGTGCACCCCTACCCGGACGACGCCTACGAGGACATGCTGGCCCAGGCGGCCGACGTCGCCCCGTACGCCCTGACCGGCGCCGTCCTGGCCCAGGACCGCGCGGCCATCGCGCACGCGGCCGAGGTGCTCCGGTACTCGGCGGGCAACTTCTACATCAACGACAAGCCCACCGGCGCGGTCGTCGGCCAGCAGCCCTTCGGCGGCGCCCGGGCCAGCGGCACCAACGACAAGGCGGGCTCGATCCTGAACCTGCTCCGCTGGGTCAGCCCCCGGGCCATCAAGGAGCTGTTCGCCCCGCCCACCGACTACCACTACCCCCACATGGGCTAACGCTCTGCGGGGCCATGCCTCCGGCAGGGCGCTTCTGGCTCCGGCATGGAAGAAGCCTTGGGCCTGGCTCCCCCCGGGTCGCCGTCGTCCGGTCCGTCAGCCGAGCAGACCTGCCGGGGCCGCCTCAAGCGGCGGAAGATCGTTGCCGCTTGATCCGTCCCGTCCGGCCCGCTGATTCGGCTGGCGGGACGACGGCGACGGGATGGCCCAGGCCGCCACCCCTATGCGCAGTCGCGCTCACCCGACCCCAATCGTCACACCGCCCCGGGACCCCAGCACTGCAGGGTTACTTCGGGGCTGGGGACAGTTTTGAGCAAATAGGGAGGCGAGACAATGCTTACCCAGGCCAGGCAGCCCGTCGGCTGGTCATCGAGTGGAATGGTTCAGCTTTGACGTTGTAACGCCTCAACTATGCCGGGCGGCGCGCGAAAGGATGGCTCCGGGTGGCCGCCGTCCGGGTCCGGCTACATATGGGCCTTGACCGTGAGCCCGGCATCGCGCAGCTCGGTGGTCGTGTCAGCGGGCTGACGGCGGTACACGTACACGCTTGATCGGGTGCCCGCCGTAGCCCTAAGTCTCCAGCATCGATGCATTGCCGGCGTGAAAGCCCAGCAGCAGTACCCACCGGGACGCAGTGCCCGCCGGGAGTGCCCGGACACTGCGGGCAAGGCGTGGCCGGGGACATGGACCAGTGACCAGGACGCGATCAGCCCGGCGACCAAGGCATCAACGAGCGGCAGATCCGTCATGGAGTCCACCTCGAACCGCAGCCCGGCATGCTCTCGCCGGGCGACGTTGATCATTACGGGCGAAAGGCCGATGCCGGTGTCAAGACCCGAGTCGTGCAGGTGCGCAGTAACGTGTCCTGGTCCGCAGTCCGCGTCCGCCACGGGCCGGCCGCCGACGGCGTGAACCAACGTGGTGAACAGCGCCAGCGCGGACCGGATGCACGGCGTTCCGGCCAATGCCCCGCGCAGTTGGGTGGCGTAGCGGACTGCGACAGTGTCATAGGTGGCCCGGGTGCCGGTCAGCCAGTGGCCGGCGCCCACCAGCGACACGGGCTGTCCGGGTTAAACCTGTGTTGAGGATCACAGGTTGTAAACGTTTTACAACATTGCTGTTTATTTATGGTGCTCGCCATCATTGCTGCCGACCCGTCAGAGGACGGAGCGATGGTACTGGCCAAGGTTGGCATTTCATGTATCAGTAGCACACTCTCAGCTGTCGCGTCCAGCAGATATTTGTCCATTTTTCGGCCTAGACGTCCCTCAATCGCGGATGTTACGTTCCAGTACGCGAAGTTGTTTGATCAACTATGTGCGGGGTCACCCGGGCATGACGCGGCCGGGTGCAGGGATGTGGCGCACGGCGGCCACGGGAGCAAGTGAGGTCAGCTGTGCGTTTGATTCTGCGTGTCCTGGGCCGGAAACTCACATTTGTCACCACCATGTTTGCGATGCTGGGCTTGGTGGCGGCATCGATCGTGGGCAGTGTCCCGGCTGCGTCTGCGGCGGTGCGGGCGGCTGGGCATCTAGCCGCCCGGACGGCGGCCAGGCCGGACAACCGGGTGGCGGTGCCGCGGGCGATGGCGGACATGGCCACGGCCCGGCGTGAGCACCGGAAGGTGGAGATCGCTGCCGGCCAGACGGCGTATTCGCAGACGGTCGCGAACCCGGACGGCTCGCTGACGACGTCGGTGTCGCAGCAGCCGCGCTGGGCCAAACGCGGCGCCTCCTGGGTGGCGGCCAGCGCGGATCTGACCCGTACCGCCGGCGGGTCGTGGTCCCCGAAAGCGGCCCTGACGGGGCTGCAGCTGTCCGGCGGCGGGGGCAAGACGCTGGCCACGCTGACATCGGGGACGCACACGATGGCGCTGACCTGGCCATCAGCGCTGCCGGTTCCCGCGGTGGCCGGGGCACGAGCCACGTACGCCGGCGTGTTCCCCGGTGTGGACCTGGTGGTCACCGCGCAGGTCAGCGGCGGGTTCACCGAAACTCTGGCCGTGCACGACGCGTCCGCGGCCCGTGACCCGCAGCTGGCGCACCTGACGCTGGGTGTGTCGCTGAGCGCGGGCCTGAGCCAGAAGGCGGGCCGGGACGGTGCGGTGACGGTGCAGACGGCCAAGGGTCAGGCGGTGTTCTCCTCCCCGGCGCCGTCGGCGTGGGACTCGGCCCGTGCGGCCGGGTCGGATGTGTTCTCGACGCTGGCCGGCCCGGGGCGCGGCGCACACGCGGCGAATGTGGGCGCCAGTTACGAAACCGGCATGGTCACCCTGAGTATCCCCAGCTCGCTGCTGGCCGGCGACTCGACGGTGTACCCGGTGTACGTGGACCCGTCGTATTCGCAGACCCAGGCCTTTGTGGCATATGGGCAGCTGCAGTCGGAGTACCCGACGTCCGTCGAGGTGGACTCCACCTCGGACGGGCTCGTGTCGTCCGGTTTCGACGGCGGCGGCGTGGACCGCGGCGATTACGAGTTCGAGCTGGCGCCGCTGCCGGCGTACCCGACCCAGCTGCCGGTCACGGTCTCCTCGGCCACGATCACCGCCCAGGCGGTGAAGGCCACGACCTCCTCCTCCCAATCGCACACGGTCAGCGCCTACTACACCAGCGAGTACGACTATCCGGCCTCCCCGTCGTGGAACAACCCGCCGACGCACCTGGCCGGCCCGGTCGCGGCCACGTTCACCACCGCCAGCACCACCCCGAATGTGCCCGTGCCGTGGACCGTGACCAGCTGGCTGCAGACCGCGCTGAACAACGACGCCTGGCAGGTGTCGGCCGAGCTGATCAACAGCAACGAGACGTCCACCACACCGTTCGTGGAGTTCGGCCCCAACCCGACCCTGACCTACACCTACACCCAGGCCGCCCCGTCGCTGCCGGTGGGCACGGGACCGGTGGCCAACGCCACCCAGCTGAAGTTCCCGATCTCGGACAAGGTGGGACTGCAGGTCAACGTGGGCTCGGGGAACGCCCTGATCACCATCTCCGACCTCACGCTGCCCGGGCAGACGCTGGGGGTGGACTACAACAGCCTGCTGGCCGGCAGCCAGATCGCCACGACCAATTCGGACGGGACGGGCTGGGCCCAGCGCGAAGGCGCCGGGGTACAGCTGTACCTGGGGTCGGACGGGTCACTGACCTATGCAGGCCAGGATGGCATTACGGGCAAGTTCACCGCCGCGGGCAGCAGTTTCACCAGCCCGCCGCAGATCCACGCCACCCTGGCCACCTCGGCCGGCAGCACCTGCGGGGGCACCGGATACACGATGACCTGGCACAGTTCGGGGGAGGTGATGTGCTTCAACGCCAACGGGCTGCTGACCAGCCAGGCCGACCGCAACGGCAACACCACCGCCTACACCTACAACAGCTCAGAGCAGGAAACCCAGGTCACCTACACCCCCAAAGGCGCCTCCAGCCCCAGCGAGACGGTGACCGCCGGCTCCCCCAACGGGTACCTGGGCACCCTGAGCCAGTCCGGGGGCGCCCTGGGCACCCGCACCGTCACCTACACCGAGAACGCCAACGGTGACCTGGCCTCGGTCCAGCAGGCCGACGGCACGCTGATCCAGTTCGGCTACGACTCCTCCGACGACGTGACCTCGATCAAGAACGGCGCGAACGTCACCACCCAGATCGGTTACGACTCCAGCCACCGGGTCACCTCGGTCAGCCAGATCTACGGCAGCACCAGCGCCACCGCCACCACCCGGCTGTCCTACGTCTCCGCGACCGAAACCCAGGTCGCCGACCCGGACACCAGCCAGTCCAGCCCGGTCTCCTCGGTGCCGAACACCACCTACACGCTCAACAGCCAGGACCTGGTGACCACGACCGTCGACCAGCAGAACAACACCCGCTCCACCGGCTACACCTCCCTCAACGACGTGGACAGCTACACCAACGGGGAGAACGCGACCACCACCAGCACCTACGGGGCCAACAGCGGCGAGTCGCAGACCGCCAGCCAGTCCCCGACCGGTGCCACCAGCAAGGCGGCCTACGGCAACTCCAACAGCGGGACCAACCCGACCGCGGAGTACCAGCCCAGCTCCTCCACCGACGCGCAGAACAACGCGACCGCCTACACCTACGACGGGGCCGGGAACCTGCAGCAGTCCGCCGACGCCCTGCCCGCCACCGCCAAGGTCACCTACAACGCCGACGGCACCCCGGCCACCAGCACCGACCCCAAGAACGGGACGAACACGACCAGCTACAGCTACAACACCCTGCACCAGCTGACCAAGATCACCCCGGTGACGGGCAGCAGCCTGCAGGCCGAGAACCTGACCTACGACGGGTTCGGCCGGGTCGCCACGATCACCGGCGGGGACGGCAACACGGTCACTTACACCTACGACAACGCCGACCGGATCACCAAGCAGGCCTACACCGGCGGGACCCACACGGTGACCGTCAGCTACGGCTACGACGGGGCCGGGAACCTGAAAACCCAGACCGACCCCTCCGGCACCACCACCTGCACCTACGACGGCCGGAACAAGGTACTGACCAAGAACGCCGGCTCCGGCGGCGGCACCCTGACCTACAACTACGACGCCGACAGCAACCTGGTTCTGGTCAAGGACGCCGGCGGGTCCACCAGCTACACCTACAACACCCGCAACCTGCTGTCCTCCCTCACCGACCCGGCTGGGAAGCTGTGGCAGTTCGCCTACAACGCTGACGGGCTGCGCACCACCACCTGGTTCAACACCAACACCGGCAACACCACCTGGGCCGAGGAAATGCTCACCAGCTACGACAAGGCCGACCGGATCAGCCGCATCCAGGTCTACGACTCCTCCTCCACCTCCAACGTCGTCTCCGACACCTCCTACTGCTACAGCCCGTATGTGTCCGGGCAGGCCTGCCCCACCGCGTCGGCCGGCACGGACAAGGCGCTGCTGCAATGGTCGGAGAACAACCAGACCAGCACCATCTCCCAGGACACCTACGACACCGGGAACCGGCTCAAGACCGTCACCAACGACGGCGGCAAAACCTACAGCTACGGCTACGACACCGACGGGAACCTGACCTCCGGCGCCAGCTATGGTGCGCTGAGCTACAACTCCGGCAACCAGATCACCAGCAGCGGCTTCACCTACGACGGCGCCGGGAACATGACCGTCAGCAACATCAACGGCACCCAGGCCTACAACGACGCCGGGCAGATGACCTCCGCCAGTAACGCCAACGGGCACGGCACCGAGAACTTCTCCTACGCCGGTCCCACCCAGAACCAGGTCCTGTCCGACGGCTCCGCGTCCGGGATCACCTACGGCCTGGCCGGCCAGGCCAGCCAGCCCTGGGTCCAGTCCTACACCCCCGCCGGCGCCGCCGCCGACTACGTCATCCACGACCAGCAAGGCACCCCGCTCGGCTACGTCCAAAGCGGCAGCTCCTACGGTTTCGCCACCGACAACCTCGGCTCGGTCACCAGCGTGATCAACACCTGCGGCTGCGTGGCGGCCAGCTACACCTACGACCCCTACGGCAACCTCACCACCAAGACCGGCCCCAACGCCGGCGACAACCTCATCGAATACACCGGCCAGCTCGCCGACACCGGCACCGGCGCCACCACCCTCTACACCCACGACGGCCACCCCTCGTACACCCCCACCACCAGCAGCATCACCAACCAACACACCACCAACTACCTATCCAACCCTATCGACGGCAACCGCTACGCCTACGCAAGCGACAACCCTGCCAACTACACCGACCCCACCGGTATGTTCAGCTGGACTAGCTTTGGGTGGGCTGCAGTCGAGGGTTATATAGCAGGCGCAGTCGGTACCTGCATTGGCGCTGCAGTGGCGAGCATCTGGACTGGCCCAGGCGCAGGAGTTGCCTGCGCTGGCGGTTTCATAGCGGGCGGCGTAGGCGGCGGAGTTACTGCGGCTATAGTAAATGTATGGTCACAGGAAAAATGGCCCAGCTGAATGGTAAGTTTGCGCAGCATTATCTGAGTCGTCTCCGCTGCTCGAGTCCACGCCTCAGGCGCCTAGAGGCTCGCTACTGAGTTCAATTCGGAAAGGATGGCTCGTCGGGTGAGTGCGGAAGACGTTCCTTCGTTCATAGTCGTGTCGCGAGACCGGGGCGGCTGGCGCGATCGAGCCCGGAGTTATGGGGTTGTAATCGATGGCGATCAAGTAGCCAGCATCAAGCGCGGTGGGCGCATTGAGGTGCCGGTCGCCAGCGGGCGGCATGAGGTCGTCATGCGCATCAACTGGGGCACCAGCCAGCCTATGGATCTGGATGTTCAGCCAGGAGAATCGGTGGAGCTGTTCTGCAGGACCGGCAGTTCGCCGATGGGCGTTGGCTACATTGGCCTTAGCCGCGTTTAGCTGACGTCATGGGAGTTCAGTATGTGCCTTGCCGATATTTTCGCCAGCCGGTGATCGGCGCAAGCTGGGTGGACGGCTAGCAGGGCGCGCAAGCGGCATCTCTGGCGGCCTGTATGTACGCCGTCGCCGAGCTGCTCACCGGCAATAGGAATCGTATACGAGTCAGCCTAGTTGGCAAGGCGGCCCTCGCGCGGTATGCGCGGGGGCTGCCTGCTCTTAAACGCCTTAGTCCCCAGATACCGCTAAACACCGAAATGAGACGCCGGCTAATGAGTCGGCGCCCGAATCTGGCGGGAGTCGGAGCGTGCAGAATGGCGGAGATAATAAACGGCGGTGGTGGCCTCGGCCGCTCCGTGTTCCGGGAACGCTCCAACAGGAAGCCGATCGCCGAGGCGGGGATGTGCTGGCTGCCCTCTTGGATCAGGAGGGCAAGGCAGAGGCCGAGGCCCTGCTAGCGCGTGGTGAGTTCGTGCCCGCCGTGCGGCGTGTCCGGGAGCTAACGGGTCTGCGCTTGATCGATGCTAAGAGGGCGGTTAAATCACTCCAGCGTTGAACCGCCCGCTACCCCGCCGAACTTACGGGCAGGACCGCTTAGACAGATCCTGGCGCAGGGTTGCTTGCGCACCGGTTGGTTGGTTAGCGGGCTACCTAGGGAGCTGGCCGACCCGAGGTGGAGGAGCAGGCCGACCACAAGCGCCCCCCGGAGCGCATACCCGCCTATACGAGGCCGCTCCGGACCGACGGGAGCTGTTTGCAGACGTGGAAGCGGCTTGCGCCGCTGGCCTGGGTGGGTGCTGTCCTACCCGTTCCGCTTCCGCGGCCTGACCTCACCCACTCTTCGAGCGACCGAGGTCAGGCCGCTCCTACTCCACAGGACAGCACCCACCCAGGTGAAGGCAATAAGGAGTAAATACTTAAGATCTAGATCAAGTCACGAGAAAAGCCTGGAGTCCCCGGTCCGGAAATCACCGCCGCGAGGTTCAGGTGCCTGCACCGCTTCCTGGCTCCTGCCCGAAGTTCCAAAGCGGTGTGGTTTTCCCGTAGAGCTGGCGGTGTGACCGGCCTCAGCCTGCCGCCGACGTTCTGTAGCTGTGAGCCGGACGACGCAGCTTGGGCAGCCGGTCCCCGCGTTTCTGCGCTAGCCGAGCCGGGTGCCGGGCGGCTGGGCGGCGGTGAACGAGATCCATGTATCGGGCGGCAGGTCGGACTGGCCGGGGATGGCCCGGTGTTCTTCGCTCCAGCTATCCCCGGCAAGTTCTGTCGCGACCCGGCGCCAAAAGCGCACGGCCGCGGCGTTGGCATCCTGGAACGCAACCTCCCACGGACCGGGATGCTCGGCCACGATGGCGCTGACGGCCTGCATCCCGACTCCGGCCCGCCGCATCGGCCGCACCACGAAGAAGCTGTTCAGAACACGCGCCGGGCCGTCAAGGCTGCGGATGATCGCGAACCCCACGGGCCTGTCTTCCGGGTCGGTGAAGACGTAGCCAGCCCAGTTGCGGTCTTCGAAGGCCGCAGCTAGCCGTTCGGCGCGGAACGTGCCGTCCGGGTTCGGCAACTGGCCGCCGAATTCTGACATGTCGTGGCGGAACATCAGCCACAAGCGCTCGACCATCGGGCGGTCGGCAGGCCTCGCGCGGCGGACAGAGATCGTCGGCATGGCGGCTCCTTGCAGTTTGCCGGTGACAACGCAGGCCAGCAGCGCCGGACGGCGGGACAGGCCATGGAAAGCCTCCCGGCCGGATAGCATCCCGCACCGCAGGCTAAGGACTGAATATCAAGGCAGTGGGAGACACCTGGACCCCGCCCCGGCCCGGAAACCCGCGCCCCGGGGTCCCGGGTCTCCCGCATCCCTTCCTGGCTCCTGCCCGAGGGTTAAGTGAGCGTCTCATAAATCGCCGACTTGGGTGGTGGCGGGTCATGATGGCGGTCATGGCCCAGGTGATCATGGCTTCAGTGACAGCCTGGGCCGTGGTTAGGTCACTGAGCGATACCGGTCCTCTGCGTTAGAGCCTGGTTCCGCTGTAGCGCGCGGTAATGTCGGCTGGCACCTGGTAACCGGCTGGCGCCGGACATGTGCTCCGGTTCACGAAGGAAATCTCGTCATGGCTGATCGTTCGCAGCTCAGCGCCCCTGGGAGCCTGGCGAACAACGCTGGCATCACCAAGGTCGCGCAGCCGCTGCCGAGCGATAACCTCGCTCAGCTGGCGGCCGACTCCGGGCTGACGCCGAGCGCTGAGCGGCCCGGGTTCTTCGAGTACCTGGGCAAGCTGTGGCAGCGGCGGCACTTCATCTGGGCCTACGCCACCGCGCGGAACGTGTCGATGTACACCGACGCGCGGCTCGGCCAGGTGTGGCAGGTGCTGACCCCGCTGCTGAACTGCGCGGTCTACTACCTGATCTTCGGGATCTTGTTCAAGGCCACCCGTGGGGTCTACAACTACATCCCCTATCTGGTCATCGGGGTGTTCATCTTCACCTTCACCGAACGGTCGATCCTGACCGGCTCGCGGGTGATGTCCAACAACCTGTCACTGATCCGGGCCCTTCAGTTCCCCCGGGCATCGCTGCCGCTGGCCTACACGATCGTGGAGCTGCAGCAGTTGCTGCTGTCCATGGTGGTCATGTTCGCGTTCGTGCTCGGTTTCGGTGAGCCGCTGACTTGGTACTGGTTCCTGCTGATCCCGGTGCTGGTGCTGCAGTCGCTGTTCAACGTGGGCGCGGCGCTGATCATCTCCCGGATGGGCGCGGAGCTGAACGACGTCAGCCAGCTGGTGCCGTTCCTGACCCGGGTATGGCGGTACTTCTGCGGCGTGATGTACGCCATCGCCACCTTGCCGGCCACCGTGCCGCTGTGGTCCAAGGACCTGCTGCAGCTGAACCCGGCCGCCGTGTACATCACGCTGATGCGCTTCTCGCTGATGAAGTCCCAGCACACCAACGCGCCCGGGGCCGAACCGTACAACGCCCGCATCTGCACCTACTTCATCCACCACGAGTCCCCCTATCACGCTCAGACGTACTGTCATCCGCTGGCCAGCATGACCCAGCTGTGGTTCGCCGGGGTGGGCTGGGCGGTCATCGCCGTCGGTATCGGCATTGTCTACTTCTGGCGCGCCGAAGCCCGCTACGGCCGCGGCTAAGTGAGCGTCCGATTATCCGCCGGGCTGGGTGAGCCGGCGGGTCATCAGGGCCATGATGGCTCAGGTGATCATGGCTTCGTGGCGGGCGGCCAGCTGCTCATAGCCGCGGATGGTGCGGCGGTGCTTGCTGATCCAGGCGAAGGCCCGCCCGGCGACCCAGCGGCGGGGCAAGACCTGAAAGACGTGCCGGTCCCATCTGGCACGACCTCGATGGTCATCGTCATGGCCACGGCGCAGACTGTGAGACGCTCACTAAGCGCGGTGCCGGTGCCCGCCGCAAAGCTGACCGGCGTGAAAGCGGGTAAGGGACACTCACTTCTGCGGGCTGACGTAGGTACCCCGGCGCGAGATAGTGAACACCAGGCCCTCGCCGCGCAGCAGTTCGATCGCGCGCAGCACAGTGTCGCGGCCGACGTCGTGTTCCTGCTGAAGCTGCTTGACCGAGGGCAGCGGGCCGGCGCGCCACTGACCCTCAGCGATCTGGCTGCGCAGGATCGCGGCGAGCTGCCGGTAGGCAGGCTCGGGCAGTCTATGATCCACGCGCACAAGATCAACATAGGACAGTACAGACCTAGACTGACCAGAGAGTATGTCTGATCTGCTCTGGTCTGTGTTACTCTTTAACCTCCTTTAGGATTACCCGAATGCGGTCGCGGGAGGTCAGCCCTGATGACTCAGGTCCAAGACAATCGGGCGATTGCATCTGCCGCACCTGTTGGCTCACCGGTTCCGGTGCTGGCCCGGCGGCTGGCCGCCGCCGGGCTGGGAGTGGAGGTCTCCCATCACCGGCACACCTGTGAGCTCACCGTCCTTGGTGCCGCAACAGGGAAGTCCTTCGTGGCGCTGGGTGCCGACGGGCAGGCCCGCTGGTACTACGAACCGGCCGCCGGACCCGACACAAGCCCGGCCGCCCTCACTGCGATCATTGCCTACCTGCTCGGCACACCACAGGGCACGGCCACCCGCGCGGCTTACCGTGCCCTACCGTTCAAAGGGCAGGTCGGCCGGTCCTTGCAGGACCAGGGCCTGACCGTGGTCCTGCGGGTCAGTGAGGATCTGGAATCGTTCGAGGCCACCACCGACATCGACATCACCAGCCCGATCCGGCCCTGGCTCGGCACCGTCCGCCTATCGGATGATGCCGTCGTGGACTGGAGCTGTGACCTGCGGGCGGCGTTCCGGGGAAACGCAGCCGCCTTGATCGACGTAATCGCACCAATCCTCCGCGCCGGTTACGCCAGGCGATAGCTAGTACACGACGGGTATTCTTAACTCGGCTGCGGAGACATCCGCCGCCAGCTCGAAGGAGGTGAGGCCAGTGCCTATGACACTGACCTTGCGCCGCCGACGCCGTGGCTAGCACGGAGTCACTAAACGCGCGTGGAGGGGCCTTAGGCCCACGGTCAACTCGTGGCAGGCATCCGATGAACCGCGAAGCACGGGGACCGCTCGCCGGTTGCCTGGGCACCTCCCCGAGGGGAAACCAAGGGGCGTCGCTGACACCCGACGACGAGAAGATCTCCAGAGGGAACACCGAGGAGATCGAGCCCTAGCGGCTCTGGCTGTGCGGGGCGGGCTAGCCCCCCCCCCCCCCCCACACCCCCCGCCTCCTCCCGCGTCAACATAGGTTCAGCAATGCCCTGATGTAGGTTCAGCAATGCCCTGATGTCCGCCTGCTGCCCATGCCTGCTGAGGTTCGCCGCCTGGCCCGGGCCTGGCCTTCAGAGCCGGACGGCCCTTGCCTCCAGTCCCGCTACATCGCTGGCACCGGTCGCCTTCATTAAGACCGGTATTTCCCGTGACCGGCCAGCACCTGCCGTACTCCGGTTTCCCGCTCCGATGCCGGCCCGCTCGTCCCGTACCCGCCGTCACCCCTGCCCGCTGTTTCCGCACCGATCACCCCCGTCCGCTGCTGCCGGGCCGCTGCTGCCGAAGTTGCTGCCGACTTGCCGAAGATTGATCATTCCGGGCGACCGGCCCGGGCCGGTCCGGCTACAACGGCTGCCATGCCTGCCACACCAGCCACCCACCCGGCGCGCCGTAGTGACGCCGGGACCGTCAAGATCACCGACCGGGACATCACCGGGCCAGGTCCGCACGGCGTGGAAGGACATCGCCGCCCGCACCCACCCCGACCGGCCCGACGGCGGCGACATCACCGCCTACACCGCCGGCGCCACCGCCTACGCCCAGCTCCGCACCAGCTGGGGCAGGTCTGAGGCCTACGCCGACCACGCCGTCACCGACCCTTACATCCCCGTCCCGGGCCTGCCACGAGCCCGGTGGCCCGTCCAGAGCCTGGGGCTGGGTCTGCTGCTTATCCCGGCCCGGATCCGGCACGGCCGGCCGCTGCGGCTGCTGGCCCGCGCCCTGGCCGCCGCCGTGCTGTCCCTGCTCATACTCACCCTAATCCCCGGCCAGCCATCAAGCCCAGCGGTCATCACCGGGCTAACCTTGTGGTTCCTCTTCACGGCCCGGGCGGACCTGGCGCCGTCCCCAGGGCGAAGATCAACACCATGCCTCCGGCGGGGGTCCTCAGGCTCCGGGATGGATTCATCAACCCCTATGGGCCTGGCCCCTCCCGCAGCCGCCGTCGCCCGCCGATCAGCCGAGCAGACCAGCCGTGCCGCCTCAAGCGCGAAGACCGTG
>CAXUJF010000045.1:0-6229 GCA_964250865.1 uncultured Streptosporangiaceae bacterium
GGGGGGGGGGGGGGCGGGGGGGGCGGCGGCCGCGCCGCCGGGGGGGGCGGCCCCGGGGGGGGCTCCGGGCACGGTCAACGTGGCCGTACCGCCGCTTCCATCCCCCTCGGTTCCAGCGCCGCCGACCACGTGGGCCCCGTTCGTCACGGGTCCCTCGCTGCCGTCGCGCTCGCCGGTCACCGGTCTCCTACGCACAGCCTTCGCACCTCACACGAGCAGGGGTTCCGAGGACAGCCTTCGGGCCTCCGTCGCAAAAGCCGCACAACATCGCAACCCTCTTTCCCGAGCAGCTTTCCCGAGCAACGTTCACCACGGTCCGCTCACCGCGCTGTCCACCGCAAGGCCGACGACTTCCGGACGACCCAGGCAACTCTGGGGTCTGAGTCGCAAAACGGGTAAGCACATATAATCACCTTCCTCCGGCCACTCATGGCGTTATCGCCAGTAATTTTGTCCAACGTTGCGGTAGACGACGCGCCGGGCTCGGCGCTTCGGCCGACGGGTGACCCCAAGGGTGAGCGGCGACCAGCGTCCTTACTGGTCCCGGTGGAAGCACTCTAACGGCGTCACACCCCGTAGCCGCTACTCTGACCGGGGCCGTTGGTCATATCAGGAATCGAAGGCTGTCAAGGAGGCACTCAGAGCATTCGGTATTACATTATGTACAGCTTTTATTGCTATAAGTTAGCGGCCTACATGCCCTCGACGCTGACGGAGCGTGAGGGTGCCCCTCGACGCGGCTTCGTCGGCCATTCGCCCGCTAACGTGCGATGTCGGCGAGGCGGCACCGGCCCACCAACTGGGCCGCGCATGCCCGTAGGTAACATCCGCGCGACCATAATTAACGCGACCCGCAGATCTGATGGCGGAAATTTACCTTTCTTTCAACGCGTGAACAGCGGCCGTAACGCAGTCGGAACCCGGCCGCGAGTTCCTCGTGAACACGAACGCTGACGCCGCTCTCCCCCCATGCGCCCTGCGATCGTCGGCAGCGATCGGCATCTGCCCGCCAGCAACGACGCGTCATGCGCAACGGGCGGCGCCGGCAGCATCGGCAAGCCCGGCGTGACTGGTTTCAGAACCGCCAACCCGCTAAAAGGCGGGCCACCAGCGGCACAGAGGATTTTCCGGCGGCCATGCGTCCGATTGTGGAGGGCAGACCGGGGGCGATACCCGGAGCCTGGATGCAGACGGCCCTCAGAGGAGAGGCCTATCGGAGTAACTGGTCTGACTGGTCGACGCCGACGTAGGCATGGGCAAACCAGCGGGCCAGCAGCGGATCGTTTTGCAAGGCCTGTACCCATCCGTTGCGGAGGCCACCGGCAAAGCCTCCAGGGACGGCGGCGCCAGACTCATCGCCATCGCGGAGGCTGGCCGAGATGAGTCGCAGGAACCAGCTGGAGAACGTCTGTGCACGCCAGACGCGCGTGAGCCGGCGCTGGGAGTAGGCAGCCAGCCGGCCGCCGTCGGCGCCCGGCCCGAAGCGGTCGATAAGGCCACGGGCCAGCTCGATGGCGTCCTGGATGGCCAGGTTCATGCCCTTGCCGCCGGCCGGTGTGATCAGGTGCGCGGCGTCCCCGGCCAGAAACAACCGGCCCTGTTGCATAGGCTCGATGACCCTCGTCCGCAAGTCGAGGATCGCGGGCTCACCGAACGGTACCGAGTCCAGCTGGCCGGCCACGGCAAGGCGCGAGGCGAGTTCGGCCCGGATACGCTGCTGCGGCCAGTCCGCGGCCGTGTCGGTGGCGGGGACTTCGAGGTAATAACGCGTCTGGGCGGCCCCGCGGCGCATCTGGCCCGCGAAGCCGGCTGGGTGGACCGCGTAGACGGTGTGGTTCTGCAACGGCGGCGCCGCGCCGATCAGGGACAGCCAGCGCGCCGGCAACCGCTGCTCGGTGATCTGGATACCTGTCATCGCCGCGGCGACCAGGCTGCGCGACCCCTCGCAGCCAACGACGACCTTGCATTGCAGATCGAAACGGCCGCCATCTCCATCCGTAACCGACAGCAGGACACCGCCGGGCGCGGGGCTGACTGCCTGCACGGTGTGGGCCCATCGGATGTCTGCGCCGACGGCGGCCAGAGCGCGGGCGAGCCGGCCCACGAGCTCGTGCTGCGGGTAGATATAGTGTGAGCGGCCGCCGGTGAGCACGCTGTAGTCGATGACCACCGATTGCTCCGGCGTGCGGAACTCGCATCGGTGATTCGGGACGGCGAAATTTACGATCGAGCCCGCCAGACCTGCCTTAGCCAGTTGCTGGACGGTCCGGTACTCGATCAGGCCCGCTTTCGGACGGCTTGACACCTCCGCCTGCGCATGCCGCTCCAGCAAAACGAAAGAGATCCCGGCGCGCTGCAGTAGGTGAGCGATGACCAGCCCAGCTGGACCAGCTCCGACAATCCCGACTGTCACCACAGCCGTGTACCTCCCGGTCGCCAACTGATTACGAGCAGCTGAGCCGCTGTCCGTACGCCGTGTGCTCACCGTACCGATCCTGGCCAAATCGGAGCATGGGGCTTGTGCCCTGGTTTAAGCTGCCAAATGCCAACCCGGTTTCGGCAGCAAGGTCGGCATTCTCGGCCACCCAAAACAACTAACAACGTTACGAGACGTCTCTTTGATGCGAGGTCAGGCTTTGCCGCGAGGAAGGTCAGCGATGACGTACAGGCGGCCGGGTCTCCTGGCCCTGCTGGTAGGGGTGATGGCGCTAGCGCTGGGCGCCTGCTCGAGCGGCGCCTCGACCGCGAAGACTACCTCAGCCACCAGCCGCCCCGAAAAGCCGAATCTGACGGTGGCGGTGGTGCCGACCACCGACTCAACAGGCTTCTACGTCGCCCTGCAAAAGGGCTTGTTCGCCGCCCAGGGGCTGAACGTCAAATACGTGCCGGCGGCCAGTGGTGAACGGGTCATCAACCAGCAGGCGCTCGGCCAGGTCGACATCAGTGCCGGTAACTACGTCTCCTACATCGAGGCCCAGCAGAATTACAACCGCGGGATGCGGGCCACGAACATTCCCAACCCGAATGACAACCAGATCGCGGCCGACATGGATGTTTTCCATGAGGCATCGGTGATGCAGCCCGGCTTTGTCGGGCTGTTCACCCGGAGCGGCTCGCCGATCGAGACGGCGGCGGATCTTAAGGGCAAGACCATCGGTCTCAATGCCCCGGGCAATGTGGCTTACCTGCTGATGGCCGAATACCTCCTGCAGAGCGGGGTGTCGCCCTCGGCAGTGCACCTGAAGTATTTCCCGTTCCCGCTGATGACGCAGGCGCTCATGACTCACCAGGTCGATGTCGCGTTCCTGGCCGAGCCGTTTGCCACCATAGCGGAGACGACCCAGGGTGCGGTGCCGATCACTAACATGGACGCAGGGGCGGCCGCGGCTTTCCCCATCGAGGGATACGCCGTGACCAAACAGTGGGCAGCGAAATACCCGAGGACGCTGGCCGCGTTCGATCGTGCTCTCGAGCAAGGCCAGCAGATCGCCGACTCTAACCGGGGCGCTGCGACGCAAGCCATGGGGGCCTTTAGTTCCACCACCGGTGTCAACGGCACTGTCGGGGCGCTGGTCACGTTGGAGAACTACCCTCTGGGAGCCCCCAACCGAGTCCGGATCCAGCGGGTAGCAGACGAGATGCATGAGCTCGGGCTGATCCATGGAAACTTCAACGTGAGCCAGATCCTCGGCACTGGCTGAACCGCTTGCCATGCCGTCGTGTGACAAGCGTGTCATCGTGACGGTCTGCCGCGGTACTGCTGGCTGCGGGGGGTTGTTGGCGCTTCGGTAGCGTCAGACGCTGCCGGGAGCCTCGCCGGCTACCGGAGCGGGCTCGCTGGTCTCTTCTTCAGGAGGAGTGGCCGCCGGTGGCGTGCCTGCGGAACGTCGGCCGCGGAACAGATGCAGGTAGCGGAATCGGTCCAGGGCGACAGCAGCGACCAGAACAAGGCCGGTGACCACCGCCTGCCAGTAGGCGCTGATGCCGAGCAGGTCGACGCCGTTGCCGAGCACACCGATCACGAGGACCCCGGCGACGGTTCCGGCCAGGCCGCCCGTGCCGCCGGTGAGGCTAGTGCCGCCGAGCAGGACCGCGGCGACACCGGTGAGTGCAATTGTGCTCCCGGTGGTGGGGGTGGCCGCCATGAAACGTCCGGCTTCAATGACCCCGCCGAGCGCGCCGCACAGCCCACTGATGCCGTATACGGTCACGGTGACGGCGGGGATCGAGATCCCAGCCAGCCGCGCAGCCTCGGGGTTCCCTCCGGCGCTGTAGATGGCCCGACCGAGCGTGGTCCGGCGCAGCACGACGGCCAGCACGATCAGCAGCACCACGAAGATCACCGCTGGCATCGGGATCCCGGCCAGCTGGCTGTTGCCAAGCTGCAGCAGGATCGGCGCGGTGAGCGTGGTGGTGGATCCGTTGGTCAGCACGTCCACCAGCCCGTAGCCGAACGTCATAGTGGCCAAGGTCACCACGAAGAAGTTCAGCTTGGCGATCCCGATGAGAACGCCGTTGACCAGCGCGCCGAAAACGAACCCGGCGGCCAGCACGACGACGATCGCCAGCCAGCCAGGGAACGTGTGCAGCAGTGCTTGCAGGAGCAGCTGTGACACCGCCATCATCGCGCCGACGGACAGGTCGATGCCGCCGCTGACGATCACGACCGTCATGCCGGCGGCGACCACGAGCAGCGATGCGTTGGTCCCGAGCAGGTTGCTGATGTTCCCGGCCGAGAACAACGCATGATGGGTGGCGCCGAGCGCCACGACGATCACGGCCAGCGCCAGCCACGCGCCCGCGCTGGCCGGGCGGCGAAACCTCATGGTGTAGTCCCTTCGACGAGACGCTCTAGCTCGTCAGCGGTCAGCTGCTGCGGGTCGATCTCGGCGGTAATCCTTCCCCCGGTGATCAACAATCCGCGGGTGCATATCTGGTGCAACTCGCGCGGGTCGGCGGCATAGGCCAGGGCGCAGGCTCCGGCCCGTACCTGATCGCCGATGATGCGGTAGATCGCGGCTTGGGCCAGCGCATCGACTCCCCGGGTCGGGTCATCGAGCAGCCAGACCACCGGATCTCCCATCAGCCATCGGCCGATAATGACTTTTTGCTGATTGCCGCCGCTCAGCGCGGACACCGGGGTGTCCGCCGCGGAGGGCTGAATGTTCAGTGCGGCGATCTGGGCCCTGGCACTCCGTCGCTCCCGGCCCGGCCGGATAGGCCGGGTCAGCGTGCGCGCGGCGGGCAACGCCATGTTCGCGGTCACGCTGAGCGAGCTGACCAGGGCGGTCTGCCGGTCACCGGTGACATAGGCGAGACCCTGGCTGATCCGGCGCCGGACCCCGCCTGGCAGCGCAACGCCGTCCAGCTGGACAGACCCGCGTTCACCCGGCTCCGCCCCGAAGATCGCACGCAGGATTTCGCTGGCGCCCGAACCGGGCAGTCCGAACAGGCCAACGAGCTCACCGGCCTGGACCTCGAGGCTAACTTCATGGACCCGGCTCGTGCTCAGGTGCTGGACGCTGAGGAGGGCCTTGCGCGGCCCGGCTTGGGCAGGGCGGGTCGCTGGCGCGGCGGTGGGGACAGAGGCGGCCTCGAGTGCGCCAGGCGGGGTCCCCTCGACCATCCAATGGACGATCGTGTCTGCGGTGAAGCTCCTGACGGGTCCCTGGACAACGGCATGCCCGTCACGGAGCACGGTGAGCTGGTCAGCGACGTCGGCCACGTCGCTGAGCCGCTGGGAGATGAACAGGATCGCCTTGCCGTCCGCGCGCAGCGTCCTGATCACCTCACGCAGCCGGTCCGCGGCGCGGGCGTCCAGCGCGCTGGTCGGCTCGTCGAAGACGATGATCTCGGCGTCGCGGACCAGTGCCCGGGCCACCACCACCAGCTGCTGCCCGGCCAGGTCCAGGGAGCTGACTGGGGCATGCACGTCCACCTCGGCGGCCAGATGCGCCATGATCTGCTGGGCCTGGGCGTTCAGTGACCGGTCCCGTAGGAGCCCGCCACGGTTCGGCAGCATTCCCAGGTAGATGTTCTCGGCGATGGTCTGCGCAGGAACCACCGGGAGTTCCTGGGGTACCGCGGCGACCCGGTGGGCCAGAGCGTCACGGGGGCTGCGGAACCGGCAGGGCTGGCCATCGATGAGGATCTGGCCCTCGGTCGGGGGGGGGGGGGGGGGGGGGGGGGGGGGGCGCGCCGGGGCGCCCCGGCCCCGCGCCGGCGCGCG
>CAXUJF010000045.1:6239-10167 GCA_964250865.1 uncultured Streptosporangiaceae bacterium
CCCCGGCCGCGGCGGCCCCCGCCCCCGCCGCGGGCCCGGGGCGGGCGGCGCCCCGCGCTCCCCCCCCCCCACCAGCGTCGACTTACCCGATCCGTTCAGGCCGACGATCGCGTGTGCCTGGCCGGCGCCGACGCTGAGGCCAACGTCGCGGAGCACCCAGGTCGCCCCGTATCGTTTGCCGATCCCGCGCAGGACCAGCCGGGGTTCCGCTGTCACCGGCCCGCCGATCCGGTCAGTACGTCACCGCCACGGGCATTTCGCCCGACTTGATCTGCGTGATCGCGGTGTTCCACGGGACATAGGACGACACGTTGGCTTTGGTGATGAACACCGTCGGGTACTGCACCAGTGCCGCAACGTTCTTCCCGGCCAGCAGGTCCTTAGCCATGGCCAGTGCGTACAGGGCCTGCTTCCAGGGCTGCACGTCGATGTCGCCTTGAATCTGACCCGATTTGATCGCAGCGATTCCGTCCGCGTTGCCCTGCTGCCCGACGATCACGACGTTCTTGACTCCGGCTTGCCGCAGCGCATTGGCCGCGCCGATCCCGGCCTCGTCGGTGTAAGACATGATCGCGTTGATCTTCTTGCCGTAGCGGGTGATGGCGTCCGCGGTGGCGGTCTGGCCACCGGACAGCGAATCGGTCGCGTCGGCGGCGGTGCCCAGCCATTTGATTCCTGAGTGACCGGCCGTCACGTACTTCTGGTAGTTGGCGACCAATGCGTCCAGGGACGGCACCGGTGCGCCGATGTTGATGCCGAGGACGTTGCCCTTACCGTGAAGTGCCGTCTGCACGTAACTGGCCGCGTCCTGGGCGCCCTTGACGATGATTCCCTGATCGAGATCGGCGTCGAACGGCGCCGCCGATTTCGGTGCGGTCCCGCCCGGTATCAAGGCGTTGTAGCCGATGAGCTTGATGCCCGCCTTGCGGGCCTGCGTCAGCACCGGCACCAGCGCCGGGCCCGCGAGCGGGAACACGATGATCACCTTCACCTTGTCGGTGATCATCGTGTTGATGTCGCTGACCTGCTGGTTGACGTTCAGGGCCGCGTTCAGGGCGACCACCTTGTCGCCTTCTCGGGCCGCGCCTGCCTCCAGCGCCGCCTGGAAGGCTTGCAGCACCGGCTGGGTGTCCTGCGGGTTGGCGAACCCAATAGTGATCCCGCCCTTGCCCGGGCTGCTGGAGCTGGCGGCCGAGGACGGTTTCGCTGCGCTGCTGCCCGTCGGCGCGCTCGCTGACGTGCACGCCGCGAGCGTGGCCACCGCGGCGATTGCCACGAGCGCCAGTGCACCCGATCGTCTTCTCACAGCCATCTCCTACTCAATGAGGGTGGAATTCGCAGGTCATCCGGGGCCTGTCCGCTGGCCAGCCGGAAGGAACAGCGCTCTGTCTCGGTGCCGCAACATCAGCGGGCGTCACCAGAACGTCACGCCGCGGGATCTTACCGGCCCACCGGGCAGTTCGCGGCATTGGGGTCAGTCCATAATGTTCCGGGCAAGCAACCCCAATGTCGGGCAAGCAATCCCAAATGAGTACCGCGAACGAAAGGACCGTCATGATCGAGCCCTACCAGGCGCTGGGCCTCGTGCCGACGATGCGCGGCATCCGCAGCCGCGACGACATCAAGGTCAACCTCGAGCACCTCTCGCACCTGATCAAGGCCGCGTCCTGGCTGACCAGCCTGGACCTTCCGGTGCGGCTGATCATGATTCCCGAGGGGGCGCTGCAGGGTTTCAACGACGAGGTGCTGGACCTGGACCACGAGACCTTCGCCCGCGAGTGCGCGATCGACATTCCCGGGCCGGAAACCGACTACCTCGGCGGCCTGGCCGGGCAATGGGATGCGTTCATCATGGCCCAGGCCAAGGCACGGCACCCGGAATTCCCGGGCCGGTTCTTCAACGTCGGTTTCGTCATCGCCCCCAGCGGTGAGGTGATCTTGCGGCACCACAAGGTCGTGCCGCTGCTGCCGGTCGAGCATTCAGTGACCCCGCACAACGTGTGGGACAAATGGGTGGAACTGTACGGGGACGGCCTGGACGCCTTCTACCCGGTGGCCGACACGGAGATCGGACGGCTCGGCATTTTGATGGCCAACGAGGGCTCCTACCCGGAGAACGCCCGGGGCCTGGCGATGAACGGCGCCGAGGTCCTCTACCGCGGGCCCTACCCGCACCCGCATGTCGGCAACGGCCTGTTTGAGATCCAGAACCGGGCCCGCGCCCTGGACAACAACGTCTACCTGGTCGCCTGCAACGTCGGCACCTACTACCTGGACCGCGACTCCGATATCCCGATCGACACGTTCGGCGGCGGGTCGGCAGTGATTGACTACCGCGGGCAGATCATCGGCCGCCACGACTACAGCGGCGGTTCGTCCTGGGTCGCCGGGACCATCGACATCGAGGCGTTGCGGAAGTTCCGGGCCAGCGCCCAGTTCGACAACTGGCTGAAGGACCTCACCACCGAGCAGTACCAGGCCATCTACAAAGACCCGGTCTACCCGAAGAACCTGTACCTGGACCGGCCGCCCTACCGGCACGACGAGTACCGCCGCGAGGTCATCGAGCCGCAGATCCGGCTGATGCAGGAGCGCGGGATCTGGGCCAGGCCGGACAACGCCTGAGCCGGTCAGCCCCGCGTAGCCGGGGCGGGCCATCGCGGCTGGCCGCCCCGGCGTTTCCCGCTCAGCAGCCGGCCACCTTTCCCTAACGATGCTGGCCGGAGATGACGGTTCGAGTGCGGACACGGTGATACTTGTGACGCGCCAGCTGCCTGGGCGCGGGGGGCCAGCCGTTGTCCACGTAAGGAGCGTCAATGGGGTCTCCACGCCTCGGCCGGATCACCGTCACGGCCACGGCAGGCCTGGCCGTCGGGCTGCTGGCTGTCGGCTGCAGCAGCTCAGGGTCGTCGGGCTCAACCAGTTCGGGGTCATCGGCAGCGGCGTCCCCGTCTTCGGCCAAGCTCGAGCAGACGTCCATCACGGTCGGCGCGCTCCCGGTCGTCGACAGCGCCGGCCTGTACCTGGCCAACAAGCTCGGGTACTTCAAGCAGGAAGGCCTGACGGTCAAGGTCACCGCGGTGGCTCAGAGCACCCAGGCCATCCCGGACATGCTGCACGGCACGATCGCGGCCATCGCCGGCGCGAACTACGTCTCCTTCATCGAGGCCCAGGCCAAGGGCACGGCCCAGTTCAAGATCCTGGCCGAAGGCGTGACCTGCAAGCCCAAGACCTTCGGGGTGGCCGCGCTGCCGTCGTCCGGCATCACCAAGCCCGCGGACCTGGCGGGCAAGACCGTCGCGGTCAACCTGACCAACAACATCCAGACCCTGACCCTGAACGCGGTGCTCAAGGCCGACGGGGTGGACCCGTCCAAGGTCAAGTACGTGGTGATCCCGTTCCCGAACATGGTCACCGCGCTCAAGGCCAAGCAGGTCGACGCGATCAGCGCGGTGGAGCCGTTCCTCGGCGGCGCACTGGCCGCGGATGGGGCCAAGCAGGTCGTCTCGTCCTGCGACGGGCCGACGGCCGACATGCCCATGTCCGGGTACCTGGCCACCTCGACCTGGGCCCAGCAGAACCCGAACACCGCGCGCGCGTTCCAGACGGCGCTGCTCAAGGCCCAGGCCTACGCCGACGCCAACCCGTCCGCGCTCAAGGCCATCATCCCGACCTTCACCAAGGTGACCGCGGCGCAGGCCAACGCGCTACCGCTGAACAACTACCCCAGCACCCTGGACCCGGCGGAGATCACCAAGGTCCTCACGCTGATGAAGAGCGGCGGCCTGGCCACCGGTTCGGCCACGGCCAGCTCGCTGCTGTTCAAGTAAGGCAACTGTGTGACTGGTTCGAGTACCACCGCTGACGCGCCGCCCTCGCACGCCGCGCCCGCGTCACCGGCCCGGAAGGGCCCCCCCCCCCCCACCCC
>CAXUJF010000045.1:10177-19594 GCA_964250865.1 uncultured Streptosporangiaceae bacterium
CCCCGGGGGCGGGCGCGGGCTGACCGCGGTGATCGTGTTCCTGGTCGTCGCCGAGCTGCTGGGCGTGACCGGGATCATCCCCAAGTCGGTGCTGCCGCTCACCTCGACCGTCCTGGGCCACGTGTTCACGCTGCTGGGCAACGGACGGTTCCTGGCTGACATGGGGGCCACGATCGAGGCCTGGGCCGTGGGCCTGGCCGTCACCATCGTCATCGGGGTGCCGGTGGGCGTGCTGCTGGGCAGCGTGCCCGGCGTCCGGGTGGCCACCCGCGCGGTGGTGGAGTTCCTCCGGCCCATCCCCTCGGTGGCGCTGATCCTGCTGGTCAGCCTCTGGCTCGGGCCCGGGCTGCGGATGTCGGTGACGCTGATCGTGTACGGCGCGATCTGGCCGGTGCTCTACAACACGATGGCCGGCCTGGATGACGTCGATCCGGTGGCCAAGGAGACCAATCGCGCGTTCGGGTTCTCCACGCTGGCCACGGTCCGGATGGTGTCGCTGCCCAGTGCGGCCCCGTTCATCGCCACCGGCATCCGGCTGGCCTCGTCGGTGGCGATCATCCTCGACATCGGCGCGGGCTACATCACCGGCCGGATCAGCGGGCCGGGGCTCGGCGCGTTCATCGCCGACTACAGCTCGGGCGCGGGCAACCTGCCCATCATCTTGGCCGCGACGGTCTGGGCCGGGATCCTGGGCCTGGTGCTGGACCGCGCGATCGTGTGGGCCGAGCACCGCCTGCTGCGCTGGAATCATCTGCGCCTGGTCGGAGCGGGTACCCCATGAGCCTGATGAAGGTAGTGCGGGGGCTGTCGCGCTGGGTGGTGCTGGTGGTGGGCGTGCTGCTGTGGCAGCTGTGGGCGTCCGGGCACCACAGCCCGTTCTTCCCGCCGCCGTCGACGATCGGTGACCGGATGTACCACCTGTGGTTCTCCGGGCCGGCCTCGCACGTGTTCTTCACCAGCAACGCGACCGGCAACGTGCTGCCCAGCATCTGGCGGACGCTGGCCGGGCTGGCCATCGCCACCGTGGTCGGCGTGCCGCTGGGGGTGGCCATCGGCCGGTCCCGGGCGGTGTCGGAGTACCTGGAGCCGCTGCTGCAGTTCGGGCGGGCGCTGCCGGTGGTCACGCTGGCCCCGGTGTTCCTGGCCCTGTTCAAGATCGGCAACCAGATGGAGGTGGCCACGATCGCGTTCGGCACTGTGTGGCCGATCCTGCTCAACACCATCGACGGGGCCAGTTCGGTCGACCCGGTGCAGGTGGAGACGGCCGACGCACTCCGGCTCAGCCGCAGCGAGCGGCTGACCCAGCTGATCATCCCGTCGGCGCTGCCGAAGATCTTCACCGGGTTCCGGCTCAGCCTGTCGCTGGCCCTGATCCTGATGGTCTTCTCGGAGCTGGTCGGCAGCAGCAACGGCATCGGCTACGAAATGCTCAACGCCCAGAACTCCTTCGACATCGTTGAGCTGTGGTGCACGATCGTGCTGCTCGGCATCCTCGGTTACCTGCTCAACGCCATCCTGAACGGCGTGCAGCGGCTGATGCTGGCCTGGCACCGGGGCGCCCGCCAGGTTGAAGCTGTCTAATGGAAGACATCAGCGGAGGGATGCGGACGCAACGTGCTTGAAGTAACCGATCTGACCCGGACCTACGGCCAGGGCCCAGAGGCGCACGTGGCCATCGAGGACGTCCGGCTCAGCGTGGCCGAAGGCGAGCTGGTCAGCATCGTCGGTCCGTCCGGATGCGGGAAGTCGACCCTGCTCCGGTGCATCGCCGGACTGCTGCCGCCGACTACGGGTCAGGTCGAGCTGAGCGGGGCGCCGGTGGAGCGGGTGCCGGACCGGCTGTCGGTGGTGTTCCAGGACTACAGCCGCTCGCTCTACCCGTGGCTGACCGTGCAGGACAACGTGGCGCTGCCGCTGCGCCGGACCGAGCGCAGCCGGAAGGCCCGCCGGGCCACGGCCGACGCGGCCCTGACCGCGATCGGGCTGCCCGGCGTGGGCCAGAAGTACCCGTGGCAGCTGTCCGGCGGCATGCAGCAGCGGGTGGCGATCGCCCGGGCGCTGGCCGGCGACCCGGCCCTGCTGCTGATGGACGAGCCGTTCGGCTCGGTCGACGCGCAGACCCGGGAAGACCTGGAGGACCTCACCCTGCGGGTGCGCAGCGAGCGGGGCATCACGATCCTGCTCGTCACGCACGACATCGACGAGAGCGTGTACGTCGGGGACAGGGTGATCGTGCTCACGCCCGGGCCCGGCCGGATCCTGGCCGACCTGCGAGTGGAGCTGCCCGCTCCGCGAGACCAGATCAGCACCAAGGAGCGGCCCGAGTTCGTGCAGCTGCGCACGGAGGTGAGCCGCCTCATCCGGTCCCGCCCGGACGGCCGTGAACCGTCGGGAATTGCCCAGTCTCGCAGCGGGCGGGGTGACGACAGGTAAGGTGAGTAGTCGCGTCCCCGCCGCACTTGCCCTGCCCGGGCCAGATTGACGGTCTGGGACACAGTGCCGAAGACTGAGACAGACCGCCGGAGTGCCGGGCAATCGGTGCTCTAGGGCCGTCGCGGAGGACGATATGGCCATCCTGACCTGTCCCAACTGCGCCGTCCGGGTGCAGCCAGAGGACTTGATCTGCTTCCGGTGCGGGGCCAACCTGCCACGCGCGGAGCAGGCCGAAGAGGACTTGCCTACGCCCACGGTTTCGCAGCGCTACATGACCGGCCGCGACGACCAGCCGTCCTGCCCCAACTGCGGCGCGCGGGTGCCCGACCCGTCCGACCTGTGGTGCCTGGAGTGCCGGGCGCCGCTGCCGCGGACCGGCCAGCGGCGCATCTCCCCCGTGGTCCTGCGGATCGCGTTCCCGACCGGCAACGTGGAGATCCCGGCTGGGACTTCACTGCTGCTGGGCCGGGACCCGGCTCAGTCACTGGTGGCGGCGGCGTTCGCCCGGTTCGACAACGTCTCCCGGCGGCACGCGACGGTGACCGTCGACGACTCCGGCCGGGCCGCGATTCGCGACGAGGGCTCCACCAACGGGACCTTCGTCAACGACGACCGGGCCACCGCGGGCACCGAAATCCGGCTGGTCGACGGCGACCGGGTCCGGCTGGGCGCGGACGTCACCGGCGAGGTGTACCTGCCCCGCCAGGAGATGGACCCGGCCTACCTGAGCCGTAACAACGGGAGCATCTGAGCTTCCGCCGCTGCTCCGCCCGCCCGCGGACACCTGGCCTCCTCCCCGTGAACACCTGGCGTCCGCCAGGTAGCAGAATGGGGAGGTGCCGCATCTAGAACTCTCCTGGCCGCAGGCTGCGGTCCTGGCGGCTGTTCTGGCCGTGGTGGCGGTGACGCTCGTCCGCGCCCGGCGCGCGCGGCTGGCCGCGACCGGGCGGTTCACCGGCGAGGCGGCGCTGCTGGTCGGCCTGTTCGCGCTGTGGCAGTACGCCGGGTCGTTCTCGGTGCTGCCGTCCTCGGGTGGACTGCCCCGGGGGCAGTGGCTCTGGCACGCTGAGCGCTGGCTGCACCTGCCGAGCGAGGCGGCCCTGCAACGGGTGTTCCTGCCGCACCCGCTGCTCATCCAGTTGGCCAACCTCTATTACGCGGGCCTGCACTTCCCGGTGCTGCTCGGCGGCCTGGCCTGGGTATTCATCTGGCACCGCGGCCACTACCGGCAGGTGCGGACCACGGTGGTGCTGTTCACCGCCGCGGCCCTGCTCATCCAGCTCATCCCGGTCGCGCCACCGCGGCTGCTGCCCGGCAGCGGCCTGATCGACACCGCGGTGCTCTATGGGCAGTCGGTCTACGGAGGCGGATTCGACCAGTTCTCGGCCATGCCGTCGGTGCACGTGGGCTGGGCCGTCATCGTGGCCGTGGCCATCGTCGGCGCGTCCCGCAGCCGGTGGCGCTGGCTGGCGGTGCTGTATCCGGTGCTGACCACGCTGGTCGTGGTGGTCACGGCCAACCACTACTGGCTGGACGGGGTGGTGGCCGGGCTGCTGGTGGCCGGGTCGCTGGGGCTGCAGCAGGCCGGCCGGTCGGCCCGGCTGGCCCGGCTGGCCCGCAGGCCGGGAGAAACCGTACCCGGCCCCGAGCAAGCCAGAGAGCGCGTGAATACGTAATCCACCGAGCGCGTGAATACGTAGGTTCTGTGATGTGGCTGCGCGACGTGGCATCATCATGCCCAGAATGCGCCGCGTGGGAGGTTTGTTATGAGTGAGCCTCGTGGGACCGCAGTGACACCGTCGCCCGGATTGCGGCGGGACGCGATCGGGCTGCGGGAAGTGCTGTTCCAGAGCATCACCGACATGGCCCCCGGGGCTGCGATCGCGGCGTCGATCCCGGCCGGGGCGGCTTACGCGGGCGGGTCGCTGCCGCTGGCCGTGCTGTTCGCACTGATCGCCTGCTTGCTGTCGGCCTCCTGCGTCGGCCAACTGGCCCGCGAGCTGCCCGCCTCGGGCTCGGTGGCCACCTACGCCGCCCGGGGCCTGCACCCGGCCATCGGGTTCCTGGTCGCCTGGGGCTACGTGCTGGTCGGGGCGCTGATCCCGCCGCTGGTGCTGCTCCAGCTCGGCTTCACCACGGCGTCCACGATCAACTCCGAGTGGCACAGCTACCCAGCCAACCTGTGGTGGCCGTGGGCAATTCTCGGCGCGCTGATCGTGCTGGCGGCCGGTTACTACGGGGTGCAGACTTCGGCCCGGCTGGGCACGCTGCTGGGGGCGTTCGAGATCGCCGTGTTCCTGGTCCTGGGCGTGTTCCTCGTGGTGCACGCCGGGTCGCACAACACGCTGTCGGTGTTCGGGACCTCGCACACGCCGTCGAAGTACCACGGCCTGACCGGGGTCTTCGCCGGCTCGGTGTTCACCGTGCTGGCCTTCGGCGGGTTCGAGGGCGCCGCACCGCTAGCCGAGGAGGCCCGGGATCCCCGGCGCACCATCCCCCGGGCCGTGCTGATCGCCACCCTCAGCATCGGGGTGCTGTACGTCTTCACCACCTACGCGGCGGACGTGGCCTTCGGGCCGGGCAAGTTCGCCGGGTTCACGGTCTCGGGCGCGGCGTCCTGGGAAGGCGTGGCGCGGTCCCTGTACGGGATCTTCTGGTTCTTCGTGTTCCTGGCCATCGTCAACTCCACCATCGCCAACGCCAACGCCGGGGTGAACGTGTCCAGCCGGACCGCTTACGCCATGGGCCGGATCGGCGCGTTCCCGCACTTCTTCGCCCGCGTTCACCACAGGCACAGCTCCCCCGTGGTGGCGATCGCGGCGTCCTTTGTGGTGACGGTGGCGGTGACCCTGGGGCTGGGCCTGGCTTACACCCCCGCGATCGCGTTCTCCATGGTGGGGACGGGGCTGGTCATCGTGCTGGCCGCCATCTACATCATCATCAACGCGGCCTGCATCGGGTACTTCTGGCGGCGGCACCGGGTCAGCGGCGGCGGCTTCAACGTGCTGCTGCACCTGGTCATCCCCGTGCTGGGGATCGTCGCGTTCGTGCCGGCCTGGCTGGCGGCGGCGGGGATCCCGGCGTTCTCGTTCGTGACCCCGCTGGCCGCGCCCGCCTCCTACATGGGCCCGGGCGTGGCGGGCTGGATGGTGGTGGGGGTGGGTTATCTCATCTACCTGTACCGGCGGCACCCGGAGCGCGTGACCGAGGTCGGCCTGGTGCACCTGGACGACGCCGAGATCGAGGCCTGAGGAGGGGAAAGCACACCATGAGTGATCTGCAGGTGATCAGCTTCCGGCCCGAGGCGGGGCAGTACGCCTGGACGTTCGGCGGGGCGGAGCCGGTCATGCGGGTGCGGCCGCCGGCCGTGCTGGAGGTGTTCACCGAGGACTGCTTCGCCGGGCGGGTACGCGGGGAGAACGATCTCGTCTCGCAGGTGTGTGAGTTCCCGTACCTGAACCCGCAGACCGGGCCGTTCTACATCGAGGGGGCCGAGCCCGGGGACACGGTGGCGGTCCACTTCATCTCGATCGAGCCGGCCCGGGACTGGGCTGCGTCCACGACGGTGCCGCTATTCGGGGCGCTGACCGGGACGCACCTGACCGCGCTGCTCAACGATCCGCTGCCGGAGCTGGTGTGGATCTGGCAGCTGGACCGACAGGCCCGGACCTGCCGGTTCACCGCGCGGCGGAGCGAGTTCACGGTGGACCTGCCGATGGACCCGATGCACGGGACGGTGGGGGTGGCCCCGGCCAACCTGGAGGCGCGCAGCGCGCTGGTGCCGGATGCGTTCGGCGGGAACATGGACACCCCGGAGATGCGGGCCGGCGTGACCTGCTACCTGGGGGTGAACGTGCCGGGGGCGCTGCTGTCCCTGGGCGACGGGCACGCCCGCCAGGGCGAAGGTGAGACGTGCGGCGTCGCGGTCGAGACGGCGATGAACACGGTGATCGCGGTGGACTTGATCAAGGGACGGCCGTGCCCGTGGCCCCGGCTGGAGTCCGGCACACACCTCATGTCGGCCGGGTCAGCCCGGCCACTGGAGGACGCGTTCCGCATCGCCCAGCACGACATCACGACCTGGATCGCGGCCGAGTACGGGCTGGACCCGCTGGACGCCTACCAGCTGGTGACGCAGGCGGTGGAGTCACCGCTGGCCAACGTGTGCGACACCAACTACACCAGCATCGCCAAGATGCCCAAGCGCTACCTGCCCGGGGGCGGCGCCATGGACGGCGGGCACGGCCGGATGCTCGAACTGGCGGCGGCCTACAGTGCTGGCCGATAAAGGCTGGCCGATAAAGGCTGGCCGATAAAGGCTGGCCGATAAGGGCCCGGCCAGGTCAGCGTTCGCTGTCGAGGGCGGCCATCTGCGGGGAGTCGTAGCGGTCCCCCGCGACCGCGCCGGCTGGGACCGCCTGTTCGATGGCGGTGAGCTCGTCCGCGGTGAGCGTGATGTCGAGGGCGCCGAGGGTCTCGCGGAGGCGGTCGCGGCGCTTGGTCCCGATGAGCGGAATGATGTCGTCACCTTGGGCCAGCACCCAGGCGAAGGCCAGCTGGGCGGTGGTCACGCCGCGGTCTTCGGCGATGCGCTCCAGCGCGCTGAGCAGTTCCAGGTTGCGCTCGAGGTTCCCGGCGCTGAACCGGGGGAACCGGCCGCGGGCGTCGCCCGGGCCGGACTGGCGGGCGGTGTCGCGGTTGAGCAGGCCGCGGGACATCATGCCGTAGGCGGTGACGCTGATGCCGAGCTCCCGCACGGTGGGCAGGATGCGCTCCTCGATCCCCCTGCTCACCAGCGAGTACTCGATCTGGAGCTCCTGGATGGGGACGACCGCGGCGGCGCGGCGGATGGTGTCCGGGCCCATCTCGGACAGCCCGGCGTAACGCACGTAGCCGGCGTCGATCATCTCGGCGATGGCGCCCACCGTGTCCTCGATCGGAACGTGAGGATCAAGCCGGGCCGGCTGGTAAAGGTCGATGTAGTCGGTGCCGAGCCGCTGCAGGGAGTAGGCCAGCGAGCTCTTGACCATGGCCGGGCTCACATCGTGGCCGACGAAGGCGCCGCTAGGGTCGCGCTGCCCGCCGAACTTGACCTGGATGAACACCCGGTCCCGGGGCACGGTCCGCAGCGCCTCGCGGAGCAGCATCTCGTTGTGACCCATGCCGTAGAAGTCGCCGGTGTCCAGCAGGTTGATGCCGGCGTCGAGGGCAGCGTGAATGGTGGCGATGCTTTCCTGACCGTCCGCGGCGCCGTAGATGCCGGACATTCCCATCAGGCCGAGACCGACCCGGGAGACTTCGGGGCCGCCGCGGCCGAGCGTGGTCATCTGCACCCGAGCAGCCTAGTGCCGCGCGGGTGTCACCAGCTGCTGGCGCTCACTTCGGGTGAGGCCGGCTGGACCGGCAGCATCGGGCGGGCCAGCCCGCCGGTGGCGCTCAGGCCGCGGGACGGGCTGAGCATCTGGACCTGGTTCCGGCCGCCCCGCTTGGCCCGGTAGAGCGCGGCGTCGGCCGCAGCCATCAGCTCGTTCAGCTCGCGCACCGAGCCGCCCTCGAACGCCGCCACCCCGACCGAGGCGGTGACCTGGACCGGCTCACCCCCGGGTGCGCTCAGCGGCAGCCCGGCGATGCGGCCCCGCACCCGGTCCGCGACCCGGATGGCGTCCACCGCCCGGGTACAGGGCAGTAGCAGCACGAACTCCTCGCCGCCGAACCGGCCCGCCAGGTCATAGTCGCGCAGCGCGCCCGGCAGGCACTGGCCGATCTGGCGCAGCACCTCGTCCCCGAACAAGTGCCCGTAGGTGTCGTTGACGTGCTTGAACCAGTCCAGGTCGAGCAGGGCCACGGCCAGCGGCTTGCCGCTGTGGCCAGCCCGGGCCAACTCGGCCGTGGCCTCCTGCTCCCAGGCCCGGGCGTTCAGCAGGCCGGTCTTGGAGTCGGTTCGTGAATCGGTCACGAGCTGGGCGTGCTGGAGGGCCCGCAGCGGCAGCGCGGCGAAGGGGAACGCGAACAGCAGCGCGATCGGGGTGCTGGCCGCGGCGAACGCGACCAGCACGGCCAGGCACAGCTCGGTCAGGTCGTTGTACATCGGCTCCCGGCCGAACTGCGCCGTACGGAGCCGGATGGTGGGGTCGGCCCCCTTGGCCGCGGTGAACACCAGCACCGCGTTGACCAGCCGCTGCACCAGGCCCGCGGCCGCCGCCGCCAGCATCCAGCTCTGCCCGGACAGGTGGGCGCCGACGGCCCGGAACACCAGCGCGGCGGCCAGGTAGCTGAGGCCGAGCGCGCACGCACTGAACACGCGGCGGTGCGGCGGCCCGTGCCGGACCCGCCACTGGGTGAAAGCGAGCCGGATGATCGGGATCACTGGCGCGTACACCAGCGGCAGGAGCAGCGCGACCGGCAGTTCCCACAGCGCGTGCATATCCCGCGAGACGCCCGCCTTCTCCCCCGCTCGCCGGGTCAGCTCCAGGCTGCCCACGTCACAGCCCACCAGCAGGGCGAACAAGACCATGTCGTGCCGGTTACCGGCGCCGCGGGAGGCCGCGAAGCCGAGCCCGGCCGCGTCCAGCAGGACGACGCCGGTGACGAAGACGGTCAGCCACCGCGGCAGGGCCCAGACGGTCCAGGCGCGTACGGCGGCGCCTGACCCGCGGGGGCCGCGACCGCGTGAATTCATGCAGTCTCCTTGCGGGTCCGTTTCAGAGGGGTTGGCAACGGATCGCGCAGCTGATGTCCCGCATTGTCACGACCATTACTGCACTGTGTCAAGTTGTTGTCACACATAGGCACATTTGCGTGAATTAATCGACGTTGCGCATTGGCCGGATTACCGACAGAAACCGCCATCGTGTGGCTGAACGGCCAAATGGGGCATCCGCCAAGAGAGCCGTCACCGGCTCGATGACGTCCGAAATAGGACGCCAGGGACCGGGCCGGCCCTAAGGATGGGGGCCGGAGCGAGACCGGGAGCTGGAGCTGGGC
>CAXUJF010000046.1:0-861 GCA_964250865.1 uncultured Streptosporangiaceae bacterium
GCCGCGACAAGCGGGCCGGCGGAGGGCGGGCCGTGGGGGGGGTCGAGTCGCGAACCGGTCGTCCCGAGTGCGTCTACGTGACCTTGCGTGCCCTGATGGCCAGCACGACCGGGGTGGGCGCGCCGCCCTCGGCCAGTTGCTCCAGGGCCAGGCCCGCGTCCAGGAATGCGTGCAGCAGAGCAGGCAGGGGCAGGTGCGTGGCCCCGACCTTGTCGCGGACCCCGTGGGTCGTCCACGATGCCGTGGTCCAGTGGCCGTCGAGGTAGCCGGGGCGGATCACGATCGCCGCGGGATCGGCCCGGTCGGCGAAGCCGGCGCAGAAGCAGGGGTGGACGCCGATATGGACGAAATCCCACCCGGCTGCAGGACCCGGGCCGCCTCGGCCAGCACCGTCGGGTAAGCCGGCATGTCGGTATGCGCCATCACGGTGAGAACGGCCGGGAGGCAGCCGTCGCGGATCGGGAGCCGGGTGGCGTCGGCCCGGACCGCGGGCAGGAGTCCGCTGGTGTAACGCAGCATCGCCGCCGAGATGTCCACTCCGAACGGGATCCAGCCCAGCTCACGCACCCGCCCGGCTCGCGCGCCGGTACCCGCAGCCAACCTCCAGGCACCGGCCGGTACCCGGCCCCAGCAGGCGGTCCAGGGCCGCGTCGATGCCCAACTGGTCGGCGCCCTGCGCAGCCGTGCTGGCCAGGAACTCCCGCTCATACCAGTCAGCGATCTCGTCGTAAGCCGCTGCTGGTGACATCGTGCTGCTCCTCAACCTCGCCCCGACCCTAACTCCTTCTCCTAGGCCTCCCGCCCCAGCTGGCCGACCTGATCCTCGCCCACACCGCCGCAGGCTCACCCGAAGTCACTTAG
>CAXUJF010000046.1:871-19512 GCA_964250865.1 uncultured Streptosporangiaceae bacterium
TCGGGGACGATCGGCCGGTCCACCAGGCGGCCGACGCTGACGCCGACGATATCGAGACCACGCCAGCCGCCGCCGACACAGAGTTCGTGCTGGCGACGCAGCTGGAGGAATTTCTGCTCGGCCACTGGAGTGCCATCGACTGGGGGCGGCGACTTGCGCTGTGGCAGGGACCCGACGGCACCCGTGGGCATCAGCTGTCCACCCCGATCGGACGCCTCGACCTCCTGTGCGTCGACAGCTCGACCAACGCCCTGGTCGTGGTCGGGCTCCAGCGCGGCCGGTCGGCCGACCAGGTCATCGGGCAGGTCGCCCGGTACATGGGCTGGGTGCGGGCGCACCTGGCCGCCGACAGCCAGCCCGTGGCGGGCATCGTCGTCGCCCACGTTTGCGACGATCGCCTCCGCTACGCGGCCGCCGCTGTCCCCGGCCTGACCGTCTTCACCTACCAGCTCAACTTCGAACTCGTCCCCGCCCCCGAAGTGACCCGGTCATAAGCCCTCAGCCGGGCCCCCGGCTGAGGCCGAGCCACAGGCCGTCCCGGGCCCGGGTCATGGCCACGAACAGGACCCGGCGCTCCAGGTCGGTGGGCTCCCGGTAGGGGTGGTCGTATTCGGCGGCGGACCGCGGCCGCGGGTAGCGGTCGCGGTCCGGGATGAACACGTGGGCGAATTCCAGGCCTTTGGCCCGATGGAACGTCCCCACCTTGACCTGGTCGCGCCGGGTCCCGGTGTACTCCTCCAGCGGGATGACCGGGATCTCACCGCCGGCCAGCACGTTCCGCCAGCGGGCCGCGACGGTGTTACCCGGGGCCAGCACGGCCATATCGCCGTAGCGGACACCGTCCTGGTCGTGTAGTTCCCGGATGTGCTCGCGCATCCTGGCTCCCTGCGCCACCCGGCCACCCGTGACCTCCACCACCGTGCCACCCGGGCGCGCGGCCTGCAGGTCGCGCCGCCCGCGGACCGGGTCGGCGTCCAGGTCGTCGAACTGGTCGCCGGCCACGACGGTCAGGGCGTAACGCAGGATCTGCTCGCCGTTGCGGTAGTTGCGAGTCAGTACGGTGGAGCGGCCGACCACGGAGATACCCGCCTCGGACAAGGTGAAGCCGCCGGGGTAGACCGCTTGCTGGCCGTCGCCCACCATCAGCAGGCCGTCCGGCCGGTCCCCGACCAGGGCGTGCAGGAACTGCAGCCCGACGCAGGTCAGGTCCTGCACCTCATCGACGATCACCACGTCGAACCCGGTGTCAGCACCTGCTGTCATCCGCTCCCGGGCCAGGTCCCGCACGATCCGCAGTGCATCGGCCCAGTCCAGGATGCCCCGCCCGGCCAGCGCGCCTTGATACGTCTCGTACAGGTGCCACACGTCGGTGCGCGCGGCCAGGCTGAGCGGGGCCCGGCGGCCGACCCGGGCCAGCCGCGCGTAATCGCCGAACTCGGTCAGGCCGCGCCCTTTGATGACGACGCTGATCTCGTCGTGCCAGTACTTCTTGTCCCGGCCCAGCTCAAGTAGCGACGACCTCTCGCTCGCCGACTCCCAGGCCTGATCGAAGCAGGCTCTCGCTTCCTGGTCATCCAGCCGGCCCCGATGGGGGTTGTCCCGCAGCCACCGGCTGGCCAGCGCGTGGACCGGCAGGAACGTCACCTGGTCGTGGCGGGCCGGGGCCAGCCGGGCGAACAGGGCCTCGTAGACCGCGGGCAGGGTCCGCACGAATGACGTGAACAGCACCCGCCGCCCCCGGCCGGCCAGATAGTTGGCTCGGTGCAGGGCGAGGACGGTTTTCCCGGTGCCCGCGCCGCCGCGGATCCGGGCCGGGCCGGAGAATTCCCGGTTGACCTGCTTGGCCTGCAGCGGATGCAGCCAGGTCATCCAGGACTCGATGGGCTCCCGCGCCGCCGCTTCCTCTACGGCCTGCCACAATTCTTCCCGGCTCACCAGGGCGTCCTCGGCCGAGGACCCTGTCGCCCCGGCCCCGGCCGACGGCATCGGCGGGCATTCCCGGTCCAGGGTGGCGATGAGCTGCTCGACCCGGCCTGGTGGCAGCCGGACGCCCCACCGGACCAGCTCCCGGATCAGGTCCCTCTCGCCCAGCAGGACGACCCGATCCAGCTGGGCCCGGACGTTCCGGCGGCCGGCCAGCACCAGCAGCGGAACGACCTCCGTGGGCGCTAAGCCGACTCCGGCCAGTACCTGCTCCACCGCGCTGGTCTGATCCAGCAGCTTGCGGACATCACTGGAAGCGTCGGCGTCGCCGCGCCAGAGCCGGCCCCCTTCCACCCGGACCTCGGCCCGCCAGGTCTTGACGTCGACCACGAACACTCCGCCCGGCCCGACCAGGAGGACGTCGATGTTGGCCCGGCGGGTCCCCGGCCAGCGCCGGTCGGCCAGCACGTGCCAGGCCGCATCCATCCCGACCAGAACCCGGACCACCGCGCGCTCGCCCCGGCCGCCCTTCTCCCAGGCTCGCTGCTGGCGGCGAAGCTCGGCCAGCAGCTCGGTGAGCTGGCTGATCTGCCGCTGGACCGCGTCGATCTCCGGCCCGAACGCCGCCGCCCGGCCCAGCGCCGACGGCCAGGCCGGTGAATCGTCGGGAATCAGGCTCACGACTGGACAACGGACCCGCCGCCCGGTCAGTTCAGGTGTCCACCTCCTACCCGTGACTTGTCCCGCATAGCGTCAGACCCCACAGCTATCCTCGCAATCCATAAATGACTGGCTGTAGCCGCTGGTTCGGCGACCTCAGTTCGGGAGGCGGGTCTGGGTGGGACTAACCGAGGTTCAGGCTGAACGGCGAACGCTGATAGGCCGGGCCGTCCGTACCTGGACCGGGGAGCTGATCGATCTCGGTGGCCGGAACACGCTCCTCTATTACCGGGATCTCAAGCAGGGCACCCTGGACATCGGCCCTTCCTCGCCCGCGAATGATGTTGCGGCGGAGCAGTTGCTCTCCTCCCGGCCGATGCGGCTTTCGACGTTGTTCAGCGATACATCGATCGGAAGCGCTGCGCGCCGGGCCCGCGTGGTCAAGGCCAAAGCCACCGAGAATTACGAAGAACGCGGTCTGCAGACGTTGTTCCTGGCCTGGGGCATGGCGACGTGGGTCAACCCGCGCACCGCCACGGTTCCGGCCGCACCGATCCTGCTGCGCCAGGCAGCGCTGACCGCGCGGAGCGGCACGGGCGAAGACTTTGAGGTCAGCCTGCCGGGTGAATGGGAGGTCAACCCGACCCTGCTGTATCTGCTCAAGACGGATTTCCAGGTCGATGTGGACCGGACTGAGCTGCTCGGCGTTCTTGACCAGGAACAGGAACCCCCGGACCCGTCGCAGCTGTTCGAACGACTGATCAAGGCCTGCTCGGCCGTGGCCGGCTTCTCCATCGAAAACCGGATTGTCCTCGGGAACTTCTCGTACGCCAAGCTGCCCATGGTGCTCGATCTGCAGACCGCGGAAGACCTCCTGGTAACCTCCGACCTGATCTGCGCCATCGCCGGTGACGAGCAGGCCCGAGACGCGGTGCGGGCCCAGCATTCGCACGTCACGCCGGACGAGCCGGATCATGTGCCACCCGCCGACGAGTTCCTCGTCCTCGACGCGGACGCCAGCCAGTCGTACGCCATCAACTGCGCGCTGGCCGGGGCCAACCTCGTGATTGACGGACCGCCCGGCACGGGTAAGTCCCAGACCATCGCCAACTTGATCGCCTCGCTGGCGGCCCGGGGTAAACGGGTCCTGTTCGTGGCCGAAAAGCGGGCGGCGATCGACGCGGTCGTGGATCGCCTCAACCGGACCGGCCTGGCCGACCTGGTGCTGGATCTGCACGACGGCGCCGGCTCCAAGCGCAAGCTGGCCGCAGACCTCGCGCGGATTCTGGCTGCGACCGCCAGCATCGCCCGACCCGACGTGACGGCGGTGCAGGAGACACTGCTCCGTAACCGGCGTGCCCTGGTGGACCGGGCGGACGCCCTGCACTCGGCGCGCGAACCGTGGGACGTGAGCGTCTACGAGATTTTCGCCCAGCTGACCGGCACGCCAGCGGCGATCTCGTCCCCGCAGCGCCTGACCGGCCAGACGCTGACCTCGCTCGACGCCGCTGCTTTCCGTCAGGCCCGGGCCGATCTGGATGCCTTCGCCGGACTCGGTGGCCTGACCATTTCCCCGGCCACGAGCCCGTGGGCTACCGCCTTCAGCGCCGACACCATAACGACGCCCGTCGTGGCCCAGGCCGCGCTGGCCACCGCCCGCGCCCTGGCGGGCCGGACCCTACCCGAAACCACCGATCTGCTGCGGGACCTCATGACCCGCTGCGGCATGGCTGTGCCGCGAAGCGTTGACGAGTGGATCCGCGCGCTGGCCCTGCTCAAGGGCATCGCCACCACCCTCACGCTCTTTGATCCCGCCGTTTTCCAGGCCCCGCTGCCGGAGCTCTCGGCCGATCTGGCCCCTGGGAGCGCGGGCCCGCTGGCCCAGCTATGGGCCCAGCTCACCAGCGGCTCCTACCGGCGCGCCCGCAAGGCGGCTCTCGGCTGGTCGCTTGCCGAGCGTCAACCAGGACCGGCGGAGCTGCACGCGGCCGTGACGGCCGCCAGCGAGCAGCTGGTGGCCTGGCACCAGGCCTCGGTGGACGGCAGGCCACCGCAGCCGCCCAGTGACCTGGCCGGCGCCGAAGGGGCGTTCGGCCAGCTGCACGCCGAGATGACCGAGCTGGCTCGCTGGGCCGCTCTGGCCGATATCGGCCAGCTCTCGTTGAGCCAGTTCCAGCAGCAGGTACTGGCGCTGCTGAACGACACTGAAACCCTGTACCGGCTGCCCGAGCTGGCCCGGCTGCGCGGCTCCCTTCGCGGCCAGGGACTCTGGCCCCTGGTCGAAGAGATCAGCCACCGCAGGCTCACCGCCGACCAGGCCGGTGCCTGCCTGCAGCAGGTCTGGCTGTCCTCGATCCTCGAAACGATCATGTTCACCGACTCGCGCGTAGGCGCTTTCGACGGAACGGCCCACCTCCGCACCGTGGCCTCGTTCGGCACCGCCGACCGCGGTCACATCGGCAGCACCGCCCTGCGGGTCCGGCGCGCCGTGGCCGAGAACGCCACCCGGGCCCGGGACACCTACCCCAGGGAGTCGGATGTCATCGAGCACCAGGCCCGCTTGAAGCGGGGCCACCTCCCGATCAGGCAGTTGTTCCAGGCCGCCCCGCATGTTCTCGGGGCGCTCAAACCATGCTGGGCGATGTCGCCCTTGGTCGTCGCGCAGTTGCTACCGCTCGGGCCGGTCTTCGACGTCGTCATCTTTGACGAGGCGTCCCAGGTCACTCCCGGCGACGCCATGGGCGCGCTCATGCGGGCTCCGCAGGCGATCGTGGCCGGGGACCCCCGGCAGTTGCCGCCCACCAGCTTCTTCGCGTCGTCAGCCGATACCGAGGAAGACGAGGACCTGGAGACGCCGGGTCTTCCGGCCGGGACCCGCAACATGGAATCGATCCTGGATGTCATGGGGGTACAGCTGCCGCCCCCGAAGGGAACCCGCACCCTGGGCTGGCACTACCGTTCCCGGGACGAACGGCTGATCAATTTCTCCAACGCCCAGCCGAACCTTTACCACTGGGCGCTCACCACATTCCCGGGGGTCACCGGCCCGGACTGCCTGTCCCACGTCGCCATCCCGTTCCAGCCCGGCCGCGTCGGCCAGGAGGATTCGGTCGCTGACGAAGTGCGACAGGTCGTTGAGCTGATCGCCGAACACGCCCGGTACCGGCCGGACGTGTCCCTCGGGGTGATCGCCATGGGCATCAAGCACGCCAACCGCATTCAGGAGGCGCTACGGCAGGCCCGGGGTTCGGACGAGAACCTCGATGCATTTCTTTCCGGCGCCGCGTCGGCGCGGGCGGATAAGGAGCGCTTCTTCGTCAAGAATCTGGAACGGGTCCAGGGTGACGAGCGCGACGCCATCATTCTCACCATCGGCTACGGGAAAAATGCTGACGGGCGGATGCTGTACCGCTTCGGGCCGATCAACAACGAGGGCGGCGAGCGGCGGCTCAACGTCGCGATCACCCGGGCGCGCCTTTCGATGACGGTGGTTTCGTCCTTCTCGGCCCAGGACATGGACCCGGCCAGACTGCGCTCCGAAGGTGCGCAGATGCTCTGCCGGTATCTCACCTACGCGGAATCGGGGGGCGCCGATCTCGGTAACGTGGCGAAGCCCAAACCGGTCCTCAACCCGTTTGAGCGTGACGTCGAGTCGCAGCTGCGGTCCGCGGGGATACCTCTGATCGCCCAGTACGGCGCTTCCGGATACTGGATCGATTTCGCGGCGCAGCATCCCGTCCGCCGGGGCCAGATGGTGCTGGCCATCGAATGTGACGGCGCTACCTACCATTCGTCGGCGACGGCCCGGGACCGCGATCGTCTCCGCCAGGAGCATCTGGAGAAGCTCGGCTGGACGTTTCACCGCATCTGGAGCCAGGACTGGTTCTACCACCGCGAGAAAGAGATCGGCCGGGCCCGGGCCGCCTACGACGCGGCGGTCGCCGCGAGGGATAGCACCAGCGGTCCCCGGAGTTCCGCGCCACCGCCTGGCGCTGAGACCGCTCCGCTTCTCGATCCGATGGCCCCGGCGGCCGGGCGCGCGGGAGTGTGCCCCGTCCGCACCCATCGCGGCAGCATCGGTGAATACAGCACCAGCGAACTGGTCGCCGCGATCCGCTGGATCGAGTCGGACACCCTGCTCCGCACCGAAGACGAGCTCTTGGCCGAAACCATGCAGGTTCTGGGCTTCACGCGCAAAGGCTCTAATATCACCGGCACGATCAATCGAGCCATAGCCGTAGCCCGCCGCCCCGGAACTGAGCGAGCTGTCGAAGGCTGAACGGACTTCCCTTATCGGCCAGCCGGTAGCGGCGCGCCCGTTTGCTCCCACGCATGACACAGGGCGTTGGCCAGGTACATCTGCCGCGGTGTCTGGCACGCGACCCGGATCAGCGCCGGGCTGGCCACGATCAGCGCCAGCGCCCGCGCCCGCGACGTGGCCACGTTCAGCCGGTGCGGGTCGTACAGGAACTCCAGGCCCCGCGGCGCGACGTCCGCCGACGAGGTGGCCATCGAGTAGATCGCCACCGGAGCCTCGCGGCCCTGGAACTTGTCCACCGTGCCCACCTGGACCGCGTCCGCCCCAGCCACACCGGCCCGGGCCAGCGCTTCCTCGATGGCCCGGATCTGCGCGTTGTACGGGGTGACCACGACGATCTCGCCCGCCCCGATCGGCCGCGAGACCCCGTGCTTGTCCTGCCACTGCCGTCCCAGCAGCCCGCCGACGAGTTCGGCCACCACGGCCGCCTCCTCCGGCGACGCGTTGGTGTTGCCCTCGTGCGGCACCTCGACCACCCGCAGCCCCGCACCGCCCGGCGACACAGCCCCAGCCCCAGACCCAGGCTCAGAGCCAGCCGCAGACTCCAGGATCTCCTGCAGTTCCAGCCCGTCGGTCCAGGTCAGCTTGCCGTCGTAGAACGTGGCCGAGGTGTAGCGGCAAAGGTTCGGGTGCATGCGCCAGGTCTTATCCAGCAGCAGCCCGGCCTCCGGCGCGACCGTGGCGTGGCCGTCGAGAATGTGCTCCAGTGCGGACGCCGCGGCCCCGGGCGGATGGGACCCTTGGCTGGGCTGGGCCAGCTGCTGGGGGTCGCCGATCAGGACCAGGTTCTGGGCCGCGCCCGCCACGGCCAGCACGTTGGCCAGGGACAGCTGGCCCGCCTCGTCCACGAACAGGGTGTCCACCGCGCCCTGGAACTGGTCGCGCGCCCACAGCCAGGCGGTGCCCGCGGCGATGTCGAGCTCACCGTCCCGGAGCTGGGTTTCCAGCGTGCCGTGGTCCAGGCCGGCCGCGTCCGGGTGCAGGTAAGGGTTGCCCTGGTCGGCTCGCTGGCCGATTCGCGGCCGGGGCAGGCCCAGCTCCGCGGCCTGCTCGACCACCTTGCTGATCAGGTTGTGGATGACCGAGTGGGAGGGTCCGGTGATGCCGACCGTGCGCCCGGCCCGGACCAGCGCCAGGATCTGGCGGGCGGCGGTGAACGTCTTGCCGGTGCCGGGCGGCCCCTGGATCGGGAGGCAGGAACCGCCCAGGGCCAGAACCAGCCGGACGGCCGCCTCGGCTACCGGCTCACCGTCGGCCCGCAGCGGGCCAGGCCCGATGTCGGCTCCGCCCGGACGCAGGCGCAGCAGCAGGGCGATAGCGGCGTCGGTGCCGGAGGCGCCGGTGCGGGCCACCCGGTCGCCCAGGCCGCAGAGCTGGGCGGCCAGCACCTTGGTGTTGACCGGGCTGCCTTCGACCAGCGATTCGGGCAGCGGCCCGTCGTACTTGAGGCCGACCTTCAGGTCGATCGTGCCCTGCTCGTCATCGACGGCCCAGATGGGCCAGTCCCGGCCGCTGATCGGGTCGCAGGCTGTGTCTCCGGCCTTGAACTTGTACTCCTGCGGCGGGAACGAGAACCGTCGTATCACCGATCGTTTTATCTGATTAACAACGTCGCCACCGCTCAGGCCCCCGAGCGCGTCCGGCTCGCCGGTCAGCTCGGCTCCGCTGAGCGTGCGCAGGTGGAAGTACCGCCACCAGGCCGGTTTGGCCTCCCGCCGGTGCCAGTCCAGCAGGTCGGCCAGCAGCGCCTTGGCCTGCTGTTCCCTCGTCCATTCGGCCCGGTCGGCCGGCAGCCCGTCCAGCAGCGCGGCCCGGATGCGGGCCACCTCGGGGTCTTCGGCCGCCCGTTCCTCGTCCACCACCACGGGGCGGGGCAGCTCGGTGCCCAGCTCCCGGGCCAGGTCCGCCCGCCGGGCTTCCAGCCAGTCCCGCAGCGCCAGCGTGGCCCGGCAGTCGTCCTCGTTGTAGGCCGCGACCGCCACCTGCGTCGCCGAGCTGCTCCCACCCGAGCTGCCCCCACCCGGGCCGTCCCCGCCCGAACCGTCCCGGGCCGAGCCGTCTTCGAGCGCCGCCTCGAACGCGATCAGGTTCTCGGTCGCGTCGCGCAGCGGCAGCTGCCGGGTGTACCCGCACAGCGGCTCCAGCCGCTTGATGGAATAGCTCTCCACCCCGGCCCGCATACCCTGCCGGGCCACCCGGTACAGGTCCACGAACACGCCCAGCCGGAACAGGTGGTCCACCTCGTCCTCGCGGGTGGCGAACCGGCCCATCAGCCAGCCGACCGCCTCCTGCCGGGTGCCGTGCAGCTCAGTCAGGTGGTCGACCGACGTGGGCTCGTAGTGGTTGTAGTGGTAGACGTGCAGCCCCGGATGCCGGCGCCGCCGCTCGGTGATGAAGTCGATCAGTTCCTCGAACGCGCGTTTCTCGCCGTCACGGTCGAACGCCCACAGCTGGGTGTAGCGGGGGAGACCCCGCTCGTCCAGGTCGGCCGTGTCGACGATGCCGAACAGGTACTGCAGCCCGAACTCCTGGTTGTCCTCGGAGTAATAGCGGGCCCCTTCGATGTCGAAGTAGAGGTCCCCGGCCGACGGCTCGGGCAACGCCAGCAGGCCCCGGTTGGGCACGATCTCGCCCGCCGGGTCCCGCTCCGGCTCGAGCAGCTCGTAGACGATGTGCCCTTCGTCCTCGCTCGCCACCTGCAGGCGGGCCTGCTGCCGGGCCCCGGCCAGTGATTCCTCGCTGGCCCGGCTCCCGATCGGCAGCTCCACCAGCCCGGCCAGGCCCCGCCGGGTCGGGACCCCGGCCGATTTGAGCACCCGCCGCTGGTCGCGGGCGATCCCGGCCACCAGCGACAGGTCGTCGTCGCGACGCCGCCGGGCCGTGCACAGGTCGTCCCACCGGCAGATCACGCAGTGCTCGACCGGTTCGGGATAGGGATCAGTGGGCGGGTTGTGACCTTGGTCGGCGTCGATGAAGCCGCCCAGCGCCCGCCGGGCCTGCCGCTCGTAGGCGGCGTAGTCGCCGACCTTCAGCGAGGTCAGCTCGCCGGCCCCCAGGGCCAGATGCATCCAGCGCGGGCTAATGCCCTGCAGCGCAGCCAGCAGGTGCGAGTAGAACGCCGTCTGGGCCACCGCGCGGGCCTTGGCCGTGCGGGCCAGCTTGGCGTCGACCACCTCATAATGAGGCCGGCCGTCGCGTAGCTTCCCATCCCGTGCGGGCAGCAGCTCGGCCCGGATCAGGAAGTCCGGCCGCCCCAGCAGGGTCGTCCCGTCCGGGCTCTCACCCACCAGCGCACCTTGATAGATGACGTCGGCCCCGGCCCGGATGGCCTCGAGCGTGGCCCGCGCCGCCTCGGCCACCGCGTCCGAGTCCGGCACGATGCTGATCTCGGCGATGCTCCGCCCGTCGGCCCGGAACCGGCTCAGCACCTCGGCCTCGTGGGCCTCGCCCCGCTTGACCAGGTCCTCGAACCCGAGGTCGAACGCCTGCACCCGACTTAGCTGATGCCGCGCGTGCAACAGGTCCAGCCGGATCAGATGCTGGCAGGCGACAAAGTTGGCGACATCGCTGGCCGACAGCCTCAGCTGCTCCCCGACGATCTTCACCGCGTCCCACCCCCCCCTAGCCACCCCCCCCTCGCCCCCCACCCCCCAACCGCCATACCCACCGAGACCCACGCCCCCTTAGTTGCCCTCCCAGCGATGCCGGGTACCGCGACAGGCAGGCGAACAGCTGGTTTGTCTGCCCATAGTGGACTAACCTGTTAGCTAAGGAGGGCCAATGCCTACTGACCGCGCCGAGCAGTTCAACATCCACGATGCGAAGACCAATCTGTCGCGCATCATTGACCGGGTCGAGCACGGTGAGGAGATCGTCATCAGCCGCGCGGGTACTCCGGTAGCGAAGGTTGTCCCGCTCACGCGCCGGGTCGACCGGCGGAAACGCGGCTCCCTGCGTGGTCAGCTGGTGATGGCCCCTGACTGGGACTCTGATGATGAGGTCAATGAAGCGATAGCCCGCGATTTCGGCTGAGCATCATGGGGCTGTTGCTGGATACTCGCGTGGTCTTGTGGTGGCTGGTTGACGACGTAGCGCTGGCGGGCGAGGTAAAAGATCGGCTCGATCACGAGCCGGACGTCTATGTAAGCGCGGCGACGATCTGGGAAGTGGCCATTAAGCAGGCCATTGGCAAACTTCCCGAGCCAGCTGGGCTTCCGGAACTTATCCGGGACAGCGGATTTGCTGAGCTGCCGATCAGCTCGCAACACGCTATGACCGCAGCCCGCCTGCCGCTGATTCACCGTGATCCATTCGACCGAATGCTGGTCGCCCAGGCCCAAGAGGAAAGTCTCACCTTGGTGACCAGGGACGCTCGGTGCCAGAAATACGACGTCGCTGTCCTGCCTGTCTGACTCACGGGGTATGGGCCGTCAACGATCTGGTGGCAATCGACCCGGTGTGGCCTTAACGTGACCGGATATGGCTGATGCGCCGGATCCCGATACCAGCAGGCCGAACGCGGCTCGCATGTACGACTACTGGCTTGGCGGGACCAATAACTTTCCCGCCGACCGGGCCGCCGGGGAGGCGGTCCGGCGCCAGCAGCCTGACATCTCGATCTTGGCCGTGGAGAACAAGCAGTTCCTGACCCGGGCGGTCACCTACGTGGCCCGGCAGGGAGTGCGGCAGTTCCTGGACGTCGGGTCCGGCTTGCCGACCTCCCCGGTCCCGGCGGACGGTGCCCCGCCGCGGTGGCTGGCTACCCACGAGGCGGCCCAGTCCGTCGACCCCGGGGCGCTGGTGGCCTACCTCGACCATGACCCGGTGGCGGTGGCTCACTCCCAGGCCCTGCTGGCTCAGGACAGCGGCTCGGTGATCGCGGCCCAGGCTGACATGCTCGACCCGGACACGGTGCTGCGCCACGACGACCTGCATCCGGCCGGCTTCACCGTGGATGCTCCGGTGTGCGTCATGCTCGGTTCGGTCCTGCATTTCCTGGACTACCCGGCCGCCCGTCGCGTCACGGCCGCGTTCACCGGGGCGCTGGTGCCTGGCTCGTACGTCGTCATTTCCGTCGGGCGCGGAGATGGCCGGGCCGGGAAGGATTTTGAGAGCACCTACAACGCCCAGCAGGGCGGCAGCCGGGTCTACAACTTTTCCGGTGAACAGGTCGCGGCCCTGTTAACCGGTCTGGGCCTGGTGTCCCCGGGGATCGTGCCCGCTCCGGCCTGGCGCCCCGAGCCCCCAGCGACCCCGCGCCCAGACCGGGCGGCCGCGATCGTGGCGGGTGTCGGCCGGCGGTCATAACCTGGAGCGATGAAGGCCGGTGCCGCGCTCGTACTCACCGCCGACCCGGGCCAGGCGGCCCGCCAGGCGGTGGAACAGGCTCGTGCCGCCCTGGGTTCCCAGCCGCCCGGGTTTGCCGTCCTCTTCGCCTCGGAGCACTTCCACCTCGCGGCCCAGGCCCTGCTCGAAGCGGTCACGGCCGAGATCGGCCCGGTCCCGCTGATCGGATGCATCGCCGAAGCGGTGGCCGGCAACGCCCGCGAGGCCGAGCACGAGCCCGCGGTTTCCCTGTTCCTGGCGGCCGGCGCCGGGCCGGTCGAGACGTTTTCCATGCAGTTCGTCCGCACCGCGAGCGGCGGGGCGTTCGGTGGCTACCAGTTCCAGCCCGAACGGCGGGGTGTCTGCCTGATGGTCTGCGACCCGTTCACGTTCCCGGCCGAGCACCTGCTCAGCCACCTGAACGAGCACGCTCCCGGCACGCTGGTCATGGGCGGGATGGCCAGCGGCGGACTCGGGGCTCAGCGCAGCCGGCTGTTTCTGGACGGCCGGGTGCTGACCGAGGGCGCCGTCGGCGCGTACCTGCCGGACGCCGAGATCCACCCGCTCGTGTCCCAGGGCTGCCGGCCGATCGGGGACCCGTTCACCGTCACCGCGGCCGAAGGCAACCTGGTCCAGGAGCTCGGGCGGCCGCCCGGCCGTGACCCGGCTGCAAGACCTGGCCGCGTCGCTGTCCGGCCCGGATCGCGAGTTGCTGGCCCAGGGCATCCAGGTCGGGATCGTCATCGACGAGTACGGCGGCGAGCGGCGTCATGGTGACTTCCTCATCCGGGGCATCCTCGGCGCCCAGCCCGAGACCGGCGCCATCGCGGTCGGCGACGAGGTCGAGGTCGGCCAGACGCTGCAGTTCCACGTGCGCGACGCCGTCTCAGCCAACCAGGACCTGCAGCGCATCCTGGACGCCGAGATCGCCGCCCTCGGTGGCCGCCGCCCGGCCGGCGCCCTGCTGTTCACCTGCAACGGCCGCGGCTCCCGCCTGTTCCCCGAGCCCAGCCACGACACCGGGCAGCTGGCCAAGGTGCTGGGCGACATCCCGGTGGCCGGCTTCTTCTGCGCCGGCGAACTTGGCCCGGTCGGCGGCCAGAACTACCTGCACGCCTTCACCGCGTCGATCGCCCTGTTCCCGGGCCAGCCCTGACCGGCAGCCAGCCCTGACCGGCAGCCAGCCCTGACCGGCAGCCAGCCTCAACCGAAGAGAACATCCTGCTCGGGCCCACCGGCCAGCTCTGACTCGGTCACCACCTGCCCGTTCCCGCGGAGGTGCCGGACTTCCACCCCGCGCTGCACCAGCGCCCGCGTCACCAGCAGCCGCCGGTGGCAGCGAGCCGGGTCCTCCTCGCTGCACATGATCGCCACCCGGTAAGAAGCCGCCCCGATCAGCAGCCGGTCCAGCCCGGCCCCGAACCGTTCGGTCCCCATCACCAGGTCATAGCGAGCGTGCCCGTGGGCGTCGTAGAACTCCGGTTCCGGCGGCCGGCCGCCCAGCTCGGTCCCCAGGAACACATACCGGAGCCCGGCCTCCTGCAGCGACGCCTGCAGGTTCTCCCGCCGGAACTGCGGATTGTGGCGCGAATAGGGCTGCGACCGCACGTCGGCCAGTACCTCGATCCGCGCGGCCTGCAGCAGGGCCAACAGCTCATCGGCCGGGTGGGTCGAGTGCCCGACGGTCCAGATCACCAGCGCCACCACCTCAGGCTACGTGCGCCTGCGCCACGGCGCCCGGGCCAGCACCAGACCCTGTACCTCCGCAGCCCGCCCCTCGTCCAGCAGGCACCCGGCGATCATGTCCAACTGGCTGGCGGTGGTGCACACGTCGTCGTAGACCAGGATGCGCCGTCCCTCGATCCGGCTGACGTCGGGAATCCGCAGCGCGGCCCGCAGCTCATGGGCGGCGGCCAGCTTGGCCCGGGCCGTGGCGGCGGCCGACGGCGCGGTGGGCCGGACCTTGACCAGGGCGGGCGGCCGCATCAGGTCGAACGGCCACTTGGCCAGCACGTCCTCGCCCGCGGCCTTCCACAGCACGGCCTCGGTGTGCCCGAACGACCGGCCGCCGGGGCCGGTGAAGGTCGGGTTGGCGATAATCAGGTCCGGTGGCTGGTCCCGCGCGTGCAGCTCCAGCCAGCCCAGCACCAGCCGCCCGAACACCCCCGACCAGCCGGTGGAACCTTCGTACTTGTAGTTGTTGATGATCCGGCGCAGCGGCCCCGACTGGTAGGCGACGGCGTGGATCCGGCTGATCCGGCGGCCAGGGTCGTGACAGAGCTCGTTCGGGCAGCTGCCGTCGGAGCCGAGCTGCTGGCTGCAGATGGGGCAGGCGTCGGCCCCGATGGCCTCGAACGTCCGCCGGGCGCAGACCACGCAGATGGCCGCCGGACCGGTCCGCACGTAGGGGCACCGTATGCACTGCGGGAAACCAGGCGGCGGCCCGGCGGGCAGTAATGCGGACGGTGCCATGTCGTCACAGCAGGGTCAGCGAGAGTTGCTGGTGCTGGCGGGCTTTGCGCCGGACCCGTTCCGCGGTGGCCAGGTGCGGCAGCACCTCGTCCACATCGTGAACTGCGATCGCGCCGTGCCGCGCCACGTAGTCGCGCGCCCAGGCCTGATCCGTGACCAGGGTGTCGGCCAGGAAGACCGCCTTCCCGTGCTCCAGTGCCAGCCGCGCTTGCATCTTGGCTCCCGACGTGTGGCTCGCCTCGATGACTACCGTGCCCTGGCTGAGCCCGGACGTAACGACGTTCCGGCGCGGAAACGTGTCCCGGCCCGGCGTCCGCGTCGGCCAGAACTGCGACACCACCGCGCCGGCCTGCACGATCTGCTCAGCCAGGTCGCGGTTCTCCGGCGGGTAGCACCTCGTGATCCCGGTGCCGAGCACGGCCATCGTCCGCCCCCCGGAGGCCAGGGCGGCCCGGTGCGCCGCGGTGTCGATGCCCCGGGCCAGGCCCGAGACCACCGTGACCTCGCGCTCCGCCAGCCGCCCGGCCACCTGCCCGGCCTGGGCCAGCCCGGCCTCGGATGCGTTCCGGGTCCCGACCACCGCCACCGAACAGGCGTCCGCCTCGGCCAGCGTGCCCCGGTAGAACAGGAACGGCGGCAGGTTGGGGATCAGCCGCAGGTTGGCCGGATAGTGCTCATCCAGCACCGTAACCAGCTCGGCCCCCACCTGACCGGCGGCCAGGATCTCGGTCGCCACCCGCTCAGCCAGCGGCTCCGGCACCCCGATGCCCTGGCGCAGCACCGGCAGCGACCGCTTGACCGCGGCCGACGTCTCGAACAATTGCCCGGCCCACAGCGCGTCCAGGCCTTCCTCGAACTGGGCCTGCCGCGCGATCAGGCTCCAGTCCACCCCGGCCCCGTCGACCCGGATCGCACACAGCGCCAGCAGTCGCCGCTGCCGCTCCGTAACGTCCACACCGCTCCAACGTATCGAACTAGCGTTCGCCTGCTGATCCTACTCTGCCAGGGCCCTGCCCCACCTCCATCCCCGCCACGCCGACGTCGGAGTTGAACCGTTCCGGCCGCCCGGCCCGTAGCCCTGTCGCCACTATTACGTTGACTGATATATTGGCCGACGTATTAGGAGGGTCAATGGCCGTGAGCAGACGGGACGGCAAGTCCGGGCCGGACGTGCTGCGCCGGGTCGGCGAGGCATCGGTGCTGATTTTGATCAGCCTGGCCGACGGGCCGAAGCACGGCTACGCGCTGATCCAGGACATCAAGAAGCTCGCCGACGTCGAGCTCGGGCCGGGCACGCTCTACGGCGCGCTGGACCGGCTCGAGCGGCTCGGCCTGATCGAGTCGCTACCCGCCGAGGACCGGCGTCATCCCTACCGCATTACCGTGCCGGGGGCGGCCGCGCTCCGCACGCACCTTGATTCGCTGGAGCGGGTCAGCGCGGCCGGGCGGTTGCGGCTGCAGCTGGGCGGCATCTGATGGATGACCCTCGGGCGGCTCGGCTGGTCGAGACCGTGCTGCGGTGCTACCCGGCCCGCTGGCGGCGGCGGCACGGGGAGGAGGCCGCCGAACTGGCCGCACTGCTCATCGGGGACGGGACCCCAGCGGTCTCGATTGCCGGGAGCTACCTGGCGGGCGCGGTCCGTGAGTGGCTTACGCCGCGCCCCGGACGGCGTCTGACCGCGGTGGCCTGCGCGCTGCTGGTCGCGGCGGCCTGTTCGGTGGGCGTCTCGGCGGGGTTGCTGGCCTCGGCCGCGCCAGCCAGGGCGGCTAGTACGAGCCGAGCGCACGGGATCAGCGCGAGCCAGGTTCGCGGACGCGCGCATTGCCGGCCCGGTTCGCCTGGGCCCGTTCCGGGCGTGACCCCGGGCGTGACCCCGGCCACGGGCGTGACTCCGGCCATGAGCAGCTCGCAGTTGATCATCTGGACCGCTGGCCATGGCCGAACCTGCTGACGCTGGTCCGGCCGAGGGCACCCCGGCCGACGCAGGCCCTTCCGGGACCAGCCCGCGCCGGCGCCGGCGACGGGGGCGGCCGCTAGCTGAGATGGCCGCCGTGATCCTGGCCGCGGTGCTGCTGGCCGCGCTGGTGCGGATGTTCGCGCTCCAGACCTTCTGGATCCCCACGTCGTCCATGGTGCCGACGCTCGGCGTGAAAGACCGGATAGTGGTCCAGAAGGCGTTCTTCAGCTGGCATGGCGTACGCCAGGGCGACATTGTCGTGTTCAGCGAGCCGCCGCTCGACCACTGCGGTGGCGACCAAGGCGACCTGGTCAAGCGGGTCATCGCGCTACCGGGGCAGACGATCTATTCGTCGGGTAACCGCATCTACGTGAACGGCCGGCCGCTGGCCGAGCCCTACCTTCCCCGTCCAGACCCGCTCGGGCCGCCGATACCGTACGCCAGCCGCCAGCACCCCTACCGGGTGCCGCCCGGCGATTTCTACATGATGGGCGACAACCGGGCGATCTCATGCGACAGCCGCTACTGGGGGCCGATCAAAGGCTCGAGCATGGTCGGCCGCGTGGTTCTGGTCTGGTGGCACGACCATCACCCCGACTTCCGCGCTTTTTGATCCCGCCGTTGATTCCCGGCAACTCGCATAAACGACAGCGAGCAGCCGACTAACTCCATACAGTGATGATGTGGCAACGCATCTGGCATGTATCGGGCTCGGCACGGGTGGCGAGCAGGACTTTCAGCGGCTGGTCGTCCAGGCCAACAAGGACGCGCAGCAGCAGGAGGTCATTCGCGGGGTTCGCGTGCGGCGCTGGGAGGACGGCAGCGGCGCGGCCGTCGTGCTCGGCTGGCGGGCCGGCCAGCTGATCAGCTTCATGCCGGCGCTGGCCGCGACGTCCCAGGTCCGGCTGGCCAACTGCCATCCCGTCCGCGAGCCGGTCACCGTGGCCGACGTCCTGGATCGGGACGGCGCACCGGTCAACGCGCTGGCGGCCGAGCTCGAGCAGTTCCGGCAGCTGGTGGCGGCCGGGCAGCCGGTCGACGGGATGGCCAAGATCGCCGCGTTCGGCCTGTCGGTCAAGCTCTACGACGACGAGAACGCATTTCTCGCCGCCCCCAAGGGCCCAAACGACGCCACCGAGCCCGCCGACTTCGAGCCGTTCGGGGCCTTCGCCGAGCCGGCCAAGGCCCAGGCCCACGCCCGCCTCACCGGCACCGTGCTCAAGGCCGAACGACGCTTCTCCTGGCTCACCGGTCACCCGTTCACCGTGGCCATCACCCGCACGGCCGGCTTCGAGGTCGACCTCTGCCTGGCTGGCGACGAGCACCCCACCGTCCCCGCGCCCGGCGCCATCGTCACCGGCGTGGTCTCCCTCTCCATCAGCATGGAACACCTGACCGGCTGACCCGACACGCCCGGCCTCCCCCCGAGTTCCCCGAGGTCCGGCCCTGTTCGCTTTGTTTTAAATGTGCCGTCCGCCCGGTTCCCGTACCGTGACTGTCTGAGCGCCCCGGTCAGGGGCCTAAGTGACGCGCGGGACGCGGAGGTAGAGACGTGAGGATCGGGGCGACTCTGGCCGACGCGCGGTGGCGAGCCCATCTCACCGTCGATGAGGTCAGCAGCCGGACCCGCATCCGCGAAGCCATCATCTGGGGCATCGAGCAGGACGACTTTTCGGTCTGCGGGGGAGACGCCTACGCGCGCGGCCACATCCGGGCCATCGCCCAGGCCATCGGCATCGACTCTGATCCGCTGATCCGCCAGTACGACGAGACCTACCGCACCCGCGAAGACATCGACACCGTGGTCGCGCCGCCCCCGCCGCCGACCCCGGGGCGTGACCCCAAGCCGCACCGACGGCGCCGGCTGGCCGTGACCGGGACACTGGCCGTGGTGGTGCTGGCCCTCGTGGGCTGGGTCGCCTACCACGTCGCCTCCAGCACGGGTCACCCGGCGCACAGTCAGGCGGTGGCCGCCGCGGGTCATG
>CAXUJF010000047.1:0-209 GCA_964250865.1 uncultured Streptosporangiaceae bacterium
ACTCCAGCGTCACCGCGACCCCCAGCGGCAGCCGGTGGATCGCGGCGTAGAACAGCAGATGATGAGCGGCCAGCAACGACCCCACGGCGAGCACCAGCAGCGCCGTCCGCCGGTCCAGGCTCCGCAGGGCCGGCCGGCCGCGCCCCCGCCGCCCCGCCGCGCCCACCCCCCGCCCGGGCCTGCCCCGCCCCGCCCGACCCGCCCGGCGG
>CAXUJF010000047.1:219-19444 GCA_964250865.1 uncultured Streptosporangiaceae bacterium
AGCCCGAGCCGGAGCATGACCGTCCCCGCGATCCCCGCCGTCGGGATGATGGTCGCCGCGATGGCCGCTCCGCCCTCGAGCCCGAACACGCCCCCCAGCACCAGCGCCGTCGCCGGGACCGCCGGTCGCCGGACCTGCTCAGGCTCCATCCCTCGTCCACCCCCTCGCCGTCGGCCCACGTCCCCCAAGGTAAGCAGCCGCCATCCATCCGGGCACGCCGTTATACGGCGTGGTACAGCGTGGTACAGCCGGGGAGACTTTGGCTATGGCACCTCCAAGTGACCAGCCGAAAGAGGCCCGCTTATGCGGCTCCCGGTCGAAAGCGCGGACCGCAGCGCAGATCTGTCCGAACAGCCTGGGCCAGCCCTGGAGACCTCAAAGGCGCTGAGGATCTCGTCGAAGTTGTTGAAGTCAGGGCGCGACCGAATGACCTTTAAGACCTGCACCTTTGCCGTTGCGGTCAGTTGATGCCGAACTCGTTGCCTTCCGGGTCCTTCATCCCGACCGCGTAGTGGTCCAACCCTTCTGACAGCGCGCCCGTGATGGTGGCGCCCAGGGCGGCCCGCCGGCTGGCCGCCGCGTCGACTCGCTTCCGGCGGGTCTCGATCGGGTCCGTTGAACCGCTTCGCCATCACGACTCCACTTGGCCTGGACGCAACCCATCGCCCATCCTGGCTACCGGGGGCGCGGGGTGCCTTCACCCGGAGCGGGTGAAGTAGAGCTCATGGGCCGGCGAAGACCGCCGCCCAGTCGTCCTTGATACTGATGACCGTCCAGCCCTGCGCCCGATCCGGCTCCAGATCCGCACCGGTTTGTCCGGCCCGTCGTCGAAGAACTCGGTTTTCGACTTGTACAAAAGCTGGGTGTCGTCGCCGCTGTCGTCGAAGCCGAGGCCCAGGGAGCTGGGTCCTGGCTGGCCTGGGCCATCCGGAATAGGGTGAAGTCCAGCTGGATGGGGATGAGCTTCTCGCTCCACAACGTGCCGTCGTTGTCGAACACCGCGACCCGTTCCGGCTGGGGGACGAACCTGTCCGAATCCTGGCTGCTCACCGCCTGGACGAAGGCCACGATGGCCCGCCGGGTGGCCGTGTCGTTCCACGAAGCCAGCAGGCTTTCCGCGGTCATACTCGCTCGCTGGCCGCATCGCGCGAGCCATGGTGCTTGCCCCGGCGGCGCAACGGCAGCAGCACTTCGGCCAGCCAGCTGAACACCGCGATCAGCAATCCGCCCAGGACGGCCGAGCCGAAGTTGTCGATGTCCAGGTGGCTGGAGAGGCCGGCCGTGATGGCCAGCAGCGCCGCGTTGACCACCAGCAGGAACAGGCCCAGGGTCAAGATAATGAACGGCAAGCTGAGCAGGTGGAACAGCGGGCCGAGGATGAGGTTGACGACCGAGAAGATCACCGCCACCCACAGCAGCCACCCGAAACCGCCGTGCACGTGGATGCCGGGAACGATGTGCGCGGTCAGGTCAATGATGGCCGCGAGCACCACCAGCCGGAGCGCCAGCCAGATGAGGACCATGCCAGCGATGCAATCAACAACTCGCTCGCGGCTGGTCACCCTTCCCGGGTGATCTCGGGCTGATTTCATTGGTCAGAGCGAAAATACAATGGATTGCATCCCTGTCGTTCACCTAATCCGGAGGTAATGGCCCCTTTTCTGCCCCCGGCACCGCGGGTTACGGTTGGGGCGGGGGGTATCCGCATAAGCCAGCGTGAATTCGGAATGCGGAGATCGCCCGCTACCGGGGGGCCCAACCGGGGGAGCCAGGCCATGCCCAGTGCCATAGCTGACTCGCGGTTGATCGTGCCGCGCCTTCCGCCGCGGCATATTTCTCGCCCTCGTCTCCTGGCTGAGCTTGATCGGGTCGCGGATGTGCCGCTCACCCTGCTGGCGGCCGGGCCCGGATCGGGCAAGACCGTTCTGCTCAGCGACTGGGTCAGGCGCATCAGCGCCCGGGTCGCGTGGCTGACCCCGACGACGGCGGACGCTGAACCCCGGCGGTTCTGGCCGCTGCTGGCAGCCGCACTGTATTCGGCCGCCGGTCTTGACCGCGGGCCGCCCGGTGCGATGCCGACCACCGGGACCTTTGACCTCGTCCAGGCGCAACTGGCCAATCTGCCTGACCAGGCCCCTCAGCTCATTGTGGTCATCGACGATGCGCATGCCCTGAACCAGCGGGAGATCCTGGAGGGCCTGGACCGTCTGATTCGAGGGTCCCAGAGCCTGCGTCTCGTATTGTCCGCCCGCAGCGATCCGCTGCTGCCGCTGCACCGGTACCGGCTCGGCGGCCAGATGCATGAGCTGCGGGCGGCGGAGCTGGCGCTGTCTCCAGCCGAGATGCAGCAGATGCTCGCGTCCTACGACGTCACCCTGACGCCGCAGGATTTCGGCCTGCTCACCGCCCGTACCGAAGGCTGGGCCGCCGGGGTGCGGCTTTCGGCCATGCGGATGGAGGGGACCGAGTATCCCGCGGCCTTCGTCTCCGAACTCGCGCTGGATCAGGGCAGCATCGGCGAGTATCTGGTTGACGAAGTACTTCGCCGTCTGCCCGAACCGCACCGCCGCCTGCTGGTCGAGACCAGCTTCCTGGGCGAGGTGACGGGCCCGCTGGCTGATGCGGTCACCGGCATGGCCAGGTGCGGGGACATGCTGGTCCAGCTGGCGCGGGAGAACTCCTTCGTCATCCCGCTGGATGCCGCGCAGACGCGCTTTCGCTACCACCAGCTCCTGGCCGAGATCCTGCGCTACCTGCTGCGGCGCCCCGCGCCGCAGGTGGTGCCTCAGCTGCAAAGACGGGCCGCGGCGTGGTTCGAAGTAAGCGGCGACCTGGGGAACGCCCTGTACTGGGCGGTTCAGGCCGAGGACGGACCGTACGTCGCCTCCCTGCTGGCCCGGGGCGCCTTCGTGCACGCCTTCGTACACCGGCAGGATCTGACCCAGGCCGGCCTGCGCGAGCTGCTGCCGCTGGGCGCTCCCGGCGAGGCGGACGGGTCGGGCGCTGCGCCATCGGCCGAGCTGGCCGTCGCCCACTCGGCCACGGTCGCGATCTTCGCCGGGGCGGCCCCCGGCGGGGCCGGGGCTGGTGGTGGCGCGCGGGGCCGGGGCCAGGACCGACAGCGTGGTCACCGACCCGGACCTGTTGCAGACCTTGACCGTGGTTCGGCTCGTGCTCGGGCAGAAGGCGGGTGACGCCTGCGCGGTCGACGACGCCGCGGATCGCCTTCTTGGCCAAGATAACCAGCTGTCTGGCCCGGTGCCGCCGGAGTTGCGAGCTGCTGTCCTGCTGGCTCAGGCCAGCATGCACGTGTGGCACAGCCGATACGAGGATGTCGGCCCTCTGCTGCAGCAGGCCCTGGTGGACGCGGAACGGGCCGGATCGGCCGTCGTGGAGCTCGAAGTCCTCGCTATGCGTGCTCTGGTCGCCAGCTGCGGATCGCGGCGCCAGCACGCGGACGAAGCGGCCCAGCGAGCCCGGACGCTTCTGGCCCAGCATGCTGATCTGGCGCCGCCGCCCGCCCTGGAGCTGGCTGGGGCCCTGCGCTTGCACGCGGCCGGCGACCTCCACGGCCGGGATCAGGTCCTGCAGCGTCTGCAGCCGTCCGAAGCGGTGGGGTCAGATCCTGGCCTCACCGTGACCATGGCCCTGGGGCAGGCTGGCCGGCTGCTGGCCCGCGGGCGGTCGAACGAGGTTCGCAGCGTCTTGCGGGTCGCCGGTGACCAGACGCCGCCGGGGCTGGCCGTCCAGCGCGACGTGATGCTGGCGCAGCTGGATATCTCGCTCGGCCGTCCGCACGCTGCGCTCAGCCTGCTGGACGATCACCAGGGCAGCGACCTGGCCGTCACGGCCGCGGTGACCCGAGCCCGTGCCTACCTCGCCCTGAACGACCTGGGGCGGGCCCAGGCCTGCGTCCGCAGCGTGCTCACGGCGGCCAGTTCGCAGGTAGGCCGTTACTTGCTGGTGGAGGCCTTGCTCTGCGAAGCGCAAATCGCGCAGCTGAGCAACGACCCGGCCCGCGCGCTGGACGTGATCCTGCGCGCCATCGAAATCGCCGGGGGCGATATCGTCCTGCCCTTCTTGGAGATGGCCACGGTGTTCGCCGCGCTGCTGTCCCGCCATCCCGCGGTGGCCGCCCAGTGGCCGCTGCCGCCACCCGGCGGAGCGGTGCCACCGCCTCGCCGGTCGCAGCGGCCGGCCAGGGGAGCGCAGGCGGTGATAACGGCTGACCTGGCCGACCCGCTGACCCAGCGCGAGCACGCGGTCCTGCGTTTCCTGCCCACCAGCATGTCCACGGCGGAGATCGCCGACGAGCTGTGCCTGTCGGTGAACACCGTCAAGACCCACCTGGCCGCGATCTACCGCAAGCTCCCAGCCAGCCGGCGGCGGGAAGCGGTCCAGCGGGCTCGCCAGCTCGAGCTGATCTAGCGGTACACAAGCCGAACATCACTTGAAGCTCCACACCACTCCTAATGGGTGATCTGGGCCGACGCGAAACAGGGCAGGCTGTAAGCCAGCGACGACCGCCGGAGGGACGATTCGTGCTCACGCGCTACGAGGTCCGCCTCGCCGGACAGCCGGATGAGAATTCAGCCGCGGCATTCGCCGGTCTGGATATGACCTGCGATGCGGCGGTCACGGTCATCAGCGGAACACTGGACCAGGCCGCACTGCACGGCACGCTCGAGCGAATCAGGCTGCTGGGCCTGGACCTGATCGAGGTCCGCCAGGTTCGCGGTAGGCGGCAGCGTGCAAAAGGCCGACGCGGACCCGAAGAGGAGGGGCGGTGACCAGTCGCAGCTACGAGATCAGGGTGACCGGCGCGCTCGGTCCCGCGGCGCGGGAGGCCTTCGCTGACATGGTGGTAGAGGTCGAGCCGGCCACGACCGTGCTGACCGGCGACCTCGACCAGTCCGCGCTGCACGCCCTCCTGGACCGGGTCCGCGCGCTAGGCCTTGAACTCGTCGACGTCAAGCAGGCCCCGCCTGAATAAGTCGGCCAGACTCCGGCGCGGTAACCCTTGGCCGTCAGCCAGCCGGGTCAGCGCGACGAGCTCGAGACCGAGTGACTGGATACGGTTGAGTGCGCCGTAGAGCGCGGCCTGGTCCAGGTCTTGAATCAGGATGGTCTCTGTGCCGTCAGACACGATCGCGAAGCCCTCGAATGCCTGCCGGGAAGCGTCCCCTAGACCACCCCGGATCGTGATCCGGTAGCGGTAGCTCGCCACACTTCCCTCCATCGCCGGACGGTCATAGCTTCGAAACTATAAGCCCCCCGGCTCGTTCGAATTACACCACTTCCGTGGCTAGTCAAAGGCCTGTTCCAGAATTCCTGTTCGCGGAGACTCAGCCCATCTCAGCTCTCGCTCGCCTGCGGCCTTAGCTCTCGCTCGCCTGCGGCATGGTGCGCGGTCCCGGTGGCCTGCCGACCAGCTCGATCAGGCCGAGCACGAGGCCCAGGATCAGCATGGATGCGGCGAGCCCAAGCCTCGCGCCGATCAGCGCCCGCGTCCAGCAGCTGGTGAAAGGCATTGGCCAGCTCTGAGGGCAAGCCAGTGCGGTAGCTGCGGCCACCGCGCATGCCTGCATCTCAGTCTTCGTTGGCGAAGGCATCACGGAGCTTCTGCTCCTGCTCACCGGACAGGTTGGTGCTGATCAGCTCGGCCTGGACCCCCTTGAACTCGTCGCGAACCCGGTCTTGCACCGCGTCCGAGCTGAGCAGGAACAGCGCCGAGGTGCCCGGCGTGACCTTCTCCCGGACCGAACTGATGAAGTCGTTGCTGATCCCGACGTCGGCCAGTGAGCCGGTCAGAGCGCCGAGCGCCGCGCCGATGGCCAGTCCGAGGATCGGGACGAAGAAGATCAGGCCGAACAGCAGCCCCCAGAAGCCGCCGCCCAGCGCTCCGCGCCCCGTGGTGGAGTTCAGCTCACGGGTCTTGGGCTTCTTCTGTCCGGTCTCCCAGCTGACCACCGCGGCGTCCTGCACCGTGATCAGCTGCTGTGCCTGCAGCTTCTGCAGGCGGTCCAGCGCGTCATCGGCCCCTTGGGGAGTGGGGAACTTCCATGCGGTTAGTGTCGACACGTGATCTCCGCGTGTGCTTCGCCCGGCCCGAGGCCGGGACTGGCGTATGGATACACCAGCACCCTCGCCCACCCCCAGGCGACCGTCATCACCCGCTGAGAGTGAGCCACCGGAAGCCAGCCGGTGGTGGACTGGTACCGCTGGCGCCGGGACCGGAGGAACCGCGATGAGGTTGATCCTGAACGTGATCTGGCTGGTCCTCTGCGGCCTGTGGCTGGCCATCCTCTACGCGGCGGCCGGGCTGGTGTGCTTCGCGCTGATCATCACCGTCCCGTTCGGCATCGCTGCCTTCCGGATCGCCGGCTACGCGCTGTGGCCGTTCGGCCGGACCATCGACCGGCGGCGGACGGCCGGGCTGGGCTCGCTGATCGGCAACGTGATCTGGATCATCCTGTTCGGCTGGTGGCTGGCCATCAGCCATCTCGTCACCGGGATCCTGCTCTGCCTGACGATCATCGGCATCCCGCTCGGCCTGGGCAACTTCAGGCTCATCCCGATCAGCCTGGTCCCGCTGGGCGTACGGGTCGTCCCGGAGAACCTCGCCTAGGCCAGAGGTTCAGACGTACCCGCCACCGCCCGGCAGGTTCGCAGCGTGACCCATATGAGGGAACTGGCCCGTGACGCTGCACGACGCTGCAGTCGTAGGCACCCACATCAGCACCCCTGCGGGTGGGCTGGCTGCGTCACCCTGACCGGATGAGTGGACCGCAGCCTGGTCAGGGTTACCTTCGTAGAGCCGGGCGGGTGCCACCGGTGCCGTGAAGGCGCTCAAGATGAGCGTCAAACTCGTCGCCGGGGGTCGGCCAGCCGCAGGCGACTCGCCCCCTTATAGGCCACCACCCGCTTGAGCTGAGAACACCGGCCGGAAGGCCGGCGTTATCTGGTTTGTCGATTCAACACGCGCCTCTATGGTGGACCGATGGCATCGGTCAAGCAGGTCCAGGTCGCCTTCGACTGCGCGCAACCTGAGCGCGTCGGACGCTTTTGGTGCGAGGTGCTGGGGTACGTCGCGACGCCGCTACCAGAGGGGTTCGCCACCTGGGACGATTTCGATCGCTCGCAGCGGCCTGAGGAACAGGGTTCGTGGTTTGCCTGCGTTGATCCGGCCGGCGTGGGCCCGCGACTGTACTTCCAGCGCGTTCCCGAAGGCAAGGTCGTCAAGAACCGGGTCCATCTTGACGTGCGGGTCGGCACCGGGCTGGTGGGTGAAGAGCGCCTGGCCACGCTGCAGGCCGAGTCCGCCCGGCTGGTCGCGCTCGGCGCGGTACAGGTCCGAGTGCTGCTGGCCGATGAAGACAACGAGTCGATCATCGTGATGCAGGACGTCGAGGGTAACGAGTTCGACCTCGACTAATTGCTCGCAGCACCCCACGACGCAACCTGGGCAAGACGAGAACGGGCCGACGGTCATCGAAACCGCATGACCAGCTGAGCCGATCGGTGCCGCCGCATCGTGGATGACCTGCGTTGCACTCGGTCCTGACCGCCGGGGCGGGAGTGCCCGGTGGAGTCCGCGTCTCGCCGCTGACCGCAGTAGCGGTCGAGGCGTATGGCAGCCAAGTTTAGTTATAGTGCATAAAAAACTTTGATAACTAACGGCTTCATGTCCTCCCGGAGTGACGCGGTGGTTCGTGGCGACGAAGTGGTGGACGGGCTGATTGCCCGAGTTTGAGCGCCGGGCGTCGAACGCTAATAGGCCGGGCGAATAATTGACCGACATGACCGCTGCTCAGGCCATCGTCGAGATCCTGGCCGCGGCCGGTATCGGCCGCCTCTACACCGTGCCCGGGGAGAGCTTCCTGGGTATCCTCGATGCCGCCGATGCCGATCCGCGTTTCCGCGTCGTCTCCTGCCGCCATGAATCCGGGGCCGCGTTCATGGCCGAGGCCGAGGCCAAGCTGACCGGGGTGCCCGCAGTCGCCGCGGCGACCAGGGGGGTGGGAGCAGCGAACCTGGCCATCGGCGTGCACACGGCCATGCAGGATGCCACGCCAATGATCGTCCTGCTCGGGCAGGTCGAGACCGGCTTCCTCGGGAAGGAGGCCTTCCAGGAGGTCGACCTTCCGGCCTTTTACCGCCCGATCACCAAGTGGGCCGCGACGATCGAGCACGCGAGCCGGGCGCCCGAACTCGTGGCCCAGGCGGTCCGGCGGGCGACCACCGGGCGGCCCGGCCCGGTCATGCTGGCGTTGCCGGCCGACATGCTGGGCCAGGAAGTGGACGCGGAGGCCGTAGCGGCCGCGGTTCGGTCGGTCCAGGGCCAGCGGGCACCGTCGGTTCCGGAAGCGTCGGCGGTCACCGCGGTGGCGGACGCCCTGAGCGCTGCGCGGCAGCCCGTGCTGATCGCCGGCGGCGGCTGCCGCGACGCGCGTGCTGAGCTCATTGAGTGTGCCGAGCGCTGGGATGCGGGCGTCTACGCGGCCTTCCGGCGCCAGGACGTCTTTCCCAACGACCACCCGAATTACCTGGGACACCTTGGCCTGGGGATGCCAGCGGCGTGCCTGGACGCACTGCGCGGTGCCGACCTGGTCCTGGTGGTCGGAGCCCGCCTCGACGAGATCACCACTCAGGCCTTTACCCTGCCCGCGTCCGGCGCCCGGATCATTCACGCCGACACCGATCCGTCGGTACCCGGAGCGGCTATGCCCGCGGACCTGGCGCTGACGGCAGACGCGTGGCCCTTGCTGCGTCAATTGTGTGATGCTGCGGCCGGGCCCGACGGGGCCGCCCGGGCCGGCCGGCGCTGGGAATTGGCCCACGGCGCCTACCTCACCGCGGCGACTCCGCGCCGTCGGCCAGCGATTGGCGGTCTCGACCCGGCCGCCGTCATCGAGTCCATGCTGCGCACCCTCCCGGCCGACACGATCGTCACCAACGACGCCGGGAACTTCTCCGCGTTCCTCCACCTGTACTGGCGCTACAACGAGCCACGGACGCAGCTGGCCCCGGCCAATGGGGCCATGGGCTACGCCGTCCCGGCTGGAGTCGCGGCGGCCCTGGCTGCTCCGGGCCGGACCGTCGTTGCCGTCTGCGGTGACGGTGGTTTCCTCATGACCGGCCTGGAGGTCGAAACCGCGGTTCGCCTGGGCGCCCGGCTCATCGTCGTGGTCATGCGCAACGGCCAGTACGGCACGATCGCCATGCACCAGCTGCGCCAAACCGGCCGCATGTCCGCGGTCACCATCGGTGAGGTCGATATCGCCGGCCTGGCCACCAGCCTCGGAGCGACCGGCGTGGCGGTCGAGCGCGAGACGGACCTGGATCCCGCCTTCAGCGAGGCCCGCCAGCGCGACGGCGTCACCGTCCTCGATATTCGCACTGACCCCGACCTGACCACTCCAGCGCTCCGGCTCTCGGACCTGCACGATCAGTCCGCAGCGGAAAACCGTAGTTGACCGACCCAGATCCTGCTGTGGCGGTCATTGGTTGCTTGCGGCGATGGCGCTTAGGGTTGCGGCGAGCATGCGGATGAAGCGGGGAATGGCGTCGGGCTCTCCTGCGCTGCGGGTGGGATTCAGCTCGCCGATCGACAGTGCCCGCAGCCGCGGATCGCCCGCTGCTGGTAGCAGCGCCTGGGCCAGCTGGTCCAAAGTGGGTCCGGTGTTACGGCCGTCGGTGCTTTCGGCGAGTGGCGCATCGATGAAGTCAAGGACATCGACGTCGACGTGCACGGCGAGCGGCCCGGGAGGCAGAACGTTGAGCGTTGTCGTGGCGCTGCCTGAGGGGTCTGCGGCCAGCGCCGTCCTGGAGGTCACATGCAATCCAAGGCGATCGGCCTGCTCGCGTTCCCACGTAGTAGCCTCACTGGCATCGACGCCCAGCCACGCTACCTGTGAGGGCTGTAGCAGCGGCCGGTGCCCGAATGCCTCGGTGAGGGCGTCAACGGTGCCGGGGAGAGCGAACGCATGAGCTAGGCCCATCCAGTCCAGTGCTCCGTGGGTGGTGCTATCCGGCGTGTTGAGATCGAAATGACGGTCCACGTACAGCAGGCCCGGCGGTCCGACCTCCAGCCGCTGTAGCCCGGCGATGACGGCAAGGGCGATCGTGCAATTGCCGCCTAGGACCAGGACGGTGTCGCCATCGGCGAACAGCGGGCCGAGCCGGTCTGCAAGTTCCTGCAGGCATGCGGTTACCTGGCCAGCGTTTTGCGCGAATGGCCGCTGCCGGTCCGGCCGCCAGATCTGCTCCGGCAGATCCCCGTGATCACGCACCGGGAGCCCGGCGTCGTTCAGCGCCTGGATGAGCCCAGCGTGACGCAGGGCCGCAGGCGCCTGATCCTGCCCAGCGGCGTAACTGCCTGCGCTGCTCGGCACGCCTATGACCGACAGTCGCCTCATTCCCTCATCATGAACCAGCCTGGCCTCCCCGTACGGCAGCATCGCTCAGCCGACGGCACGCGCGATGAGATCGCAAAGGTTGCGGGCGATGCTCTGCTCAGGTCAAGGTTTGGATTGAAGATCGTCACCTCCAGGCCACGGGCGTCTGGCTGTTCGAGCAGGCCCTGGCGCAATACGGCAGCCTCATCCCAGGTCAGGCCGCCCTCCTGGCGGTAGTCCACGGCGGGCATGATGGCGTCATCGAGCACGTCCACATCAAAATGCACCCAGAAGCCTTGCATCTCTGGCTTGGTCACGGTGGCCAGCGCCCGGTCAAGAATTAGGGCTGGTCGTCGGGATGCTGAAAATCCGCCTGCCCATCCAGGTACGCCAGGCCATATCGGCCGCGCCGCCGCAGAGCGAGGAGCGGACCCAGAAGAATGCTGCAATCGCCGCCGACTACCACGGGCAGGCGGTTCGCTTGCAGCGCGGCCTCGATCGCATCGGCAAGTGAGTGGGCCACCGCGGTGATGCCACGGGGGTTAAGTACACCGGTTGCTGTGTCGCGCCGGGCGTCATAGGGGGCACCGCTACTTGCTCCGCGCGTCGGCGCAGCCCAGGCGGGCGTGCAGTCCCGCCGCGCGCAGGACTTCCGGGGCCAGCTCCACCCCAGTAGGGCGAAGCCCCAGCGGCGACGGGACCTCAATGATCAGCGGCTGCACATATCCCTCCGCGGGGCCTGATTCCGAGCCGAGCGTCGCTGGTCATCCCGCGGCGCGGTGCACTCGGGGTTGGTGCCACTCTGATGGGACGTCCCTACCCGCCGGTCGCCGCCGGTGAACGAGGAGAAAACAATGACCGCAACTCAAGCCGAGCCAGCGAGCGCCAGCGCCCTATCCGGTGGTGTGCTGGGTGGCCGCCCGCTGGTGGACAGGACCTTCCATGGCAGTGATCCCGACACGGTGGCCGCGGCCACCATCTCCTCGCAGACCCCGACCAAGTGCCAGGCGCGAACGCGGCTCTACCGGGACGGAGCGCTCGAGCGGGAGGGTTTCCCGGTCTCCGAGATCAGTGACTACCTGCCCGACGAGTCGGTCACCATCTGGCTTGACCTGCGCGACCCCGATCGCGACGACCTGGCGGTACTGAGCGACGAATTCGGGCTGCATCCACTGGCCGTGGAGGACGCCGTCCACGACCACCAGCGGCCCAAACTGGATCGCTATCAGAGCCACCTGTTCCTGACCGCCTACGGCGCGCTGCTGGATACCGTTTCGGGGGAGCTAGCCACCAGCGAACTCTCCGCCTTCATCACCCCACGGGCGCTGATCACCGTCCGCAAGGACGACGGGCTGGACATTGGAGCCGTCGTGGACCGCTGGGACGCCAGCCCAGACCTGACCAAATTCGGCGTCGGCTACCTGCTCTATGGACTGATCGACTACATGGTGGATGGCCACTTCGAGTCCGTGCAGAGTCTCGACGATGCCGTGGAGACGCTCGAGGATCAGGTGTTCGCCAACGTGCCGCAGGACATGACCGTCCAGCGGCGCAGCTTCGAACTGCGCAAGAGCCTGGTCCTGCTCCGGCGCATCGTGATCCCGATGCGCGAGGTCGCCAACTCCCTGATGCGCCGCGACCTGCACATCGTGAACGAAGACCTCATGCCCTACTACCAGGACGTCTACGACCACGTGCTGCGCGCCGCCGAATGGACGGACAGTCTGCGGGACCTGGTGACGAGCATCCTGGAGACCAACCTGACCATCCAGGGCAACCGGCTGAACGTCATCACCAAGAAGGTCACCAGCTGGGCCGCGATCATCGCGGTGCCGACCTTGGTCACCGGCTTCTACGGGATGAACGTGCCCTATCCCGGCTTCAGCCGGGCAGATGGTTTCACGACCTCGGTCGCCATCATGGTCGTCGCCGCGATCGTGCTCTACATCGTTTTCCGGCGCCGGGACTGGCTGTAGGAGAGGGAAGCCCTGGTACCGGACCGCGGTTGGCCTCCCGGACCTTCATTTCCCCGACCTGCGCCACACCGGCGGCACCCTATCGGCGGCGACTGGCGCCAGCCTCGAGGAGCTGATGACAGCCCAGACGCAACAAGAGCGGTCGGCGCTTCAAGGACGGAGCAGCTCGGTCAGGGCTGGTGAGGTCGTAATGCGGGCTGCCGTGTCCTGGCCCAGCGCCCGCATTTCGGTGGGGGCGTGCCGGGTGTGCGGCGAAGCAGAGCTCACCGGCTGGCGAGCGCATGGTCCGGGCCCAGTAACGGACGGCGAAGACTTTGAGCAGCGGGCTGTGCAATACGGCGAGATTGCGCGGCAGCCCGGCCGTGCCGCTCGCGCGCAGGGCGGCGAACGCCTCGGTGATGGCCTCGCACATGAGCGTCAAGGTGGGGCGGTCACCGGCGAGACGGACGGGATCGGTTCCGCAGCGGAACAGGGCCGCCGCGACGCACGCGATGAACGCGGCGTGGTAGACGAGCCATCCGTCCATGTCAGTGACCCGCTGGACAGCGAACCCGCGGTCCCGAAGTGCGCGGGCAGGCCGGCGCTGGCGAACACGTTCTGCATCGCCTTGTTCTGGGTCAGAGTCTGGGCGGTGAACGTCGTTATCTGGCGGCTTGCGGCTAGCGAGACCAGGTGCTCGAGCAACAGGGTGGCAATGCCCCGGTGGTGCATTTGGTCGGCGACCGCGAACGCAATCTCCGCCGTCCGGCCGCGGGGCTGAGCCTCTTTCCCCGGTGTCTCTTTCGCCGGCTCGCCTGGTTCCCCGGTCGCATAGAAGCTGGCGCAGCCGACCACCTCACCGGCGGAAAGGGCAAGCAGCGCACCGTGATCGGATCCGGGCTGCCGGCAGGTCCGGCGCGCCTCCTGCTCCGCGGCCAGCGGGCTGAGGTTGAAGAACCGCAGGTAGGTATTGTCCGCAGACAGCGCCTCGTGCATGGCCTTGACCGCAGTGAAGTCGTCAGGGCGGGCCAGGCGGATCTCGACCGTCGTTCCGTCCGCCAGCAGCGCGTAAACGTGGCCAGTTTCATGCGTCACGCTCATTGCTGTCGTCCGCCGCTTCCGCCATGATTGCGGCTGGTCCAGCGGGGGCCGGTCGCGGCCCACGCTGATTCCCACGCGGCCAGGCGACGCCTATCGAGCGCGATGCGGCACAGTCCGTAGCAGATGAGCAGTCCCAGGGCGGCACCAGTTGCGGTGATGATCGCCATGAGCGAGGCGACGGTGATGGTGATGGCCCGGCCGGGGGGCGGAGCTGCCGGCTCGTCATCGCGGTTCAGCCAGACTGGTGCCCGGGTGCCTACGGCGGTGCTGGTCAAAGCCGGGGCGGTTACGGCGGTGAGCAGACCGGATCTTTCCCGGCCACCCGGCGCGGGCCAGCGGGCCAGGACCTCCCACGCCGGCGTCAGCCTGGTGTCCGGGCCGCCCGGGATCACGATCGCTGTGACCCGGTGCAACCCGGTGTCCGCCGCTCGCTGCGACTGATACAAATGGGCGCCCGCCAGCGACGCCCCCGCCATCGCCGCGAGGAACGCCGCGGCCAGTACCAGGAGGACGGCGCCCTCGATCCTGTCGTACGGACGCCGGAGCGGGTTCGGGCCGGCCAGTAGCCGGGCCAGCCGGTGCACCGCGCGGATCAGCCGGGGGCCCTTGGAGCTGGGGCTGGTCGCGGGACCAGTCATGGGACTCGCCGCCTTCAACGCAGAAATTACTAGCGGCGAGGAGCGCAAGGTCTGGACAGATTCAGGCCCGCTACGTGGCCTCAGGATCGCACGACCGCGCCGGGAAAGACAATCCGCGGGGCCTTCGCGGCTGCGCTGGCCCGTGCGCTTCGGCACGCGCTCGCCACCCGGGACCGGGGGCGCGAACGGCCCGCTAGGAGCGCCACACGGTGCCGGACCAGGAATGCAATGCCGTCTGACCAGGCCATACAGCAGTGAGCGGACGACGGTAATCAAAACCGCGGTCGAGTTCGATCCTGCGGCCGCGGACGGTGACGACAATGCTGGCGGTGTCGGCCCGGTGGCGGTAACCCACTCGGTGGTCTCGTCAGGCGGTGTTGCTGTTCACCAAGTCGAGGTGGTGTCGGGCGGCAACATCCGGGTGTGCGCGCAACCGCGCTTTGAGCAGGTTCGCGCCGAAGCAGTCGGTGATGACGTTGCGCGGGTCGTCCTCGACGCCGCGTGCCGCCCGTCGCAGTGAGGCCGGCAGCTCTAGGCGGGGGATGCGCGCGTTCAGGGCGGGATTGAAGAAGAACGGGACGGAGATCCGGTCGTGGGTGCCAGTCGGCGAAAGCACGCGGTGCACGGTTGCGCGCAGGTAGCCGTCGGTGGCCCACTCGAGCAGCTCTCCGATGTTGACGACGAGGGAGCCAGGCACCGGCCTTGCTTCGATCCACGCGCTATCCCGCTGGACCTCGAGACCGCCGGCACCAGGCTCGATCCACAGCAGGGTCAGCACGCCCGGATCCTTATGCGCACCGACGCCTTGACCGTCGCGGGTACGTGGGGCAACGGCTGGGTACCGGATCAATTTCAGCAAGGTGGAGGGCGATGTCGCGAATGCGGCGTCGAAGACCGTCTCCTCCTGCTCCAGGGCAGCCGCCCACGCGTGCAGGAGACGGCGGGCGATTGCTGCCATCTGCTCTTGCCAGCGTTCGGTGACGTCGCGCAGTTCGGGCAGCGCCGCCGGCCACTGGTTAGGCCCCTCCAGGATGTCCCAGGCGTGGTCCGGCTGCGTGATCGTCGGCCGCTCCGCGCCTATGTCGATCTGCTCGCGCCAGTCCTGACGGCCCTGGGTCCGCTCTCCGCCGAGCCGGGTGAACCCGCGAAAATGCGGGCTGTTCATCATGTCGATCGCTGCCTTATCGGCGTCGGGCAACGCGAACAGCTCACGGCCCACGCGGAGCAGGTCGCGCTCGAGAGAGGACGGCACGCCGTGATCGACCAGGTAGAAGAAGCCAACGTCATGCGTCGCTTCGCGGAGACGGACCGATTCCTCTCTCTCATTGCCCAGCTTGTCGAGCGAGATGATCGGCAAAACCGGTGAGACAGCCTCTAGTCGCACAAGCTGGATCGTACCAACGTCGGGCTTGAATGCAGCTGGCCAGCGCAGGAGCAAGAGAGCGGGCGACGGTAATCGAAACCGCATGACCAGCTTGGAAGATCGGGTCCCGCGCCCGGCCGGTGACCTGCGTGGACGATGTGCAGGCCACCGGCAGGTGAGTGCCCGTGAGTGACCGTGAACACCCGCCGGGCACCCTGGCCTGTGGCACGTGTGTGGCACGGCCAGCGGGCCCGCTGTGGGATCAGGTCGACTGCAATGCCGGTGCGTACACTGAGATCATGAGCGTGCAGCGCGAGGAGCTGCTCCGGCTGGTCGAGGAGCTTCCTGAGGAGGAAGTTCCGGCGGTGCTGGATGATGTTCGCCGTCACCTACGCGCGGTCACGGACCGGCCTTGGCCTCCGGCCTGGTTCGGGGCGGGGGAAGGCCAGACCGATGATGTGGCGGCGCGTTCGGAGGATCTGCTTGGGGATGGCTTTGGTCGTTCCGCGTGATCGTCTGCGATACGGGGCCGCTAGTCGCCGCGGCGCTTTCCAATGACCGGGATCACTCCGCGTGCGTAGATCTGTTCACCAGGCTTCATGCCGCGCGGAGAGAACTGCTAGTCCCTGCGACGGTGGTCGCCGAAGTGGGGTACATGCTGGCCCGGGAGGCCGGAGCGCGTCTTGAATCGTTGTTCCTGCGGTCGATCGCAGAAGGTGACTTCACATCCGTCGATCTGGCGGCCGAAGACTTTTCGAGGATGGCCGAGCTCGTGGTGACGTACGCCAGCCTCCCGCTCGGAACCACCGATGCCTCGGTCATCGCCATCGCCGAACGCCTCAAACTGACCGAGGTTGCCACTCTTGACCGGCGCCACTTCACTGTCGTGCGACCAAGTCATGTGGATGCACTAACGCTCGTGCCCTAAGGCTCTACTTAGAGCGGGCGACGGTAATCGAAACCGCATGACCAGCTTGGAAGATCGGTGCCGCCACATCCCGGGTGACCTGTGTGGACATCAATCCTGGTCACTGGCGGGGAGTGCTTATGGGTGACCGTAGCTGACCGCTCATCGCCGCTGCGGGTGGCACGTATGTGGCACGCGACGTGGTGGTCCGGCCCCGACGCGGTGGGTCACGGTCGCGCGCGGCACGACCAGACCTCCTGCCAGCGTCCTCAAGCTGTCCCGCGCTTTTTACCCGGTCTTAGATATATGCGTCATTGCGCTCCGGGGTTTCCGTCCTGTTGTTCTTGGAGCCGCATGCGCAGCAGCCGGGTTCCGCCAGGAGAAGTCTGACGGTCTTCGGGCTGGACCGGTTCGCCGTCTGCTACGACGTCGAGTACCCGGAAGAACTGTTCCATCGCCTCGTCGCCGATCTCCTCGCGGACCCGCTTCTCGATCTTGGCTGCGGCTCGGTAGGCGGCCAGCAGCGCCTCGATCGCGCGTGGGGTCAGCGTCAGGATCTTCTCCCGTCCGTCGTCTTGCGATGGGGTGACGGACAGGTATCCCTGCTTCCGGAGGGCGGCGACGATCTTGCTCGCCCCCTGCCGGGTGATGCCGAGCTCACGGCCGACGTCGGAGATCGTGGTCACTCCCGGGCCCGCGCACATACGCAGGACCCGGCCCGCCGGGAACTGCCGGCCAGCAAACCCCGCAGTGGCCAGCTGGTCGTCCAGCTGCCGCCGGTAGCCACCTAGTGCCCGGCGCAGCGCCATCCCCAGCGCGTATTGCGCACCGTCTGGAGCATCAGCACGGCGGGGTCCTTCGTCGTTCTCGGGACCGGAATTGGAAACCATAGTTGACATTTTAACTCCGGCTGCGGCAGACTCAAGACTGTCAACCAGAGTAGACAATCAACCATGGTTGACAGATTTACGTTCCGACTCTCGCGAGGAGATCTGTGCCGATTCCCAGGCCACGGTGGCGCAGGGCCCGACCGCACCGGCGTCGGCGAGCCATCGTCCGGTCCGTGACGGTGGTCTGTCTGCTGGCCGCTGCCACGGCGCTGGCCGCGTGCGGCGCGTCGGGGGCCGCACCGCACCCGGCGCCGTCGGGTGACGTCCACGCCTACGTGGACTGCCTGTTCAGCCACATGAATGACAGCGGCGGGACCGGGCCCCGGAAGGCTTGTCAGGCGCAGCGCCCGGCCGGCGGTATCGGCCCCGTGCTAGAGGCCTTCGCTTCCTGCCTGAACGGCCACGGCGTGGTCCTGCCGGACCAATCGCCGGGGACCACGGTCAGCGATGCGCTCCAGTATCTGGACCAGCTCCGGACCGGTACCTCCTCCCAGCGGGCTGCTTTCAACGCCTGCCTGTCCGGTGTCCGGTAACGAATTCCGGAGCGGCTCGCGGCCGGACCAGAACCTGAAAGGAAGCATTGCGATGTTCTTCACCTACCTGCGGCGCGAACTCCGGCGACGCAGACGCCAGGCCATCGTCATCGCACTGGGGCTGGCCCTGGGCGTCGGGCTGGTCATCACCGTGGCCGCCGCCTCGGCGGGCGTGAAGGATTCGCAGGCGGCCGTGCTGCACTCGCTGTACGGGGTGGGCACTGACCTCACGGTCACCCAGGTACCTGCTCAGGGCCAGAGCGCCGCCACCGTGTTCGGTTTCCGGCAGGACATCCAGGAGGCCCGCCGGGGCCAGATCGCGGCGGGAACCAAGATCGATCTGAACAACCTGGCCAACAGCGAGTACGGCACGCTCAGCGCTTCTTCCGTCGCCGCGATCGCCCAGCAGCACGATGTGACCGGCGCGGCCGGCGCCCTCGCGCTCACCGATGCCACGGTGACCGGGACGGTGCCCTCGCTGTCTGTTGGCAGCGGCACCTTCGCCTCCAGCTTTACCACCAACTCGTTCACGGTGGCCGGGGTGGACCCCGCGCAGAACGGGCTCGGACCGTTCAGCTCCGCCACCTTGACCTCAGGCCGGATCCTGACCGCCGCGGACACCTACGCCGACGATGCCGTGCTCGACGCCGGCTACGCGGCGCAGAACAAACTGACCAAGGGCGACAAGGTGAACGTGGGCGGAACGAGCTTCACCATCGTGGGGCTAATCCGGGTCCCCGGAGGCGGCAGCCCGACCGACGTCTACATCCCGCTCGCCAAGGCACAGGCCATCGGCAAGACCGGATCCACTGCCCTCACCAGCAAGGTGAACACCGTCTACGTCACGGCGGCCAGCGCCGCCGACATCCCCACCGTCCAGAACGAGATCGCCCAGGTGCTACCCGGTGCGACCATCACCGACCAGAACAACCTGGCCAACGAAGTGACCGGATCCCTGACCAGCACCGCGAACCTGGCCAACGACCTGGGTACGTGGCTGTCCGTCGCGGTCCTGATCGCGGCGTTCACCGTGGCCAGCCTGCTGACCATGGCCGCGGTCACCCGCCGGGTCCGCGAGTTCGGCACGCTCAAGGCGCTCGGCTGGCGCAGCAGCCGGATCGTCGGCCAGGTGCTGGGGGAGTCGATCACGATCGGCATCCTCGGCGGCGCGGCCGGGATCGCGCTCGGCTACGCCGGCGCGATCCTGATCGACCACCTCGCGCCCAAGCTGTCCGCGACGATCGGCACCGCCAGCACCGCCTCCGTCGGCGGTGGATCGCTCGGCGGCAAGGCCAGCGGGGCCCTGAAAGCGCTGGGCAACACCCCTCACACGGTGTCGGTGGCGCTCACCGCGCCGGTGACCGTGAGCGTGATTCTGCTCGCCGTAGGCCTGGCCGTCGCCGGCGGCCGCCCCCACATGCGGATCTGCGGGCCGACCGGC
>CAXUJF010000048.1:0-210 GCA_964250865.1 uncultured Streptosporangiaceae bacterium
GCTGGGCCATCAGCGCGGCGAACTCGTCAAAGGACAGGCTCTGGGCGGCATCGGACAGGGCCTGCTCCGGTGACGGGTGGACCTCGATGAGCAGGCCGTGCGCGCCGGCGGCGCGCGCGGGCCAGGCCATCGGGGCGCCGTCGCGGCGCCGCCCGGGGCCGGGGCGCGGGGCGCCGCGGCTCGGGACAAAGAGCGGCGCCTGACCACGTA
>CAXUJF010000048.1:220-19263 GCA_964250865.1 uncultured Streptosporangiaceae bacterium
GGGGGGTGGGGGGGGCCCCCCGTTTCCCGGGCGGGGGGGGCGGGGGGGGCGCGCGGCCCAGGCCATCGGGGCCACGTAGCGGCGCAGCCCGGTGCCGTGGCTCGGGTCGACGATGATCGGCAGGTGCGAGCGTTCCCGGACCACCGCGATGGCCGACAGATCCAGGGTGTTCCGGGTGGCGCGCTCGAAGGTCCTGATGCCGCGCTCGCAGAGGATCACCTGCTGGTTTCCCTGCGCGACGATGTACTCGGCGGCGCCGAGCCATTCCTCGATCGTGCTGGACAGGCCGCGCTTGAGCAGCACGGGCCGGTCCAGCTTGCCGACCTCGCGCAGCAGGTCGAAGTTCTGCATGTTGCGCGCGCCGATCTGGAGGATGTCGGCGTGCTGGGCCATCCGCGGGGCCTGCTCTACCGCCATGACCTCGGTGATCACCGGCAGCCCGGTCTCGCGTCCGGCCGCGACCAGCAGGTCCAGCCCCTGCCAGCCCAGGCCCTGGAAGGCATAGGGCGACGTCCGGGGCTTGAACACCCCGCCCCGCAGAACGTGTGCGCCATGATCGCGGACGAACTTGGCCGTGGCCGCGATCTGCTCGGGGCTCTCCACCGAGCAGGGGCCGGCCATCACCGTGAACCCGTCCCCGCCGACCAGCAGGTCCCCGACCTGGACCACGGTGTCGGCGGCCCGGCTGGCCCGGTCGACCAGCAGGTGGCTGCCGGAACGGCGGGCCGGCGGGGCCTGGTCCGCGACCACCGCCTCCAGCGTCTCGGCCGGTTCCAGGCTCTCCGCCGGCCCTTCGGTTTCGGCGGCGTCGGGCAGGCTGCCCGGCCGGGCTTGATGCCGTAGGGCCTTGGCCGGGTAGCTGCCGAGGACTTTGAGGTACTGCGCCGCCAGCCGCAGCTCGTCCAGGGTCGCGGCGGTCTGCGGCTCGGCCACGTTCCCCTCGAAGTCCAGGAAGAACAGGTACTCCCAGGGCCGGCCCGGCCGGGGCCGTGACTCAAGCTTGGTCATCGAGTGGCCGCTGCCGGACAGGATCTCCAGGCAGCCCAGCAGCGCGCCCTCCTCGTGCCGGGTGCTCAGGATGACGCTGGTCTTGCACGCGATCCGCGCATCGACCGGGCGGGCGGCCGTGGCCAGCACTACGAACCTGGTGTAGTTGTCCCCGGAGTCGGTGATGCTGTGACGCAGCACGGTCAGGCTCTGAGCCTCGGCGGCCTCAGCCGACCCGATCGCCGCGACGCTCGGATCTCCCGCGGCGGCCACCGCGGCCATCGGGCCTGCGGTGTCGAAGTGGCTGGTCGGGACGGCGTTCGGCAGCGACTGGAGGAAACGGGCGCATTGCTCCAGGCCCTCCGGCGGGGCCAGGATCCGGCTCAGCGAGCTCAGCGGGACATCCCGGACCGCGGCCAGGCAGTAGTCGACCTTCCAGGTTTCCTCGCCCACGATGAACAGCTCGTGCTCGCGCAGCAGGCCGTAGACCTCGTTGATGCTGCCGGCCGAGGTGTTCTCGATGGGCAGGATGGCCAGATCCACCTCGCCCGCCAGCAGCGCGGCCGCCACCTCACGCAGCGTCCCGTACCCCACCGGTTCGCCCGTCGCTCCCTGCGTGGCCAGGTGCTTGCGCGCCGCCGCGTCGCTGAACGAGTGGGCCGAGCCCTGGAAGGCCACCCGCAGCTGACCCGTGGCCGGCCCGTTGAGGCGGCTGCCCTGCTGAGCGACCGACTCGCTGATCAGCTCGCGGAAGATCCTGCGCACCAGGCTGGCCGAGACCCCCAGCTCGGTGGCCACGTCCTCGACCCCGGCCAGCACCTTCCGCTCACGGTCGGCATCCTGGATCCCCGACGTGCCGTGCTGCTTCAGGTGGCCGATCTCGGTGATGAGGCGCATCCGCTGGGCGATGAGACCGACAATGCCCGTGTCGACGTCATCCAGATTCCGCCGCAGGTCGCTGATTTGTGGCTGCTGGCCGTCCACGCTCGTGATCCCCTCCTTGGGTGTTCTGGCCCAACATAGCGATCCTCCGGATCACACGCCTGCACTGAGCAGTGCCCGCGGGCCGATCGCCTCCCGCTGAGCCCGGCCGCTACCGGACGCACGGCCGCTTGGGGAAACTGGCAGGCTCGTCACACGTCCGAGAACGCGCGCAGGATGCGGCGGACGGCGGCTAGTTCGCCGGGCGTAGCCGTGCCCAGGCGGCGATCGAGGCGCTGGTACACCACCGCGCGCGCGTCCTCGGGCCGGGTAAAGGAAGGGAGCTGGCTCAGCCCCGAGGACGGCGAGTTGATCGCAATCTGGTGGCGTAGTCCACGATCGCGGCTCGTTATAGGCACCACGAACGCGACCGCGTGCGGCAGCGCCAAGTGCAGTGGGCTGGATACGACCATGACTGGTCGGCGCCCGGCTTGTTCTGAGCCGATAACAGGGTTCAGGTCAGCTAGCCAGACATCGCCCGGACGCAGTGGCTCACTCACGCGTCGTTCAGCCCGTCCCCTGCGGACTGATCCCATTCAGCCAGTTCGCCGACGTAATCGGCCCACTCCGCTGGGTCGGCTTGCAATCGGGCATAGTCCGCTCGAACGCCGGCCCAGAAGCGTTGGCCGTCGGCTATACCGATAACGCGCACCGGCCGGTCAGCGGACTTTTTCTCCGTCGGCTGGCTTGTAGGCCCGTATCGTCCAGCGGTCGCCGACCTCGACGATCAGCCGGCCGTAGCCGATGGTCTGCAGGCGGGCGATGAGGCCAGCCGGGTCGATCGGGTTGTAGGTGTCCTCGGCGTGGAACTCGTGCAGTGAATCGCTGGGCCGGCTGTCCGAGGCGAGCAGGACACCACCCGGGCGCAGGACCCGCAGCGCCTCGGCCAGCACGGCGTTCTGGCCGTGCTGGGAGGGGATGTGATGCAGCATCGTGAACGACGCCACCGTGTCGAACGACCCGTCCGGCCACGGCAGTTCGGTCGCGTCGGCGGTGACAACCTCGACGTTGCTGTCCGGGAATCGGTCCCGCAGCGCCTGCGCGGCAACGGGATCGATCTCGACCGCGATCAGCGAGCGGACCCGGGAGCGCAGCCACTCGGTGGCCGCGCCGGGCCCGGGACCGATCTCGAGCAGTTCAGGGCCCAGCTGGACCCCGGTTGACAGGGGCGAGAGCACGTCGCTGACGAGCTGGGCCGCCCATTCCGGGCTGGCACACAGATGCTGATGATTATGGTTCATGCCGCCATCCAACTACGCGCCCGGTCACGTCCGGAACAGCGTAGTCTGACAACCTATGTCGCGATCCGGACAACCCGTCGCCGTGGTGCGTACGTACGCCATGCAGGACCGCGAACAGTTCACCCAGCACACCCATCACCGCCATCAGCTGGCTAGTTCGGCTGGGGGAGTGCTGACCCTGTACACCGGCGATCAGACCTGGGTCCTGCCGCCATCGCGCGCACTGTGGATCCCCGCGGGCATCCCGCACGCCGTGATCGCCAGCGGGGCGGCGGTGCTGCGGACGGCCTACCTGGACCCGGCGCGCTGTCCGTTGCGCTGGGAGTCACCCACGCCGGTACTGGCCGACGAGCTGCTGCTCGCGCTGATGGACCGGCTCGAGCACGCCGACCTGACCCGGGCCGCCCGCCGGCGATCAGAAGCGGTGCTGCTCGACGTGATCCGCGCGGTCGAGGTCAGCACCGTGCGGGCGCCCATGCCGGCCGATACGCGAGCGGCCGCGGTCGCGACCGGATTGGTCGCCGATCCGGCCGATCCCCGCACCCTCGAGCAGTGGGGCCGGTCGGTCGGCGCGACCGGACGGACGCTGGCCCGCCTGTTCAGCGCGGAGACCGGCCTGACCTTCGGGCAGTGGCGCACCGCCGCGCGGATATCGGCTGCGCTGCACCTGCTCGCGTCAGGAAACAGCGTGGCCGGTACCGCACCCGCGGTCGGTTACCAGACCACCAGCGCGTTCATCGCCGCGTTCGCCCGTCAACTCGGCTGTACGCCGGCCACCTATTACGCCCGGCAGCCTCGTAGCGGGTGAGCCTGGGCTCGAAGTGAGCCTGGGCTCCCGGCCCGCCGGGCCAAGATCGGCCCGGTGTACGCTGCGCGCATACCGGAGCCTGAAATCCCGCCGTCGCACCGCGATCTGCTCGAGTCATCCATCCCCGTGGCCCTGGCCACGGTCGGTCCGACCGGTCATCCCCAGGTCACCGCGATCTGGGCCGTCCTGGACGGGGAAACGATCGTCACGTCGCTGGCCGGGGTCCGGCAGAAGCTGAAGAACCTGGCGGCCCGCCCGCAGGCCACCGTCTTCGTCATCGATCCCGCGAACCCCTACCGGACCCTTGAGGTCCGGGGTGACGTCACGATCGAGCCCGACCCCGAGCTGGTCACCTTGCAGCGGGTCCTGGCCGCCTACGGCACCGACCTGGACTCGTTCCCCGGGCCGCTGGAGGACCGGACCACGGTCACGCTGCACCCCACCCGGGTCGTCATCAACGGCTGACGCGGGCTGATTAGCCTGGCGTGGCCATCCGGGCCACCCGCCGGCTGGTGGCCTCGGGGTCGAGGGTGGATCCGCCCGCGGCCACCGTCCGCACCGCGCCGATCAGGTCGGTGCCGCGGATCTGCTTCAGCACGTACCCGGCCGCGCCCGCCGTGATCGCGTCGAACAGCGCCCGGTCGTCCTCATACGAAGTCAGCATCAGGCAGCCGACGTCCGGCAGCTTCGCCCGGATCTCGCGGCAGACGCTGACCCCGTCACCGTCGGGCAGCCGGACGTCCAGGATGGCCACGTCCGGCCGCAGGGCGGGGATCCGGGTCAGCGCGGCCGAAGCCGTCCCGGCCTCGCCGATCACCCGGATGTCAGGCTGGGTCTCCAGGAAGTCCTTCACGCCGCCGCGCACCAGTTCGTGATCATCGAGCAGGAACACCGTGATCACGTGCTTAGTGTCGTCGGTCTTGGTCATCAGCCACCCTTGCTTCCACTAGGCCCCGGCGAGCCATCCCGCGCTCTAGGTACGAAACTAGGCAATCCGCGGACGCGTTCAGCAGGGACCAACGTCACCACGCGGGCGCCAGAGGGCCCGATAACGCCGTCAGCGTCGTGAGCTAGTCCGCCGCCGACAAGCGGTGCAGGCCGTGGATGGCCACGGCGTAGCCGTCCACGCCGAAGCCCACCACGATCCCGGCGGCCGCGGGAGAGATGAAGGAGTGGTGCCGGAACTCCTCGCGGGTGTGCACGTTGGAGATGTGGCATTCGATCAGCCGGAGCCCGGATCCCTTGATCGCGTCGTGCAGCGCGACCGAGGTGTGAGTGTAGGCCCCCGGGTTGAAAACCGCGCCGATCAGGTCCCCGGCCGCCTGCGCGCTTCCGGCCGCCTGGATCCAGTCAATGAGCACGCCCTCGTGGTTCGACTGCCGGCACTCGGCTTCGAGCCCGTACTTCGCCGCCTCCGTACGGCACAGCGCCTCGACGTCGGCCAGCGTCTTCACGCCGTAGATGCCTGGTTCACGCGTCCCGAGCAGGTTGAGGTTCGGCCCGTTCAGCACGAGAACTGTCTTCATCACGCTTCATTCCTGGTTGGCTGCTTGCTCCGGCGCCTCGATGGTAGAGCCGGTACGCATCTTCTACCCTGCCTTAGACAGCGGCAGGAGCAGAAATGATCAGCGGGACCACCACCTTGATCGCGCACTTGGGCTATCCGACGCACACGTTCAAGTCGCCGCTCATCTATAACCCGTGGTTCGAGAAGAACGGCATCGACGCGGTCGTCGTGCCCATGGGCGTCAAGGCGGAGGAATACCCGGAGTTCCTGCGGTACCTGTTCCGGCTGACCAATATCCGGGGTGCCCTGGTCACCATGCCGCACAAGGTCACCACCACTCGGCTCGTCGATGAGCTAACGCCCACCGCGCAAATCGCCGGGGCGGCCAACGCCGTGCTGCTGCGCGAGGACGGGACGCTGCTCGGCGACCAGTTCGACGGGGCCGGCTTCGTCCGCGGAGTCGAGCGCAGCGGTTTCCCGCTGGCGGGTAAGCGAGCCCTGGTGGTCGGCAACGGCGGAGTCGGGTCGGCCATCGCGGCGTCGCTGGCGGCGGCGGGCGGGTCGGGTCTGGGCCTGTTCGATCCGGTCAAGGAGTCATCGGAGTCCCTGGCCAGCCGGATCAATGAGCACTATCCGCAGATCACGATCGAGACCGGCTCCTGCGACCCGCAGGGTTACGACCTCGTGGTCAACGCCACGCCGCTGGGCATGAAGGACGGCGACCCGCTGCCGATGGATGTCAACCGGATCTCACCGGACACGTTCGTCGGCGAGGTCGTGATGAAGCAGCAGATCACGCCGTTCCTGCAGGCGGCCATGGCCAAGGGCTGCCGGGTCCAGGTCGGTACCGACATGCTGTTCGAGCAGATCCCGGCCTACCTGGAGTTCTTCGGGTTCGGCACCGCGACCCCCGAGGCGCTGCGCGCCGTGGCCCAGCTCAGGAGCTGACCGGTCAGCCGGCCACGTTCCAGGCCGCCAGCACGTTGGCGTCGGCCGCCGCGCCCGCCGCGCCGAGGATGGGGTGCAGCTCCATGGCCGGGGCGTACTTGCTCGCCGGGACCTGGCGGCCCAGCGCCTCGGCCATGGCCCGGACCTGGTGCGGCGCCCCGCCACAGCACACCCCCACATAGTTCACGCCCAGCTCGCGGGCGGCCTCGGCGAACGCGGCCATGTCGAACCGGGTGCACGAGAACGGCTCCAGGGCCAGCGGGAACACCCGGTCCACACCCTCGGCCCGCAGCGACTCCATCGTCGGCATGGCCGCGTTCGTCCGGTACGGCACCGGCTGCGCCGCCACCGCGCAGTCCACCGCGCCGCGGATTCGTTCCAGCAGCGGCAGCATGGTCACCGGGCCGCGGTCGCAGTTGAGCCCGACGATAGTGGCCCCGTGATCGGCCAGGATCCGGCACGCCTCGACGTAGTCGTAGCCGTCGCGGGTTGTCTCCGGCTGAGTCGAGGCGAGCGTTACCATCGAGGGCAGGCCGAGCTCCTGGGTCACCTCCAGGGCGATCAGGGCCTCGCCCAGGTAGTCGTTGGTCTCGGAGATCACGAAGTCGACACCCTCGTCGACCGCCCAGCCGAGCTGCTCGGTGTACTGGGCCCGCACGGTGGCGCTGGTCGCCGGGTCAGCGGGATCGTAGGTCCAGGTGTTGCAGACGTTGCCCGCCACCAGCGCGCCGCCTTCGCGGGCCACGTCCCGGGCCAGCCGGACCGCGTGGCGGTTCATCTCCTCCAGATCGTTCTCGCGGCCGACGTGGCGCAGTTTTTCCCGGTGGGCGTAGTACGTCAGGGCGACCATGACGTCCGCCCCGGCCCGCAGGAACTCCCGGTGCAGCTCACGCACGGCGTCCGGGAAGTCGAGCACGACCTCGGGCACGTACGGGCCAGCCTTGATGTAACCGCGGCGCTCGAGCTCGAAGACGTAGCCCTCGGCCCCGAGCACCACACCCTGTGCGAGCCGCTCCTCGATACTCTGCCCGGCGGTCATTCGGCTGTCCCTTCTGCTGAAGCACTGATGGTCTGAGCCGCGAACCGGCCCGGCCTGAAGCGGCTGATGTCGTACACGGTTCCTCGCTGGACCGCGAGCTGGGCCAGCACCCGGCCCACCCACGGCGCGAACTTGTAGCCGGTGCCGCGCCAGCCGACGCCGACGAAGGCCCCGCCGACCGCACTGTCGGCCCCCGGCAGCGGGCCGAGGATGAAATCGTCGTCCCCGACCAGATCGTAGAAGCAGGTGTCGACCCCGCTGGCCTCGGCCACGTCTACCGTCTGGGCGTCACACAGCCCGGGCATGCACTCGGCCACGAAGTCCTCCACCGAGCTGATCGACGAGGGCACCACGGCCGCGTCCGGCGGATGGTAGAAGCCGATCTTCACCCCCGGCGTCTTGCCTACGTAGATCGGGTGCCCGTAGATGCCGACGTCCAGGTAGGCAAAGACCGGCAGGTTCTCCTCGGTATAGGAGTCGAGCACCGCCGCATCGGGGATGAAGTACTTGGACTGCACCGGGCGGTCCGGGCTGAGCGGGAAGCGGGCCGAGCAGCCCGGGATCAGCTCCAGCAGCTCATTGGTGCCCAGACCCGCGGTGATCACCAGCACGTCGGACTCGACCAGCCCGTCGCTGGTCTGCACCTGCCAGCAACTACCGGACCGGTTGATCGCGCGGATCTGAGTCTCCTCGCGGATCTCGACCCCGCGGCCCGGCAGCACCGACCGCAGCAGGGCCGTCACCGCGGCCACGTCGGCGAACCCGGCCTCGACGTCCAGCCAGCCGCCGTCCGCCGTGAACTGCGGGAAGCGCTGGGACAGCGCGGGACCGGGCAGCATCTCGCAGCGCAGTCCCAGCTCCTCCAGCACGGCGAAGCTCTGCACGGCGTAGCTCGCGGGCACGTCGGGGGTCACGCTCGCCTTGGCCAGGTTGAGGCAGCCGCAGTCGACCAGCAGTCGCTGGCCGGCCCGTTCCTGCAGGTCCAGCCAGAGCTGCCGGGCCTCGAAGGCCAGCCGGGAGTACTGCGGGTCGAGGTAGTCGTTGCGTACCGACCGGGTCAGCCCGAACGAAGCCGTGCCCGGGTCACCGACCCGCGACTTGTCCAGCACGGTGACCGAGCTCGCCAGCGGCGCCGCGTAGTACGCCGTCATCAGCCCCATGACGCCGCCGCCGATTACGGTCAGCCGGCTGCCACCCGTTCCGGACAAGTCCGCGCTCCCCTCACCCGAATGCTAGATGCCTGACCTGCGGGGACCCGCGGCCACGTGTGGAGGCCATGGTACGGCCTACCTGTTTCGGCGCGATGTCCCCGTCCAGATCACCGGGGAGTGGCGATCTGGAGGTCAGGAGCGGGTGCCTTAATCAGCCTCGGCTTCGGCTCCGGGGGGAAGCTCGCGCGAGATCCGCATGGCCGGAACCGTCGGAGCCAGCCGCAGCAGGCTGGCCGTGGCTGATTCGTCCTCTTGCTGCCGGTGGCCGTGTTCCAGGACCTCGGCGCTGACGAAGATCGCGGCCCCGGTGAGCGCGCCAAGGTTGAGGGCGTCGCTCGGCCGGGCATCGATGCGCTGGGGGCCAGCAGGTCCCTCGACCGTCACCGTCGCGCCGTAGGCGCCATCGATCAGGCGGTCGATCCGGACCTCGCGGACCTGACCGCCCAGGCTCTGCACCAGCGCGGCGGCGAACTGATAGGTCATCGGGCGGGCGAACGTCATGCCCTGTAGCTGGGCCGCGAGGAAGAACCCTTCCGACGTGCCCACGCTGATCACCAGGTGCCGGTCCCCAGACACCTCATCGAGGACGATGCACGACAGGTCCCGCTCGGCCAGCGGGGCGCCAAAGCCCACCACCTTGCCGATCCGCATCTCGATGAAACCGGTCTCCGTGGTGGCGGTCATGGCGCTTTCCTTCCTTCGCGTGCTGACCCACCCAGCATGCCCCCGCTGGCCGGAGAGTCAACGATGACCTCAGCGCCGAGGCGGCTTCGGCTGCGTACCGGGCCAGCGACGAGCTAGACGATCAGCTGGTAGTGGAGCAGGAGCTGCCCCAGGAAGTGCGAGGCCAGCTGGACACCGGCCAGCGCGACCGGAATCGTGGCCCAGACCGCGATCCGGGACCAGCGGACCAGCGAGGCACCGGCCACGATCAGCACCAGCGTGCCCCACCAGGCCAGGTTGTGGGCGTCGATGGCCTGAGCAGCCAGGCGCAGGCACTGGGCCGTCTGGTCGGTGGGCAGGACGTCGCAGGCGGCACCCGCGCTGCCGTACGAGCCGTTGAGCTGGGCCGGGCCGGTAGGCCACAGCAGCCAGATGAACAGCGCCGCCGCGACCGCGCCCAGGTGCCACCAGCTGGCCGGCTCCAGGCCGGACCAGCGGCTCAGCTGCCACTGCGCGATCGCGAAGCCGTACGTCACCGCGATCGGCAGCAGCAGCACCAGCACCGCGGCCCCGACGAACAGCTGGCCGGTGAGCGCGCCGCCTACGAGCTCGGCCAGCATCGCGCCGGTCACGACAACCCACCCGGTCACAGCGCCCTCGAACGGGCGGGCCAGGAAGGGCGTCGGCGCGGGCGCGAACCCGCCCCGCGAGGTGACGCGGCTCATAAGTTCATTGTCGCTCCGCCACAACCTCCGGCGACAGGTGCGGAGGTCACCGTTCGTTACCGGAGAAGATGTTCAGGAAGAACAGGAACACGTTCAGCACGTCGAGGAAGATCGACGCGGCCAGCAGCGGCGCGGTGGCGTTGTCGGTGTTGGTGCGCAGGCGCTGGAAGTCGAACATGGTGAACCCGGCGAAGATCACCAGGCCTAGCACTGAGTAGACCAGGTCAGCCCCGGGGATGTGCACGAAGATCAGCACGATGCCGACCACGATCAGCGCCAGCAGGGCCCAGAAAGACACCCGCGCGATCGCGGACAGATCGCGCCGGGTGGCATAACCCGCCGCGCCGAAACCGGCGATGAACAGGGCCGTCGCCCCGCCCGCTTCCCACAGGGCGCGCGGGTCCATACTGCCGTAGTAGGCCACGGTTGGGGCCACGGCCAGCCCGATCAGCAAGCCGAAGGCGGCCAGCAGCCCGATGGTCAGCGGCACCGACCGGCGCGCCGCGAACCGCATGCCGAACAACGTGGCGAAGGCGGCCAGGAACGCGACGATGCCCACGCCGCCGGTCAGGTCGCGGCCCGCCCAGGCGCCCAGCGCGAACAGGCCGGCCGTGAACGCGACGTAGGCCATGGTCTGCGCGAACAGCGCGTGAGCCTGCCCCCGGTCCGCGGTCCCCATCTGCCGGTAGTTCAGGGTCTGGGTCATGTGCCGCTCCTTCGTCCCGGTGCCAGCGGTCCACGCTGCGCCGCCGCACATCAGTGCCGATCATCGATCATCTCGGTCAGCAGGAGGGTGTCACGCTGCATAGACGGGCCTGGCTTCCGCCAGCACAGAGGGCTTCAGCAGCGGATGCAGGGATCGCAGTGACACCAGGTCCACCCGGCAGCCGAACAGGTCGCTGAGCTCATCGGCCAGCTGCTCGATCTCCCAGCCCAGACGCCGACCAGGGCGGACGGTGTAGAGCACGTCGATATCGCTGTCCGGCCCGGCGGTTCCGCGAGCCTGGGACCCGAATATCCGGAGCTCGGCGATTCCGTACCGATCGCAAATCTCGGCCAAGCGTCCCTCATCGACCTCGACGCCGGGGATGATCAGCATGATCTCAGGTTAGCCCGCCAAGGCCTCGCAGACGGGTAGGCACCCGGGCCACCCTAATGCGGGTGGCCTAGACGATCGGCTGGTAGTGGAGCAGGAGCTGCTCCAGGAAGTGCGAGACCAGCTGGCAGCCGGCCAGCGCCGCCGGGAGGGCGGAAGCCGGGCCGCTGGAAGAGGCCCAAAGTGCCCGGGTGGACCTGTTGCGCGGGCAGGTGGTGTTCGCTTCCGGGGCGCACGGTACGGCTACCGTGCTCACCGCGCAGGAAGCCTCGATCGCCCGGCTCGCGGCGGACGGCTGCACCAACCCCGAGATCGGCGCTCAGCTGTTCCTGTCCGCCCGTACGGTCGAATGGCACCTGCGCAAGGTGTTCAGCAAGCTCGGCATCAGCTCCCGCCGGGAGCTGCGGCGGGCACTGCCGCGGCTGGCGCCTTCGCCCCCGCCGCTATCTCGGCCCGCAGCGCCTTGAGCCCGGCCACGTAGATCTCCGAGAACGTCGGGAACGGCTGGATGACGTCGCGCAGTATGGTCAGCGGCACCCGGGCCCGGATGGCCAGCGTGGCCTGCTGCATCCACTCCCCGGCCTGCGGGCCGAGGGCGAAGGCACCGGTCAGGTGCTCGCCGTCGCTGAGCAGGGTCAGGAACCCCTGGTGCTCGGCGTAGGCGTGGGTGTAGGTCGAGGTCTTGGCCACCTCGGACAACGGCACCGTGGCCCGGAACGGCGCCTCGGTGGCGCCGACCGACGCCGCCTCCGGGTCGGTGTAGACCACGTCCGGGATGGCCTCGTAGTGGGCCTGGTGGTCCTCGCCCAGGATGTTGCTGGCCACCACCTCGCCCTGGTATTTGCCGACGTGGGTCAGCAGCCGGACCCCGGTCACGTCGCCCACGGCCCACAGCCCGTCCGCCACCCGGCACCGCTCGTCGACCGTCACCCCGTGCCGCCCGGCCGTCACCCCCACGGTGTCGAGCCCGTCCGGGATCCGGGGCGCCCGGCCGGTGGCCACCAGCAGCTTGTCGCCGCGCAGTTCGGTGCCGTCGTCCAGGCTCAGCACGTAGTCGTCGCCGTCGCGCCGGGCCGCCGTGGCGTGCTTCCCCAGGTACAGCTCGATGCCGTCCTTGCGCAGCTCGTCGCCCAGGGCGTCACCCAGTGGCTCGGGCTCGCGCGCCAGCACGTGCGACGAGCCTTCGGCCAGCGCCACCTCGCCCCCCAGCCGCCGGATGGCCTGGGCCATCTCGGCGCCCACCGGCCCGCCGCCCAGGATCAGCAGCCGGCGCGGTACCGCCTTCATCCCGGTCACCTCGCGGTTGGTCCAGACCCCGTCCAGGTCGCGCAGGCCGGGCACCGGCGGGATGACCGGGTCCGACCCGGTGGCCAGCACCACGTGCCGGGCCGTGTGCCGGGCCCCGTTCACCTCGACCACGCCCGGGCCGGCCAGCCGCCCGGTGCCGCGCAGCAGGTCGATACCCTCGCCCGCCAGCCACCGCACCTGCCCGGCGTCGGAGTAGTCCGAGACCATGAAGTCGCGGTAGGCCAGCGCGGCGGCCACGTCGACCTGTGCGGTGGCCGCCGCCTCGCGGGCCCCCTGGACCGCCTCGCCGGGCCGCAGCAGCGTCTTGGACGGGATGCAGGCGTAGTAAGAGCACTCGCCGCCGGCCAGCCGTTGCTCGACCACGGCCACCCGCAGTCCGCCGTCGGCCAGCTCACCGGCGCAGTGCTCACCGGGCGAGCCGGCGCCCAGCACGATGACGTCGTAGTCAGTCACGCCGTCACCGGCCCGGCAGGCGAGTGGTGATCTCCTGCACGAACCACAGGTTGCCGTCGGGGTCAGCGAACGAGACGAACGAGCCGTAACTGCCGTGCTCGGGCGCGGGCCCGGTGGCCCGGTGGCCCGTCCCGGCGTGGTGGAACACCCCGGTGTCGTCGTGGAATACCTGGCTGACCTCGGCGCCACGGCCGGTCAGTTCGGCCCGGGCCGCGTCGACGTCGGACACGACCAGCTGCAGTCCCTCGGCCGACCCCGGTGCGGCCGAGGTGAGCCCGGTGCCGAAGATCACCGAGCAGGGCGAGCCGGGCGGGGTCAGCTGGACCACGCGGTAGTCCGCCCCGGTGACCAGGTCGGCGTCCTCGCGCCACCCCAGGGTCTTGTAGAAGTCCTTGGCCCGGTCCACGTCGGCCACGGGCAGCACCACAACCTCGAGCTTGAAGTCCATGGCCCCATCCTCGCGCAGCCCGCCGCCGGCCGCACCCGTCAGAACCCCTGGTTCCACCCCCTGGCCCGGGTGCCAGGGGGTGCCGCACGGCCGTGAGGTCAGCCGGCCTCAGGCGGGGTGTGCATCAGCTTCTTATTAACAAACTCATCGATGCCGAGGGGACCCAGCTCGCGCCCGACGCCGGACCGCTTGGTGCCGCCGAAGGGCAGCTCGGGGCCGCCGAGTTCGGCCGAGTTGACCCAGGCCATGCCCACATCGAGCCGATCGGCGACGTCCACGGCCAGCTCCTCGTCGCTGCTGAACACCGCCCCGCCCAGGCCGAACGCGCTGCTGTTGGCCAGCTCGACCGCTTCGTCGGCGGTCGATACCTTGTAGACCACGGCGGCCGGGCCGAACAGCTCCTCGCGGAACGCGCGCATCTCCGGTGTCACGCCGGACAGCACGGTCGGCTCGAAGAACGAGCCCGGCCCGTCGACCCGGCGCCCGCCCAGGTGCACGGTCGCGCCCTTGCTCACCGCGTCGTCGATCTGGGCCGTCAGGTTCTGCGCCGCCTGCTCCGACGACATCGGCCCGTAGCTGGTGGCCGGGTTGGTCGGGTCACCGGTGGTGTAGCCGGACATGGCCGCGGTGAACTCCTGCACGAATTCGTCGTAGACGTTCTCGGCCACGATCATCCGCTTGGAGGAGTTACAGGCCTGGCCGCCGTTCTCCATCCGGGCCGCGGCCGCGGTCTTGGCCACCTCGGTCAGGTTCGCGCCGTCCAGCACGATGAACGGGTCCGAGCCGCCCAGCTCCAGCACCACCTTCTTCAGGTGCTGCCCGGCGGTGGCGGCCACCGCAGCCCCGGCCCGCTCGCTGCCGGTGACTGACACCCCGGCGATCCGCGGGTCGGCGATGATGTCTGCGACCTGCTCGTTGCTGGCGAACACGTTGATGTAGGCGTCGTCCGGCAGCCCAGCGTCGCGGAAGATCTGCTGCATGGTCAGCGCCGACTCCGGGCACTGCGGCGCGTGCTTGAGGATGATCGTGTTGCCGATCATCAGGTTCGGGGCCGCGAACCGGGCCACCTGGTAGTACGGGTAGTTCCACGGCATGATGCCGAGCAAGGCCCCGACCGGGGTCTTGCGCACCCAGGCCGACCCGGGCAGCCGGGTGTCCAGCGGCTGGTCCTTGAGCAGGTCGGAGCCGTTGTCGGCGTAGTACTTGTAGATGTTCGAGGCGAACTTGATCTCACCCAGGGCGGCCACGGTGGTCTTGCCCATCTCCCGGGTGATGATCGCGGCCAGTTCGTCCGCGCGGTCCCGGTACAGCTGGGCCACCTGACGCAGGATCGCGGCCCGATCGTCCAGTGACGTCCGCCGCCACGACTTGTAACCGGCGTCCGCCCGGGCCAGCACGTCGCTGATCTCCGCATCGGTCGCCGTCGGGTACTCGCTTTCCAGCTTGCCGGTCGCCGGGTTCACTACCTGGTACGCCATCAGGTTTCCTCCATCGGAATCTTACGTCAGTACCCATTACACGCCAGAGCGCCCGTCTCAGCGAGGCCCGGGGGGTGGGGACCAGTTAAATGAATTTAATACCGGGCCTGCTCAGCCAGCCCAGCTGCCGGTCAGGAACAGCCACGAGATGCCGACCATCATGGCGCCGGATACGGCCAGGGGCAGCCCGGTGAGCCAGCGGCGCCGGTTGATCCAAATCGCCAGGGCGATCAGCAGCGGCCACCACAGCAGCGCCTCGCACGCGACCGACATGTAGTACGTGGACGAGGCCAGGGACACCACCCCGATGCCGACGTAGACCAGCTCGGCCCAGCGTCGGCGGAACAGGGCCCAGACCGCGAACGCGACCCCGGCCACGACGACCAGGATGTCCAGCCGGGACGGCCAGGGGCCGAACGTGCCGACGCCGCCCAGGCCACGGCCGGAGAAGCCGCCGGGCCGGGATGGCCAGCGCCAGGAACAGCGACTCGGTGTACCCGGCGGCCAGGAAGATCGCGGCGGGCGCGCGCACCAGCAGCCCCTAGGTGCCCGCTAGGAGCCGCGGCGGTGTTGACGCGCCCGGGAGATTCATTTTCGATGGCCTGAGCGAAGGGGAGCCCATGCCAACGGAAACCGCGGGCCGCCAGCGACCGGGAAAGGCGGCCCGGGCCCGGGTACCGGCCCGCACAGGGGTATGACCTCCACGTGGAATCCCGGGCGCCTGGCTCAGGCCGTCGCGGCGGCGACCGGCGTTCACCTCGTCGTCGAGGGGCCCTGCCCGGGCGGACAGGTCGGTGCGGCCTACGTACGGTGGCCGGACGGCCATCTCGCCGTCTTGTCCTGGGGGCCCAGCGTGTTCCTGGCCGAGGCGCGCCGGGGGCCGTTCGCGGTGGTCGACGCGCTCCGGGCCGACGGCTACCCAGCCCCGGCCATCGAGCTCGCGGCCGACACCAGCGACGGGCTGGCTGTGGTGCAGGAACTGCTGCCCGGAGCCCCGGCGCAGCAAGTGGGCGAGGAACTGCTGGCTCAGGCCCTCGAGCTGAACGGCCGGCATGCGTCCGCGCTGGCCACGCGGTCCGGCGTCCCGGCCTTCCCGCTCTATCTGCGCGCGGACGGCCCCGGCTACTGCCTGCACGACCCCGTGCGCTCGTTCAGTCCGCAGGCGGCGGCGCTGGAACGCACGATCACCGCCATCGGCCGCGACCACCCCGACCATCTGGCCGGGACCGACGCCGTGCACGGCGACTTCCACCACGAGAACCTGCTGATCCGCGACGGCCGTATCACCGGGGTCATCGACTGGGACGGCGCCGGGCGCGGTGATCGCCGGTTCGACCTGGTGACGTTGCGCTTCGGGCTGCGGCCGGACAACAGCACCACCGGCGCCCGGGCCGCGCTCGACACGATCCTGGACGCGATGCCGGACGAGGTGCTGCGGCCGGCCTGGGCCCACATGGGCCTGCGGATGGCCGACTGGGCCATCCGGCACTTCAGCCCGGCCGACGTCCCCTACTGGCTCGACCTGGCCGAGACCCGGCTCTGACCGTGTGACCTTGGATCAGCCGGCCCTGTCGCCGGGGAAGTCTCTCGGGTCCACCTCGTCCGGAGCCCAGTCCGGGGCGGTGCCGGTGATGGCCCGTTCGCGCGCGACCTGGATGGCCTCGGTCAGGGTCGGCAGGTCGAAGGCGCCGTAGTGGCGCTGGCCGTTGATGAAGAACGTGGGCGTGCCGGACACTCCGGAAAGGTCGGCCGACTCCAGGTCCTGGGCCACCCGGGTGCTGTGCTCGTGCCGCTGCAGGCCGGCGTTGAACCGGGCCACGTCCAGGCCCAGGGATTCCGCGTAGCTGGACAGGTCGTCCATGGTCAGCGCGTCCTGGTGCTGCAGCAGCAGGTCGTGCATGGGCCAGAACGCGTCCTGGGCCGCGGCGGCCTCGGTCGCCTCCGCCGCGATCTGGGCCCGTGGGTGTACGTCGGTCAGCGGCAGGTGCCGCCAGACGTAGCGGATGCTGGTATCGGTCAGGATGTCCCGGACCACCGGCTCGGCTTGGCCGCAGTACGGGCACTCGAAGTCGCCGAACTCGATGATCGTGAGCAGCGCCTGCTTCGGGCCGCGGATGTGGTCGTGCTCCGGGTCGACCGCCGGGATCAGGTCCTGGATCAGCCGGGTGTCCCCGAGCAGCAGCCGGGCCCGTTTCTCGGCGGGCAGCAGCTGGGTGACCCGGAGCACGGCCCAGGTCAGGCCAGCCGCGATCAGCACGGCCGACAGCGCGCCCAGCTTGGCTTCGGCCAGGTCCCGGCCGGTGAACGCGCGGGTCGCGATGAGCAGGGCCGCGGTGAAGCCGATGCCGGCGATGGTGCCGCTGCCCAGGACCGCGGCCCAGCCGATCGGCGGCACGATCTTCCCGTGGCTGAGCCGGGTCACCAGCCACGAGCTGAGCATCACCGCGACCGGCTTGCCCGCCACGTAGCCGATCATCACGCCGAGCGTGATCGGGGCGGTGTAAGCCGTGGCCAGGAAGCTGCCGTTCAGCACCACGCCCGCGTTGGCCAGCGCGAACAGCGGCACGATCAGGTAGCTCGTCCACGGGTGGTAGAAGCTCTGCAACCGCGCGTTCGGCGACAGCGCGGCGGCCAGGCCCGCCCGGGCCGACCTGGCCAGTTCCGGGGTCGGCTGCTCACGAAAGGCCCGGACCAGCCCGGTCGCGTCTTCGAGTTCGGTGCGGCTCGGAGAGTAGGCGGGGACGGCCAGCCCGATGGCCAGCCCGGCCACCACCGGGTCCACCCCGGACGCCCGCAACAGCCCCCACACCACGATGCCGAGGATCACGAACACCGAGCGCCGCTGCAGCCGGAACCGCACGGCCACGAGCATCAGCACGTACACGGCCGCCGCGATCACCAGCGGCGTGACCACGATTTTGTCGCTGTACACGAACGCGATCACCAGCAGTGCGCCCAGGTCGTCGACCACGAACACGGTGAGCACGAACACCCGCATCCGGTCCGGCACCTCGCGGCCGAACAGGGCCAGCAGCCCCAGGGCCAGGGCGGTGTCGGTCGACATGGCCACCCCCCAGCCGTGGGCGCCGGGGCGGCCGGCGTTGAAGGCCAGGTAGATCGCGATGGGGATGGCCATCCCGGTCAGCCCGGTGACCACCGGGAGCACGAACCGGCGCCGTTCCCGCAGGTCACCGAGGTCCAGCTCGCGCCGCGTCTCCAGCCCGACCACCAGGAAGAACAGCGTCATCAGCCCGCTGTTCAGCCAGGTACGGAAGTCCTGGTCGATCCCGGCCGATCCGATCCCCAGGTAGAACCGGGTGTGCCAGAACGACTCATAGCTGGCGTCACTGACGTTGGCCCATACGATCGCGGCCACGATGCCCGCGACCAGCACCAGCGCGCTGGCCGCCTCGGTGCGCAGAAACTCGGTCAGCGGGGCGGCGCGGTCGCGGGCCCAGAGGGTCTTGCCCTGCCAGCGCGGCAGCGCGGAAGCTACGTCGGACACGTCAGTGATTGTTCCGCATCAATGGTTGCGTATCACAGCAGCTGCTGGCCGCCGTCGATGTCGTACGTGGTCCCGGTCAGCACGGGATTGACCGTCAGGTGCACGGCCAGCGCGGCCACGTCGGACGGTTCGGTCACCCGGCGCACCGGCAGGTTCTTCCTTTGCTCCTCCCGGCGCGCCCCGGTCCCGCCGATGAACGTCAGCGACCCGCCCGGGCCCATCTGCGGCGACGCGAACCGGGCCACGTTGAGCGGCAGGGCCCGTAGCGCCGCCGCCTCAGCACGGGCAATCGGCGGCTCCGGCGTGACCTTGAGCACGACCTCCCGCTCGGGCGGCCCGGGCCGCAAGGCGCCCCCGCGCTGCCACCCGAAGTAAACCCGGGAAGTAGACCCGGACTGAGCCTGTTCCAGCTGCAGATCCCACCGGGAGCAGTACCGCTCGACCAGCCGGGGGAGGCCCGCACACCACTCCCGCACCCCCTCCCCGAACCGCGACAACAGCCGTCCCCGCGCCGCGTTATCCAGCACAAACTCAGCCTCAAGCACCCACCTAGCCTCCCGGTGCCCACCCTCCGGCGCAACGGGGTTTATCGCCCCGGTGCCTAGGAGGTCGAGCGTCCCCCACCCCACCAACCCCAGCCCGCAC
>CAXUJF010000049.1:0-19243 GCA_964250865.1 uncultured Streptosporangiaceae bacterium
CTGCTCCGGGCGGCCGGGCCCGCTGGCGGGGGGGCGGGCCTCGCGCGGGGCGGTCCTGGGCGAAGCCCTCGGCCGGCCGCTGCGCCTGGTCCCGCAGCCGGACGACGAGGCCCGGGAGGCGATGAGCGCGAACATGCCGACGCCGCTGGTCGATGCGTTCTTCGCGTTCTCCCGGGGCGGGACCTACCTGGACGACAAGGTCGGCCCGATCACGGCCAGCCTGCTCGGCCGGCCGCCGCGCACGTTCCGGGACTGGGCCCACGCCCACACCGGTGACTTCACCGGCTAGGACGCGATCGAACCGGGAGCTCAGCGCGATGGGCCCCCGTTAAATATAAAACTGGTCGCCGTCAGCCTGGTGTGGCCGGGGACGGTTCGGTCGCACGGCGGTGGCGCCGGGCCGGGAACACCTTCTGGGTGCGCTGACGTACGGCGACCGCGACGCGGACCGGCTCGATGATCCGGCCCTGCAGGCGCCGGGCCACCGCCACGTGGTCGGAGGTCCAGATCATCCGGACCGCAGTGGCCGTACCCTGCCCGTCCTGGCCGGTCAGGTCGTGCCGGACCGCGTCGACCAGGCGGGCGTCGGCGGCAGGATCCGGCGGCAGCTCCGTGGGCACCTCGCCGGACCCGGCCAGGGCGGTGGCCATGGCCTGATACCAGGCGGTGACCTGGCCCACCTCGGCCAGCACCTCGTTGCGGGCCGTGGTCCGGTCCCCGGACTGCGCGCCGTCGTCCCGGCTCCACAGGTCGACCACGGCGTCGGCGGACAGCCGCAGCACCGTGACCCCGGTGATCAGCGTGGCCACCTCGGGCAGCGGCAGGTGCTTGGCCCCGCTTTCGGCCAGGTAGCTGCGGAAGGCGTCGTCCAGCCGGCGGCCCGCGGCCGCGGCCCGCTGCTGATCAGCGCGAGGCGCCGGGGTCGGCGGCAGCACGCCGTCGCACCGGATCACCCCGTAGTTCACCGCGCTGCCCAGGTAGCGGGCGGTGTCGGCGTAGGCCCCGGCCAGCGCGGTACCCAGGGCCGAGGCGGCCCCCCGCGGCCAGAACAGCAGCCCGACCACCAGGCTGACCGCGCAGCCGATGGCTATGTCCTCGATCCGGACCAGGCCGACCTTCCAGCCCGCGGGCGCGATGATGTTGTACAGGATCAGCAGGGTGATGGTGAAGCTGGCCTGGCCGGCCGCGAACGAGATGACGGCCGGGGCAAAGCCGGCGATCAGCACCGCGATCGGCAGCAGGATCCACAGCACGGTGTCGTTGGTGCCGATGCCCAGGATCAGCGCCCCGCCGATGATGAACCCGGCCAGGTTGCCCAGCAGCGCGCGCAGCACGTTCTGCCCGGTGCTGAAGGCGCTGGACCGCAGTACGCTCAGCGTGCCCAGCACGACCCAGAACGAGTGCTGCACCCCGGTCAGGTCGGACACCAGCACGGCCAGGCCTAGGGCGATCGCGCCGCGCACGCTGTTGTGCAGCCAGACCGAGTGCGGCTCGACGTGTGCGCTGGCCCGCTCCTGCACCGACGACAGCGCCCCGCCGGCGCCCGCGGGCTGCCGCCCCAGCAGCTGCTGCCACCAGGGCCGTTCCAGGGCGGCCACGGTCTGCTCGATGTTGGCCACGATGGCCGAGGTCACGAAGCTCAGCTCCTGGGCCCGGAACGACGGCCCCAGGTCGGTGACGTACTGCTCGGCCGACTCCGCTTCCATCCCGGCCAGCGACGTGGCCGCCTGTTCCATCGCGTCGCGGCCCTGTGCCCCCCGGGCCCGCCCGGGCGGGAGGGTTGCCGCGGGGCCGGGCCCCGCATCGCCCCGGGCGGGGGCCGCGTCCAGCAGGTCGGCCGCGGCCAGCTTGACCCCGCACACCTCGGCACTGACCGGCCTGGTGTGGCCGGTGACGGGTATCTGGTCCAGCACCGCGTCCAGCCAGATCAGCTCGTCCACCAGCCGGACCAGGGTCCGGGCGGCGGTGGTCAGCCCGGTCGGCCGGTAGGGCGTGGCGAAGAACGAGGTCCGCAGGCCGGCCACGGCCGCACTGGACTCGGCCGGGGCCGCGTCCAGGGGGGGTTGGGCCGCAGGCCGGCCACGGCCGTATTGGACGTGTCCGTGGCCGCCCCCAGGGCGGCCCGGGCGGTCTCCACCGCGGCCTGATCCGGGCCGCCCCGGATTCGGGCGAACGCGGCTTCGGCCCGCAGCCGGCCAGCCAGCTCCGTGCAGGCCCGGACCACCGGCCGGCGCAGCGGATCACGAGCCGGGGCGGGCCACAGGAACGTGATCGCGATCAGCGAGACCGCGCCCGCCAGCAGCCAGCCGGCCAGCCGGTCCGGGATCGAGCTCACCGGCCCGCGCAGCGAGACCGACAGGATGAACGCCAGCAGCAGCGAGGTCGACGCGCTGGCCAGCGCCGAGCTGACCACCCCGGCGAACAGCACGAAGAACGCGACGACCAGCATGGCCAGCGCGGCCAGCCAGTCCGCGTGCGAGGCCAGCGTGCCCAGCACGACGAACACCGCCCCGGTCGCGATCAGCGCGACCTGGTCCGGCAACCGCTCCCGCATCCGGCCGCCGAACGCCACGAACAGCAGCATGGCCAGCGACCCGAACGCGGCGAACGTGGCCATGACCGGGTTGCCGATCACCTTCACGCTCAGCGCCAGCAGGGCCGGCATGAAGATCGCGCTCCGGCCGGCCCGGCGCAGCGCGAGCAGGCCGGCGTCTCGCGACCGGAGCCACTGCAGGCCCCGGAGCAGCTCAGACCTCATTCGGCTCTCATCTTGTGTTGAGCAGGTCGCGCGCGGCCGCCGCGATGTGCGCCGCGTCGATGCCGGACTCGGCCAGTAGCTCCTCCGGTGTGCCCGAGCCGGGCATCTCGCGGACGGCGAGGTGGGTCAGCCACACCTTCTGCGGCCCGGCGTTCAGCAGCGCGTCCGCCACCGCTGAGCCCAGGCCGCCCTCGGGGTGGTGGTCCTCGGCCACGACCAGGCGGCCGTTGGTGGCGGCCACCGCGGTGACCAGCGCCTCGGTGTCCACCGGCTTGACCGAGTACAGGTCGATGACCCGGGCGCCGATGCCGTCGGCGGCCAGCTGGTCCGCGGCGGCCAGCGCCTCATGCAGGGTGACGCCGGCGCCGATCAGCGTGACCGCGTCGTCCGGGCTGGACCGCAGCACCTTCGACCCGCCGATGGGGAACTTCTCCCCGGTCTCGTACAGCACCGGGTAGGCGCCACGGGTGGTGCGCAGGTAGCTGACGCCGGTCCGGTCGGCCATGGCCCGGACCAGGGCGGCCGTGCTGGTGCCGTCGCTGGGGTAGAGCACGGTCGAGTCGTGCACCGCCCGCATCATGGCCAGGTCCTCCAGGGCCATCTGCGAGGGGCCGTCCGGGCCGATCTCGACCCCGGAGTGCGAGCCGGACAGCCGGATGCTCGAGCGCGAGATCGCCGCCATCCGGATGAAGTCGTAGGCCCGGGTCAAGAAGGCCGCGAACGTCGAGGCGAACGGGGTGTAGTGGCGCACGGCCAGCCCGACCGCCGAGGCGACCATCTGCTGCTCGGCGATGTACATCTCGAAGTAGCGCTCGGGGAACAGGTGCGCGAACTCATCGGCGTGGGTGGAGTTGCTGACCTCGCCGTCCAGCGCCACCACCCGGGGGTTGTCGGCCCCCAGCGCGGCCAGCGCGTCACCGTAGGCCTTCCGGGTGGCCACCTTGTCCCCGACCGTGTAGCGCGCGGACGGCACGTCGCCCTCCGGCGCGGTCGGGTCCAGCCCGGGCTCGTGGTCCGGCGCCGGGGCGGGCAGCGGGCCGCGCCCGGTCAGCTGCCGTTCGCCGCCCAGTTCGGCCACGGCGCGCTCGGCCATGTCCTCGGGGAACGGCTTGCCATGCCAGCCCTCCTTGTCCTCCACCTCGGAGAACCCGCGGCCCTTGATCGTGCGGGCCAGGATCACGGTCGGCTGCGGCACCGACCCGTCGGCGGCGGTGGCGAAGGCCTGGTCGATCTCCGCCAGGTTGTGCCCGTCGATCTCCAGCACCCGGGCCCCGAACGCGGCCGCGCGGCGGGCGTACCGGTCCAGGTCCCATTCCCACTCGGTCGGCCCGCGCTGGCCGAGCCGGTTGACGTCGACGATCGCGATCAGGTTGGACAGCTCGTAGAAGGAGGCCTTGTCCAGCGCCTCCCAGATCGAGCCCTCGGCCATTTCGCTGTCCCCGCACAGTACCCACACGTGGTACGGCAGCCGGTCCAGGTACTTGCCGGCCAGCGCGACCCCCACCCCGTCCGGCAGCCCCTGGCCGAGCGACCCGGTGGCCACGTCGACCCACGGCAGCACCGGCGTCGGATGACCCTCCAGCCGGGCGCCGAAGCGCCGGTACTGGGTCATCAGCTCCTCGTCGGAGACCACCCCGACCGCCTTGTACACCGAGTACAGCAGGGGCGAGGCGTGCCCCTTGGAGAGGATCAGGTGGTCGCTGGCGGGGTTGCCCGGGTTGTCCCAGTCGTAGCGCAGGTGCCGCCCGGCCAGGACCGCGAGCAGGTCGGCGGCGGACATGCTCGAGGTCGGATGGCCCGAGCCCGCGCTCGTGCTGGACCGGACGGAATCAACGCGCAGCTGCGCGGCCAGCTCAGCGGCCGCGGACAGGTCGATCCCGGTGAGCGACTGAGGGGTGCTGCCCATGACGGATCCCTTTCGTTGGCTCTATCCCAGATTGGCGGGCCCGCCGGCCACGGCCGGGCCTTCGCTGTGCCTAGCTTTCCCTGGTGCCCCTTGCATGAACGCAGCAGGGGTGGGGTTGCGCCGGCAATTCTCCGCCGGTCAGCCCCGCGCGAGCCGGTAGGTCCGGCGGAATTGCTCGTCGGTCACCGGCCAGCGTTCCCCGCCATGTCCTTCGACCACCCAGTCGCCGGCCCGGGCCACAGCCTTGCCCTCCATCGTCCGCAGCACCTGGGACTCCGTGACCTGCCACGCCCGGTACGTCCCGGTGCGACGCCAGCGCTCGCCGTCGACGTGCTCATGACTGACCAGGAACTCGCCCTCGCGGACGGTCCGTTCGTCGCCCCAGTCGTCGAGCACCCGCCAGTCCCCAGCGTTCCCGGTCAGCTCATCGCCGGACCGCCGGGTCCAGCTCCGCCGGCTCTGCAGTTTCCTGGCCTGCACGTAACCGACGCGCTCGTACCGGGCGGCGTGCGGAGGGCCGCCGGGCGGGACGACCGGTACGAAGCCGGCTCCCTCCAGCCGGGCCAGCTGGTCCCGCAGGTAGTCGATCTGCCCCTGCCGGTCACGGTCGGGCAGCGCCGACCAGGGCACCACGCGGCTGTTGACCAGGGCGCGCCCGGCGGCCCGGGTGCGGTGGTGCGGCCCGCCCGGTGACCAGCCCGCCGCCAGCCGCCGCCGGTACCAGCGAGTGTGCTCGGCCCGGGTGATCTCCTCCAGCTCGCGATCGCTCAGCTCGATGATGCTGCCTGGTGCGACCGATCGCCGCGGCACCCAGCGCCGGCCCCGTTCCACCACGGCGGTCATGACCGAGCGGAGCTGCAGGATGTTGTCCTGGCGGAGGAACTCGTCCAGCTCGGGCCAGGGGCGCCGGGCAGGCGGCTGCGGCTCCTCCGGGGCCGGAGGGTGACTGAGCCGGTAGCACTCGTGCCAGTGCCGGGCCATCCGGGTCCAGGCGTCCTCCGGTACCTCGCCGTCGACCAGCAGGGCACGCTGGAAGGGATGCAGCTGGTCGAAGATGGCATCGCTCATGCCTGCTCCGTCCGACGTAAGCACGAACACCGGGACACCGGGATGGAGACGGGCCACGCGGCCGGCCTCGTACATATCTTTGGCCAAGCCGTCGACGATGGCAACCACGCTCCCGGTGGCCGCCTCCATGGGCAGCTTGTCCAGCAACGGCAGGAGCTGGTCCTGCCATCGCCCGGGCTGCGCCACTACCGTGGGCAGGGTGTCCGCCGCCGCCGAGGACGTGGCCTCGAACTCGCGCCGCAGGTCGCTGGCCCGCGGATTGAGCAGCGTGATGCGGTCCAGCGGAAAGGGGGCTGGGCCCTGGCCGTTCATCGACGGGTGGGCGGCGGCGCTGAGCTCATGCCGTTCCCGGGTCCGGTGCCCCAGCTCAAGCAGCGTGGCCAGCGCCAGCGTGCTGTCCCCGCACAGCAGCAGCTGGCGCGCCCCCGACCCCAGGATCCGGTCGGCCAGCGCGGTGGCCGTCGACTCATGCGGGCATAGCGCGTCGGCGAACCAGTGGCTGGACAGGCCGCTGTGCCGTCCCCGCCAGTGGTCCGCGTGCCGGGGATCGTCGATCCGCACGACCAGGTGGGGCTGCCGCTCCGGGTCCGGCCGCCGGTACCGGCGCCCCAGGATCCGGGTGACGGTGGCCAGTATGGCCTCGTTCTCGGCCAGGTCGTTGCGCACCGCATAGACGTAGCTGAGCGCACACCCCCGCCACCCGGTGATGATCGGCAGCAGGGTCCGCTCCACCGCGGGATTGCCCACCATGACGTGCGCACCGGTAGCCCGCGCCTCCTCCAGCAGCGAATGACTGTCATCGGGCTCGATAACCACGATCCGGCGGGGCCGACCCGTGGTGGCCAGCCGCTGCAGCAACGGCACGGTCAGCGGGTCCAGCCCGGTGAAGATGGTGGCGTCCTTGACGAACCGCGCCCGCAGCCGGGCCAGCGGCTCCCGCCATAGCACCGACGCTGCGGCCACGGCCCCGAGCAGCGTGGCCCCCAGGCAGACGATCTGGCCCAGCTGAAGGGCCAATGGTTGCTGCCCCGGGCAGGTGTTGCCGCTGCCGCTGCCGCTGCCGCTGCCGTAGGCGGAAGGCGGGTTGCCCACGTACAGGCCCAGCACTTCCCCCACCACGGAGATCCTGGTCTGATCACCGCGGCACGGCGCCAGCGCCGACGTCCCCAGGGCCCCCCCGACCACCACCATGGCCGCGACGGTGATTAATCCGACCACCCGGCTCTGCACCCGCCGCGGCCACCAGAACGCGCCCCAGGCGATGAGCCACACCAGCACCGCCACCAGCAACGTCATGTCTCTGGCTGGGGTGAGGTCCGTCCGCCACCAGGCCCGGCTGAGGGTCAGCCACCGGGGGTCGTGCGCGGTAACCCACGCCCCCCAGGACAGGTAAGCGGTGACGACCACCCCGGCCAGCGCGGGAACCACCCAGACCAGCAGCGGGTTCACGTGAAACCGCCCGAGCCGGTAGGTCATCACGGCTCCCATCCCAAGGCGTGGCACCACGAGCCAGACATTGATGCCCAAATACCCCAATTAGAGATATACCGGCGGTCGGGTGTCAACACCCGGAGGGCTGTACAGGGCGCGTGCGGAGCGTGAGGTCAGACGCCGTTCCTGAACCAAAGTTCCAACTTAGGCATCATGGGTCAAGATGGTCTAGCTGGTGACCACCCGTACACGCGCTGAACAAACTCACCATTGTTCTACCGCTATACCATTCGTCCTAGGTCTTAACCTGGTCTAGACCTTAGCTTGGAAATATCGGTCGAAACGTGCGGACGACACTTCGCGATACGGTTCGAGGTAGATAGCCAAACTTGCCTAAATGGCACTGTTTTGCAAATACCGAAACCAGGCCTGAGCCGACCCGTACGAGCGACCGGCAGGAGATATGGCTCCTGACAAAGAAGTGCGGGCGGTTGACGCCTCGCTCACCGAACCTGCGCGATGCGCCGCTGGTGAGGTGGTCGCTCTCCGCGGAGGGGCCGTCGGCAGGAGCCAAGCGGCATATTTTCCGGCCGAGTCGGTCCCGCCCTCTGTCGGCGTCGCCCGTTCCAGACCGCTGCGCTAGACCCAGAAAGACTTGTCCGTCAGGGCGAGGCGTTCGGGTCAGAGCCCGACCACGGCAGCCAGCCATCCCTATACATGCGCCCAGAGACGGGTAGCCAGGGCTCCGGACACCAAGCAGAGTGCAGCAAGCAGAGGGCGGCAAGCAGAGTGCAGTCTGTGCACCGGCCTGCTGCTCGCAGCAGCATCCGCCCTCAACAGGTATTTAGCGCCTGTGGCCGATATATAGCACGAGGTAGACGGCCTCAAGTCTGTCGAGTACCTTATATCCACCAACCAACTTCTCTGCCCCGGCGAAGCGTTGCCGAAACGTTTTCTAACCGGCTTCCGTGCGCCATGCCGATGCCCTAGGTTTATGCGGGTAACAAAGCCCGCATCTTGAAGTGGTTCTTGCTCCATCCGTCACATGGGGGACAAGTGCTGCTTAGAACGACACATGTACTCCTAATTACTTTTAGCTAACCTCTGCTGCGGAAAGTGACGAGCATCACATTTGATGCTCGATGACCGTAGTTCGAGCTTCCCTGCCAGCCACCGGCACTCCCCGGTCGCTGCGAGAAAGCGGTCCCGATGACGGCTCCCACCGAGGCCCAGACGACGGTCACCTCATCCGACAACGTCGCCTCACTCCTGCTCAAGTTCGACGCCAAGCTGCAGCACTCCGCGAGCCACACCCACGAGATCAACAACGCGCGTCGGCGGAGCGGGGCCAGTGTGCCGGCGCGGGACTGGCAAGCGGGCTTCCAGTCGCACGTCTGATCTGAGGAGCGAAGCCCGGTATGGGCGGACCACACCTCCCGCTGGATCAGTTTGTCCTCAAGGTAGAGAGCCGTTGTGATCTTGCTTGTGATCACTGCTATGTCTATGAGGCGGCTGATCAGAGTTGGCGTGGGCGCCCCAAGGGGATCCCGGACGATGTGCTCCGGCAGACGGCGCGGCGGATCGCCGAGCACGCGACTGCGCACGGCCTGGACCTGGTCGAGGTCGTGCTGCACGGTGGTGAGCCGCTGCTGGTCGGCGTCGATGGGCTGCGCGGGATAATTACCGAGCTCCATTCTGCTTTGCGTGGCATATGCGCAATTGATCTGCGTATCCACACGAATGGTGTTCAGCTGAACGAGGCGTTCTGCGATCTCTTCGCGGAATTCAACGTTCGCGTCGGTATCTCCATTGACGGCGACCGGGCGGCCAACGACCGGCACCGGCGGTACGCCAATGGCCGTAGCAGTTACGACCCGGTGGTCCGGGCCATCAACTTGTTGCGCACGGACCGGTACCGCCCGCTGTTCGCCGGGTTGCTGTGCACGATCGACGTGGCCAACGACCCGATCGCGGTCTATGAGGCGCTGATCGGCCTGGACCCGCCACGGGTGGACTTTCTGCTGCCTCACGCCACCTGGGACGAGCCGCCGCCGCGTGATCCGGGCCGGGACGAGCAGTACGCCGATTGGTTAATCGCGATCTTCGACCGCTGGGTTGAGGACGGGCGGCCAACCGGGATCCGGACCTTCGAGTCGATCCTGTCCACCTTGACCGGGGGCGAGAGCTACACCGAAGCGCTGGGGCTGGCTCCCGTCACGCTTGCGGTCATCGAGACCGACGGCAGCTACGAGCAGGTGGATTCGCTCAAGGTCGCCTACGAGGGTGCTCCGGCGACTGGGCTGAACGTCTTCAGCGACGGGCTCGACGCGGTGGCCGGGCATCCCGACATCATGGCTCGTCAGCAGGGCCTGGACAGCCTGAGCCAGACCTGCCGGGAGTGCCCAGTCGTGGCCAGCTGTGGTGGGGGCTTGTATGCCCATAGATACCGGTCTGACGCTGGTTTCGACCATCCGTCGGTTTTCTGCAGCGATTTGCTGAAGCTGATCACCCACGTCGAGCAGCGGCTGCCTCAGGTGTCCGCTCATCATGAAATGGCTGAGGAAGACTTCCGCGGTCTGGCGTCCGGCTGCGGCAGCCCCGAGGCGGTGCAGCAGCTCATCGATGGGCAGCGGTCGCTGCGCCGGGGCTTGCTGATGGCGGTGAATCAGGCCGTCAGTACGCAGGCCGTCGTGAGCAATGCGGCTCGCACGCGGCTGCGTGCCGCCTGGGAGGTGCTGTCGGCGGTTGACGCCGAACGTCCTGAGGCTCTCGACCGGATGCTGGGCCACCCCTTCGTCCGGGTGTGGGCCGTGCGGTGTCTCGGCCAGCTCGAATCGCCAGCCGCGACCCTCGGCGCTGAGCTCGACTATCTGAGCGCCCTCGCCGCTTCAGCTGCGATCCAGGCCGGTATCAGGGCCGAAATAAGCGTGCCCATCATCGACGGCGCGGTGCTGCTGCCGACCATCGGCCGTCTGGTCACCGGGCCGGACCAGGCCGAGCGCACTGCCGTGAGCTTGATTATCGATGGTGAAGTGGTCCAGTTCCTGGTCGCTGACGACTGGTGGAAGCTGGCCATCAGCGACATGCGCCAAAGCGGTGCGGATCCGGTCCTGGTCGGCGATGATCGCCGGACGGCGGAGTGGCGCCCGATCAGGCACCTGCGGGCGGGTGGGGTGAGCGTTGCGATCGAGGACGCCGACCCGTTCCGGGATTGCTACGGATCAGCCGCGGCCGCTCCGCTGTCCAGCGCACAGATCGCCCAATGGCAGCAGACCTTCGCCGCCGCCTGGGCCGAGATCGAGACCAGCTATCCCGAGTACGAGCCCGCCATCAGAGCCGGGCTCACGGTGCTGGTACCACTGGCTTCAGAGCCGGGGCCGAACGGCACCGGGGCGGTCGAACGGCATGCGTTCGGCGCGGTGGCGGTGCCGTGGGCGGCAGATCCGGCTCGAATGAGCCAGTTGATCGTGACCGCCTTTCAGCGAGCCAAGTTCGGCGGGATCATTGACCTCTTCGACCTATGCGACCTGCGGGCCCCGATCGCACGGTCAGTTAGCGATCAGTTCGAAGAGGCGTATACCGGGCTGGTCGTCGGCCCGGCGAATGCGGCTCGGGCCGCCATTGCGGCACTTGCGGACCGCGATGAGCTGACCGCTGTAGGCCGCCGCTTCGTGGCCGAGATGAGCCGGTCAGCGCAAGCCCTGGGACGCGTGTGACTTAATTGGCGGTTGCAAATTACCGTGTCAATTGTTAATTAATGAAAAGCAAGTGGTCCACTAATACTGGTTTCGGACTCTGGTCACTTGTCGCGAACTCCTATATTCTGCTTTTCTCGGGCGCTTTCGGCAGCGGAAGGCGCCCGCTAAGTATGGGGAGGTTTGCGCGGTGCAGCCTGTCGGGGGAGATCAGCCGGCCATTCCAGGCCGCGGTCAGCGTCCTTATTTTTTCCTCAGCTACGCGCGAACGCCAAAGCGTGATCCGTCTGACCGGAACGACCCCGACCGATGGGTCTACAAGCTTTACAAAGATTTGTGTGAAGAAATTTTACAAATGACCGACGTCCAGCCCGAAGAGGCTGGATTCATGGACCGGGAGAACAAACTCGGTGCGGAGTGGTCACCGGACCTGATGGCCGCCTTGAAGTCGTGCCGGGTCTTCCTGCCACTGTATTCACGCCGGTACTTCGAGAGTGACAATTGCGGACGGGAATGGTTTGCATTCGCCCGGCGTGAGGTGATGCACCGGGCCGAGGGCGGCGAGGCCGTAGACGCAATCGTCCCGGCGCTCTGGCACCGGATGGACCGGGACATGATTCCGGAGGTGGCCCTGTCCTTTCAGTACGATCACGCTGACCTGGGCACGCGCTATTCCGACGAGGGCTTCTACGGCATCATGAAGCTCAGTAACTATCGCGCTGATTATCAGCGGGCGGTCCATCACCTCGCTAAGCGAATCATTGAAATCGGGGACCAGAGCGTCGCCCATGCCGACGACGACGTTCAGGACTTTAGTCGCAAGGATTTTGAATCACTACGGAGCGCTTTCGGGCCCACCAGTGCCCGGCGGACGACGGACGGCCGGCTGCGGATTACCGTGCTGGCCAACACGACTTCCACTTTGCCCCCCGGGCGGGCTGGCCACTACTACGGCGAATCAGCGCACTTGTGGAGTCCCTACCACCCGGCTTATCCGCAACCGCTGGCGAATTACGCGGTGGAATTGGCCAAAAAGTGCCTAGACTGTGAGCCCTCGTTCGAGGCCTTCGATGAGGGCCGGCTGAGGGCGACCGGTCAAGATCAGGCGCCGCCCAGCCTGTGCCTGGTCGACGCCTGGGTCAGCGTGTCCGACTCTCACCTGGAGCAGTTGACCGCGCTCAATCAGATCGACGAACCCTGGGTGAGCGTCCTGGTCCCCTGGAACCACCTGGACGAAGAAAGCAGCCAGGCCGAAGAGATCCTGCGCGACCGTCTGCGCCAGCAACTGGGGGACAAACTCGACAGCGTGCCCCGGCGGTGCCAGATGGCCGCGAACGGAATTCCCACCCTGCGCGATTTCAGCGAGCTCCTGCCCGAGATGACGATGGCCATGCTGAAGAGATACCGCAAGAACGCGCCAGCCCGTCCCCCAGAAGGTGAACCCGTCACCCGGCCGCGACTGCGTCAGGCGGGACCCGAGGACTTCGGAGGTTTCCGATGACCGAATCCGGCCCCGGCCAGATCATCACCTTCTATTCGTACAAGGGCGGGACCGGCCGGACCATGGCCATGGCCAACGTGGCCTGGATCATCGCCAGCCACGGCAAACGCGTGCTGACGATTGACTGGGATCTGGAGTCGCCGGGCTTGCACAAGTTCTTTCACCCGTTCCTGGATGAATCGACGGTGAGTGCCACTCCCGGGGTCATCGAGATTATCAACGAATACGCGTCAGCGGCGGTCGACCCCGGTCCCCGGAGCAAGGACTGGTACGTGGAGTGTGCTCGGGTCGAGCGCCACGCGGTATCCCTGGAGTGGCCCTTCCCCGGCGGTGGGAGATTGGACTTCCTGTCCGCCGGGCGGCAGAACCGTGACTACTCCTCGGCCGTTGTCTCGCTTGACTGGGACAACTTCTACGATCGCCTTGGCGGCGGCAAGTTCTTCCGGGCCATGCGCGAGGACATGAAGCGTAACTACGACTACGTCCTCATCGACAGCCGAACCGGGTTGTCCGATGTGGCCGATATCTGCACGATCGAACTCCCCGATGTATTGACCGTCTGCTTCACGCTCAGCGATCAGAGCATCGAAGGCGCGGCCAATGTGGCCAATCAGATCAGCGGCCGGTACCGAGACCGGAACATCCGTGTGCTGCCGGTGCCGATGCGTATTGAGGACGGCGAGAAGGAAAAGCTGGACATCGGCCGGTCTCTGGCCCGGATGCGTTTCGAAGGCTTTCCCACCGGGATGAGCCAGGAGAGCGCGGCTCTGTACTGGGCCTCGGTCGAGGTTCCGTACAAGCCGTTCTACGCGTTCGAGGAGATCCTGGCGACCTTTGGCGACGACCCGGGCTCACCGGCTTCGCTGCTTTCCTCCTTCGAGCGGATCACCGATGCGGTGACCGAGGGAGAGATCACCTCGCTGCGGCCGATTCCGGACGATCGGCGGCTGCAGTACAAGGAGCTCTTCGCCCGGCGGCAGCCATCCGTCCTCACCCAGGTCTACCTGAGCTATGCGCCCGAGGACCGGATGTGGGCCGACTGGGTCGAGGCCGTGCTGACCCGGGCCGGTTTCCAGGTCGTCCCGCGCAGCATCGTGGCGACCGCACCCCTGGTCAGAGTGGATCTGCAGGCCGAGGAGGAGCTTCAGGGAGCACCCCGCGCCATCGCCATTCTGTCGTCGGCCTACATGCACTCGGCGGAGGGCCGATCGGTCTGGAAAGCGCTGTCGGCGGTGGACGCAGCCGGCGGTCGGCGCCAGCTGGTGTCGGTCCGGGTCAGCGACGGACGGATCAGCGACCCGTTCACCGACCATCCAGTGGTCGACCTGGCCCGGCTGGACGAGGATCAGGCCAGCACCAAGCTGCTCTGGGCGCTGGACCGGCCCGCCCTGCCCCCGGGCAGCGGGGCCGCGGTCGCCGAGAAGCCGCGGTTCCCCGGCCGTGTCCCGCCGATCTGGAACGTGTCGGCCCGGAACGTGGATTTCACCGGCCGGGCCAGCGCCCTGGAACGAATCCGCGATCAATTGGCCGGGGGCGGTACTGCCACGGTAGTCGCGCTGGCCCTCTACGGACTCGGCGGAGTGGGCAAGACCCAGCTCGCGCAGGAGTACGCGCACCGGTTCATGGCCGACTACGACCTGGTCTGGTGGGTACCGTCCGAGCGATCTGATGAGGTCACGGGAGCCCTGGCCAACCTGGCCCGCAAGATGGGCCTGCGGGTCGGCGACAACGTCGCAGAAGCGGCCGAGGCGGCCCTGGAGGAGCTGCGCCGGGACACGAGCCCCCACTGGCTGCTGATCTTTGACAACGCCGACGACCCCAAGCAGCTTGAGCCATACCTGCCATCAGGGATCGGGCACGTCCTGATCACTTCCCGTAATCAAGCCTGGACCCGCTCGGCCGAGCCGCTCGAGGTGGATGTCTTCACCCCCGAGGAGAGCGTTGCCCACCTGCTCCGGCACCTGCCTGATCTCGATCCGGACGACGCCAAGATGGTCGCGGACGCGCTCGGCCACCTGCCGCTGGCCGTCGAGCAGGCCAGTGCCTGGCTGGAGCAGACCGGGATGCAGCCCCAGGCTTACGTGGCCGAGCTCAGCACCCAGGCCAGCCAGGTCCTGGGCCTGAACCAGCCCTCGGACTACCAGACCCCGGTCGTGGCGACGTGGAACCTTTCGCTGGAACGCCTCCAGCAGCAGTCACCGGCCGCCGTGCGCATGCTGCAACTGCTGGCGTTTTTCTCCTCCGGGCCGATTTCATTGGACCTGCTGTACAGCGACGAGATGTACGAGGCGCTGCAACCGTTCGACGAGAGCCTCACCGAGCGGCTCATGCTGCCCCGGGTGATCCGGGACATTAGCCGGTTCGCGCTGGTCAAAGTGGACCAGAGCAGCAACTCGCTGCAGATCCACCGGCTCGTCCAGGCCGTGATCAGGTCTCAGCTGACCGATGATGATGAGCGGGATGAGGCCCGGCACGCGGTACACCGCATTCTGGTGGGGGCCCGGCCGCGCCGGGGAGAGATCGAAGATGCGGCCAACTGGCCGGTCTACGAGCTGATCTGGCCGAACCTGGGACCGTCCCGGGCTGAGGACTGCACGGACCCGCAGACCCGCCAGTTGCTACTCGACTGGGTGCGTTACCAGTGGATGCAAGGCGAGTATGAGGCCTGCCTGAGGCTGGCCCAGCGCCTGCAGAACCTGTGGACCAATGTTCTGGGGGCCGACCATTCACAGACGTTGTACCTGCAGTCCCAGATCGCCAACGTCCTGCGTTTCCAGGGCCGGTTCATCGAGGCCCGTGACCTGGACACCGATGTCCTGGAACGGCAACGCGAAGTACTCGGCGACGACCACTTGCTCACCCTGATCACCGCGAACGGGCTGGGTGCTGACCTCAAGGCACTGGGTGAATACCGGGAGGCATTGGACATCGACCGGCAGACCTACGCCAGCTTCAAGGAGGAATTCGGGGAAGACTACGGGCGAACCATGATGGCGGCGTACAACCTGGCCGTTTCGCTGCGGTTGGTCGGAGACTTCAGCGCCGCCCTTCAGCTGGAGCAGGACACGTATGACCGTCGCCGGACGGTGATTGGGCCCAACCACCAGCACACCCTTTCCGCAGCGGTAAGCCTGGCCAGCGACTTGCGGGCGGTGGGAGCGTTCCGCGATTCCGTGGCCCTGCTGCGCGAGCAGCTGACCAGCTACCAGGCTCTCCTGGGCGATGAGGTGCCGGACACTCTGCGCGCTGCGATCGAGTTGGCCGTGTCGCTGCGAAAGGCTGGGGAGCAGGCCGAGGCGATGAACCTGGCCCGGGAGACCTACGACCGGTACGAACGCCGTTATGGCCTCAGCTACCCCGACACGCGTTTGTGTGCCATCAACCTGGCCTGCGACTACGCGGCCGCGAACAACATGCCCAAAGCCCTGGGCCTGGTGACCGAAGTGCGCAGTGCCCTAGAAGCGGGCCTCGGGGCCGACCACCCCGACACCCTGGTGGCCGCTAACAACTTGTCCTGTTATCTGCGCTCCATTGGCCGGCTGGACGAGGCCCAGCGACTGGCTGAGGACACACTGACCCGGATGCGCGGCAAGCTCGGCGAGCTCCATCCACTGACGCTGGCCTGCGCGGTCAACGTGGCCAACTGCCTCGGCGACGCCGGGGACCTGACAGCGGCCGAAGCCCTGGAACGGGAGACGGTGGCCCAGTTGGGCAAGGTTCTGGGGGCGAGGCACCCGGACACCCTGGTGTGCCAGGCCAACCTGGCCGTGACGCTGCGGGAGACGGGCCGGGACCGTGAGGCGAAAGACCTCAGGGCCCAGGTCCTGGCCGAGCTGTCCCAGGTGCTGGGGGCCAGCCATCCGGACGCGATCCAGCTCCGCGACGGCCAGCGCATCAACCGCGACCTGGAGCCGCATTACATCTAAGCGGCCTCGGCCTCCGAAGACAGCCATCTCAGGATGTCCGGCAGCACGTCCAGCGCGCTGAAATGCGAGGCGCCGGCCTGGACGACCACCGTGGCGCTGGGGATTCGGTCCGCGAGCCACATCGCGTGGCTGACCGGGGACAGGTTGTCGATTGCACCGTGCCAGAGCAGGACGGGCACGGTGACGGTGGCCGGGTCGAAGCCCCAGGGCAGGTAGAAGGCCAGCACGTCATCGATCCAGCCGTCGGCGGAGGTGCGCAGCCCCTCGGCGTAGGTCTTCAACAGCAGGGCGCGGATACCCGGGTCGGCCACCACCCGCCGGTCTGGATCGGGCATCTCCGGCTGGAGGCTCGCCAGCAGGCTCTCCGGATCGGCCCGGACCGCATCGGCCGCGGCCTCGGTCATGGCCGCCAGCCCTTCGCGGCCGTTCGCGGCCGCCGTGTGCTCCGAAACGTTGGACTCCGTCATGCCGTCGTACCAATCCAGGCCATTAGCGCCGCGGGGCGCAAGACCGACGAGGACAGCGGCCTTTGTGACGCGGTCCGGGAGAAGGGCGGCGCAGGCCAGGGCGTGCGGACCGCCCCCGGAGCGGCCGACGACGGCGAACTTGTCCAGGCCGTAGGCGTCGGCGATGGCGAGTACGTCGGTCGCGGCGTCGGCCACGCGGCGGCCTTCCATGCGGTCGGATCTGCCGTAACCTGGCCGGTCGAAGGCGATGAGCTGGACGCCCAGGCGGTGCAGGACGGCGGCCCGGGGATGTGGTCCCAGCCGGCTGCCCGGCGTCCCGTGCAGCAGGAAGACGGGCCTTCCCTCCGGGTCGCCGTACACGTGGGTGGACAGCTGTCGGCCGTCGGGAGTCTTCACCTGATAACTCAAGATCACTTCCTGCCGTTTTCGCACCGTTTGTCACGCATGGGCGAATCAATCATCAGCATGGTGCGGCCGATAAGCAACGGCAGGAGGTCCCGGAGTCAGAGCCTCATCTGCAACAGGACGGCAGTCCTAACTGCGCTGTTTACACCGGTAACGCGGAGCCGGTGCAGCCGACGACGCGGAGGGCGAAGTCGCCGTACTCGCGGGCGACATAAGTGTCGGGGTAGCGGCCGGTGGGGCGGAACCAAGATTTGGCCCCGTTGCCCATCTCCAGCACGGCGAAGGCGGCCAGCTGGGGGTTCCCGGTCTCGAAGCGGCCGGTGCGGCAGCCTTCGGCGATGATGGCGCGGACGCGGCTGGCGTAGCGGTCGCGTTTGGCCACGATCGCGTCGCGGTTGGCCGGGTCCAGGCTGCGGACCTCGGTGTTGCACACCGTCACCTCGGCCGGGTTGCGCAGGAAGTCCAGCACCAGGGACTCGGTGGCCGCCCGCAGCTGCCCGGAGACGTCCTCGACGCCGGCCAGCGCCTCCTCCTGGGCACCCAGGGCGCGGTCCATCGCCTTGTCCATGATGGCGAACAGCATGTCCTGCTTGGACGTGACGTGGTTGTACAGGCTGGACGCACGCACGCTCAGGGTCTCGGCGACGTCCTTCATCGAGGTGCCGCGGTAGCCGCGCTCGGCGAACAGCTCACAGGCCGTGTCAATGACCATGGCCCGGCTGAGGGCCGCCAACATTGACCGTTGCATGCCCAGCACTCTACGGTAACTAATGAACGTTCGTTAGCCTGTTTTGTGTGGCCCGATTACGCCGCAGCCCGCGGGAGGAGTCCGTAGATGACCGCATCCGAGGCCTGGGAACTCGACGCTGAGCACGAGGACTTCCGGGCCAGCGTCCGGACCTTCGTGGACCGCCAGGTCCGCCCGGTGGTGGAGGAGTCCGAGGAGAAGGGCCGCCCGCCCGCGGCGCTGCTGAAGGAGATGGGCAGCGCCGGGCTGCTCGGGCTGGCCGTACCCGAGGAGTACGGCGGCGGCGGGGGCGACTCCCTGGCCATCGTGGTGCTGTCCGAGGAACTGGCCCGGGCCAGCGGCGGCATCGCGGTGACCGCGTTGGTCACCGGCTACATGTCCACCCCGCACATCGCCAAGTTCGGCACCGAGGCGCAGTGCGCCAAGTACCTGCCCAGCCTCGTAGCCGGGGAGAAGATCGCGTCGATCGCGGTCACCGAGCCCGGTACCGGGTCCAACGTGGGCGGCATCACCACCCGCGCGACCCCGGCCGACGGCGGGTACCGGCTGGACGGCACGAAGATGTTCATCACCAACGCGGGCATCGCCGACGTGGTGATCGTGGCCGCCCGGACCTCGCCCGACGGGCACCGCGGCGTCACCACGTTCATCGTGGCGGCGGACAACCCGGGCCTGTCCGTGGGCCAGCCGCTGCGCAAGATGGGCTGGCACGGCTCGGACACCCGCGAGGTCGTGCTGTCGGACTGCTTCGTCCCCGCCGACGCGGTGCTGGGCGAGGTGGGCCGGGGCTTCCACCAGATTATGTCCGCGTTCCAGCTGGAGCGGCTCACGCTGGCCGGGATGGGCATCGGCCACGCGGCCGAGTGCCTGGCCGCGGCGACCGCGTACGCCAAGGACCGGGACGTGTTCGGCGTCCCGCTGATCAGCAAGCAGGCCATCCGGCACCGGCTGGCCGCGCTGTCGATCGAGCTGGAGGCGGCCCAGCTGCTGACCTACCGGGCGGCGGCCCGGCTGGACGCCGGGCACCCGGAGGCCGGTGCCTCGGTGGCCAAGGCCAAGTACCAGGCGGCCATCGCGGCCTGCCACATCGTCGACGAGTGCGTGCAGCTGTTCGGCGGCAGCGGCTTCCTGGAGGAGACGCCGGTGGCCCGGCACTACCGGGACGTCCGGGTGCTGCGCATCGGCGGCGGCACCGACGAGATCCAGCTGGAGATCCTGGCCAAGGATCTGCCCGCGTGACCACTGAGGCCACTGATACCAGTGGGGCCAGTAGGGGTGGTGAGGCGGCCGAGGTAGTCGAGGCTGGCGGGGCTGACAGGGCCAATGAGGCGATTGGGG
>CAXUJF010000050.1:0-19239 GCA_964250865.1 uncultured Streptosporangiaceae bacterium
CTGCGCCACGCCCATCAACCGGGCCGGTCAGTACACCACCTTGCCGGACGCCACTCTGCGCAGTCGGAGCAGCGACAAGACATCGACGTGACCGCAACCGTGCTTCGAACGGAATGGGGCCGGCTGCTCCTGATCCTGGTTGGGCTCCTTATCGTGGCGGGTGCTGTGGAAATGGGTCGCCGGTCGGTCCTGCTTGACTTCCGGGAGCGGTTCACCGCAGAGCACATGTCCCGCGCACTGGCCATCCTCACGAGGGTGGTTGGCGGGTTCGGCTGCATCGCGCGCTCCGTCCTGCTGGTGCTGGTCGGTTTCTTCATAATCAAGGCAGCGGTGCTGTCCAGCGCAAAGCAGGTGAAGGGGCTGGACGCGGTCTTCCGTTCGGTGGCCAGCTCCGCCGGTGGTTCCTGGCTGCTGGCTCTGCTCGCGTGCGGCCTCTTCTGCTACGGCCTTTATTGCCTGATTGAGGCTCGCTACCGCGACCTGACACCGGGACGGTAACGCGCGTCACCCGGGCGGTGCCGCGCGGCGGCGGCGGCACGGCGCATCCTCAGGGCGGCGCCGCCCCCCCGTCCTGCCCCGTGTCGTGGCCCCCGGGGGCGCCCCCCCCCCCCCCCGCGGCTGCGGATCACTGCTTCGCTCGGCCGACCCGGTATGCGGTTCCAGCGTCGTTTCTTCCCTTTGCCCAGGTCGCTTGCGGCGGCGCTGGCCCCGCGCCGGCGACGATTCTAGCCAGAAGAACGCATGACCTATTGGTCCACAATGTTTGAATTCGCATAGTAAGCGTAAATGGCCACCACGCATAATTTTATTCAGTATCCTCCGCAGATCTAATATGGCCGGCTGACACATAGAAAGGTTCGCGGTGCCAGTATCTGGCCGCGGTTACGATAGCTACCTACGACACCTGACAGTGACGTGACAAGCCAAGACGGCGGCTGTAGCCTCGTCATTAGCGTCACGCGGCCAGGCGTATTCCAGATGGTGTCGTGGTGGGATGACGGCGATAGTTTCCGCCGTTATGTACTGCTTCCCGATAGCTGACCGGTCCCGCGAGAACTCGTTACCTGCGCTCAGGCGGTGCTGGGGCACCGGATGGGGGCCATGAATGAGCCAGGACGCCGAAACGCCGGCGGAGCCGCATTACCAAGTGCCGGGCGCCGTACATGAGGCGACGCGTTCCCTGTTCCGGCTGCGCACCGGCGGCGACGCCCGGCGCGTCGCCGAGCGCCTGGTCCGCGAGCTCGGCGGCCACCTGGTCCCGGCCGGAACAGACGACCCGAGCGTGATCCCGGTCGACGTCTCGTTCGGCGACGGTGAGCCGCTGCTGGCCGCGGCTCCGCCCGGCAGCGCCGCGCGTGCCCTCCTCGAACGGCACCTGGCGCCTTTCCTGCTCGATGCCCGGCATGTCCTGCAGCTCAGCGGGCGAAACGAACGGCTCGCCGAGTCCGCGTCGACCGACTTGCTGACCGGCCTCCCGAACCGCCGCATGCTCGATCGTGCCCTCGCCAGGCTCTCGGCCGACGACACCGTGATCATGCTGGACCTCGACCACTTCAAGCAGATCAACGACAATTTCGGGCACGCGGCCGGCGATGAGGTGCTGCGCGCGTTCGGCCGCGTGCTCCGCGGCACCGTCAGGGGCCGCGACACCGTCGGGCGGTTCGGCGGTGAGGAATTTCTCATCGTCCTCGCCCCTCCGGGAGGCGCGGACGCCTTTCTCCGGCGGCTGCGCGCCGAATGGCTGACGGAACGGCCGTTTCCCGTCACCTTCTCGGCGGGTATCGTCGCCTCGGCAGGTGATCCCGACGAGACGGTGAGCCTGGCCGACCAGGCCCTCTACCGGGCCAAGGAAGCCGGCCGCGACCAGTGGATCTGGGCCACGGCCCGGCGGCCCGCCAGTTACCAGCCGCCGGGTGAGTACGTCCAGAGTTACCTCGGGGACGCCGTGGCCGGCGACCGACGGGCGGCAGTCCGGCTCACGCTTGACCTGCTTGACCGGCATGTCTCCCGTGAGCAGATCATCGTGGACCTGCTGGCGGCGGCTCAGCGCGAGGTGGGCGAGCTCTGGTACTGCGGCGAGCTCACCGCGGCCGATGAGCATCTCGCCTCCGGGGTCACCTCGGCGGCGCTGGATACGCTCATGGGCGAGACGAGCCAGCCGCCGCGCGATACCCACACTCTGGTCACCTGCGCGGAGGGGGACTTCCATTCACTGGCCGCGCAGATGTTCGGCGAGTCGCTGCGCGAGCATGGCGTCGGCGTCACGGTGCTCGGCGCCTCGGCGCCCGCCGACGTCGTGGCGGAGTATCTGGTCCGCTCAGGCGCCGACTCACTGGCGATCTCGTGCACTATTCCGATCTTCTTCCCGGGCACGGTGCGCCTCATCGACGCCGCGCACCGCCAGGGAATCCCCGTCATCGTCGGTGGCCGGGCGTTCGGCTCCAGCCCCAGCCGGGCTGTGCGCCTCGGTGCTGACGCATGGGCGCTCACGGCGACCGACGCCGCAGCGATCCTGCTGGCCTGGAAGTCCGAGCCTCCGCTGGTCGGCCGGGAACCGACGCAGGCCGATCCGGTCGCACTTCGTCTTGTGGCACAGGCTGAAGTCCTGGGCGGTGCCGCGTTCGACGGCCTCGCTGCCCCCTTTCCGCCGATGGCCGGCTACGACGAACGCCGGATGGCCCGCACGCGTGAGGATCTCGTGTCCGTTGTCCAATTCCTGGCCGCCGCGCTGCTCGCTGCTGATCAGGCGATCTTCGGCGACTTCCTCAACTGGCTGCAGAAGCTGCTGGTCCAGCGCGGTGTGCCGCCGCAGGCCCTGATCGCCGGACTCGAGGCCCTCCGGCCCGTGGTCGAGGCCGTCGATACCGGAGCAGCGCTGCTGCTCGACCTCGGACGCCAGGAACTTCTCGGTGGGCTGCGCTGACCAGGCCGCCCTCGACGCCGGAGTCGATCCCCAGACCATCGCCGATCAAAGCCGACGCGCCGCAGCCCTTACCCGCGACGCCAGCCAGATCCGCTACCGAACCAGCCGCCGGCTCACCGAAGACGACATCCGCGCCCTCAGTCCGGAGCGGTTCGTCGACCACTGTCCTGGGCGCGCTCGCAGTCTGATCCTCGGCTGTCGAACTATGAACCGGAACATGCGCCGCAATCGCTGGAATGATCAGTCGTGCGCATGGCAATGGCGGCTGATCCGTAGTCGTGTGCAGGGCGTCCGGCGGTGCGGCTGGTCAGGCAAAACACTGAATCGTCAGTTCGAGAAGATCCGGAGGCCCCATGTGGCATGCCATGTTCGCAGAGCAGATCCCGCTGGCGGAGAAGATCCTGCGGACCATCATCGTCTACGCGCTGATCGCGGCGCTGTTCCGGCTGACCGGTAAGCGCGGGCTGGCCAGCATGAACACGTTCGACGTGGTCGTGATCTTCCTTCTGTCCAACGTCGTGCAGAACGCGATCATCGGCAACGACACATCGCTAACCGGCGGGATAATCGGAGCAGCCACCCTGGTGGCAATTAACACAGGCGTCAACCGGCTGATCGCGGTCAGCGCCACAGCTGCGCGTGTCTTCGACGGGCGTGCGACAACAGTAATCACCAACGGGCACATCGTGGACCGGGCGCTGTGGCGCCTGGGCATGAGGCGGAGCGAGCTGGACACCGCGGTGCGCCTGCAGAGCGCCGACAGCATCACCGAAGTCGAAACCGGCAGCATGGAGCCAGGGGGCCAGCTCCTGATCGCCCTGAAAACCAACGAGCAAGGCGCCACCAAATCCGACATCGCTGAACTCACCGACCGCTTGCGCCGGATCGAGAACCTGCTGAGCGCACCCCGTTAACGGAGGTTTCTGCAGGCCGATCATGGGATGACGGCGATCTTGCTGGCCGGGGCGCCGTAGGTGTGCCCGAGGAGCCCGCCGCCCATCAGCCCGCGAGTAGAACCAGGTGTCCACCCAGGGTTAGAGCATTGCCGGTCCTGAGGCGAGTTCGGCCCGCTGACCTGCTAGCCGTCCTCGTCCCCGGGGACGGTTGCCCCCTCGGCGTGCTGCTCAGGCGCACCCTTGATCGCGATCGCCGCGCGGGACTCGAGTGCCGCGTCGAAAAGCTCGGCCACCGACTTACGGATCTCCTCGCGCGCAGTCGCCTCGTCCGGACAGAGGTTCTCGATGTTCCGCTGGTAAAGGACGAACCTGATCCCGAACGGGGTGCGAGAGCGTGCCCCCGCGGTGAAGTCCCCGCCCAGCCCGCTGAACAGACTGTCCGAATCGCCGCCCCCCGGGCTGGGCCCCTCCAGATACCAGCGGCGATCCGGATCTACACCCAGCTCGACCCGTGACTTGCCCGGCAGCAGCGCCACGTCCACGGGGCTGTCGGAGGAACCGCCGGTCTCGAAGTCGTGCACCCTGACCTCGGCATCGGCCTGCGCCCGGAAGTCAGCACCCGTCATCCGGTACGGCACCACCCAGGGGCCCGAACCGGAGGTCAGCGCGGCCGCCGCAGCGAAGTCGGGCCGCCCCGCCTCGGGGTCCGCCGCGTCGAGCCAGATCTTGACCTGGCCTCGCAGCGCCCAGCCAGGAGCGAACCGGCCGGCCACTTCCAGCAGGCCATCGAGGCGCTGGCCCGCCTCCTCGAATCGGCCCAGGCGGTACAGCGCGACCGCGAGGCGCCACAGCGCCTGGGTCGAGGCCGGATCAGCGTCGGCCGCGGCCTGCGCGGCGCTCCGGGCATCCTCGAAATGACCGAGCCACCACAGCGCCTCCGAGGCGAGCACGAGCGCTGCGATCCGGACCGCGGGCACCGGATCCTTTAGGTGGCGATGGGCCACCCACAGTGCCCTCAGCGGATGATCAGGGCAGCTGCGCGTGTGTTCCTGCAGCGTCTCCAGAGCATCCTGCGCCGATTCCCGGTCTTCATGGCGGTGTTCGGCCGGAACCAGGTCGAGCCACCGTGCGGCGGCTTCTTTCAGCGGCTCGTGTACTTCGAAGTCGCGCGCCTTGGCGTTCGCCACATAGCCAGGGCCAGAGTGATGGGCAGGCCGGGGCGCTGGAGTAACGGGGGGTGTCACATCATCTCCGGCATGGAGCGGCAAGATGTCCGTCTACTGTAGTGGGCCGAGGCTCGCGGGGGAATGAACCGGGCGCCGGGTCGGCTCTACCTATGCTGCGGGCCTGTCAGCGCCTTCGCCGCGCTTGATGAGTGCTCGGCCCGGCAGTGCCGCCACAACGTGGCCAGGGCAGAAACCAGTGGGGAGTCGAAGGTTGCACATGATCGAGGACAACAGCGAGGGTGCGGGCGGTTTCGCCGACCTGGCGCTGGCCCCGGAACTGTGCCACGTGCTCTCGGATCTCGGTTACGAGGAGCCGACACCGATACAGCTGGCCGCCATCCCGCCGCTGCTTGAGGGCCGTGACCTGGTCGGGCAGGCCGCGACCGGGACGGGGAAGACGGCCGCGTTCGCGCTTCCCATCCTCCAGCGGATACTCACCGAAGGCGGGCGGATCGAGCCGCTCGCCCTGGTCCTCGTCCCGACGCGCGAGCTCGCGGTGCAGGTCTGTGAGGCGATGCGCAGCTACGGGCGCGGAATGGGTGCGCGTGTTCTGCCGGTTTACGGCGGCGAGCCGATCGGCCGGCAGCTGGGGGCGCTCAAACGTGGCGTCGACGTCGTGGTGGCGACGCCAGGGCGTGCGCTCGACCACATCAACCGGGGAACGCTGAAGCTGAGCGGCCTGGAGGTCCTCGTCCTCGACGAAGCGGACGAGATGCTCGACATGGGTTTCGCCGAGGAAATCGAGGCGATCCTGGCCAGCACCCCTGGGGAGCGGCAGACCGCGCTGTTCTCGGCGACGATGCCGCCGCGGATCAACGGCATGGTGCGACGCCACCTGCGCGAACCGGTGCGGGCCGAACTCGGTCGCCAGGCATCGGCGTCAGCCGACGGGTTGCTGGTGCGGCAGACGGCCTACCTCGTGCCACGCGGGCACAAGACCGCTGCTCTCGGTCGCGTGCTTGACCTGGAGCGGCCAGCGGCCACGATCGTCTTCTGCCGCACCAGGGACGAGGTGGACCAGCTCACCGAGTCCTTGAACGGCCGTGGCTATCGCGCCGAGGCGCTGCACGGCGGAATGGACCAGAAGCAGCGCGACCGGGTCATGGCCCGGCTGCGCAGCCAGGCCATCGACCTTCTCGTGGCCACCGACGTGGCCGCCCGCGGTCTCGACATCGACCAGCTCACGCACGTGGTGAACTACGACGTGCCCAGCGCGCCGGATGCGTACGTGCACCGCATCGGGCGCGTGGGCCGGGCCGGCCGCGAAGGCACCGCCATCACCCTGACCGAGCCGCGCGAGCAGCGGATGCTCAAGGCCATCGAACGGGTGACCAAGCGGCCGATCACGATCGAGAAGCTGCCGACCGTCGCCCAGCTGCGGGCCATGCGCCTGGAGCTGATGCGCACCGAGCTCCGCGAGAGCCTGCTCAAAGACGACGGCGACCTGGATGCCTTCCGGGCTGTTGTCGGCCCGCTCGCTGCGGAGTTCGACCCCTTCGAGGTGGCGCTGGCCGCGGTCAAGCTGGCCCATGAGGCGAGCGGAACACCTCGCGAGGAAGAAGAGATCCCGGCCGCCGAAATGCCGTCGGCGGACGACCGCCACGGCCGAAAGGCCAGACCACGTGACCAGGGGCAGGCCACCGGCCGTGGCCCGGGGCGTGGTCGCCGCGCGACTGCGGGCACGACCCGCCTGTTCGTGGGCATCGGCCGGTCCGGCGGGGTCCGGCCGCAGGATCTTGTGGGCGCTATCGCCGGCGAGTCGCACCTCTCCGGCCGGGATATCGGTGCGATCGAGATCTCCGATCGGTTTTCCCTGGTGGAGGTGCCCGAGTCAGCCGCCGACGATGTGGTCCGGGCGCTCCGGGGGACGAGCATCAAGGGCCAGAAAGCAACCGTTCGCCGCGAACGCTTCCCGGCGCGGTAGCACCAGCCTTCCTCAGCCAGCGACGGGTTTATGGGTGACGCTGGCCTTCACTCGGACGCCTCGGCCGGCGTGCTTGATGGCCAGTGAGCCGGCGACCAATCTCCCTCGGGGTCGCCGAGTACTTCGGTGTAGAAGCGGGAGCGCTCGACATCGTCGGAGACGATGAAGCGGGTCAGCACGATTCCCTCTGGGGGCGGTGGGAGCTCGGCTATCTGGCACCTCCGTCGGTTGGGTCTCACAGTCCGCCGGGGAAGATGCCCGGCACCCGCCTTCAGGCTGGGCCTGAGCTAACCATCGCACCCAGGGCGCACGATCAACCCCGGGTAAATCCCTGGGTCTGTGCCTGGTCGCCGGGAACGAGGGACTGTGGTCTCAGTTGCCGAAGGTCACCTCGACGAGGGGGCTGTGGGCGATCCAGACGGCGGGCTCCTGACCAGGGGTGTCAGCGAACCCGGGGAGGGAGGCCAGAATGGCGGTCAGCACCTGCTCGCGCTCGGCGGGGTCGGTGACCGGGCGCGCGGTGGCCGGGAGGTCGGCCGTCGCGGATTCCTTGAGGTGGAAGGTGAACGCCGGGTGTGCGACCAGGTTGGCGTACCAGGAACGGGGGCGGCCCGGGGTGCCGGTGATGTAGTACTTGCCGTCCGCTCGGTGGAACCAGATCTCGATTCGGCGTGGCTGTCCGGTCTGCCGTCCGGTGGTGGTGATGTCAATGACCCGGTCGCTCGCGAGCGCCTTCGATGCCTCGTTGTTCATGTTCGACGAGGATAGCGGCGCCGCGGATAAAGACTCGACGCCTACTTCCCATGCGGTCCAAACTGGGCAAGAATCGGCGACGTTCCTGGAGCAGGAACCTTTGATTTAACGGGGAAATAAACGGAGGGTACTTATGAGCAGCCCCTACGAGCCTTACCCGCAGAACCCGTCAGGCGGTTATGGGGAACCGCCGTATCCGCCGGGGGGCGGCTGGGACCCCAGCCAGCGGGGCTACCTGCAGGGCGGGCCCGTCGGCTTCGGGCAGGCGATCTCCGAAGGTTTCAGGAACCTCGTCACCTTCAGCGGCCGTGCATCACGATCCGCGTTCTGGTGGTTCTTCCTCGGCGCCATCATCATCGATGTGATCGGCGCCATCATCGGGAGGTCGGCCCATGCCGTCGTAATCCAGTACATCGTCTCTGTGGTCGTCGCCATCGCGACTCTGAGCCTGTCGGTCCGCCGGCTGCACGACACCGGCAGAAGCGGCTTCTGGTGGCTCATCGGCCTCATCCCGATCATAGGCACCATCACGCTGCTGGTGTTCTACTGCCTTGCTGGGACGCCGGGGCCGAATAAGTACGACGTATAGCGGGACAGCGGGCCCGGATGTAAAAGAACGGGTGCCGTTGCGGGCTGCCGGGATGGCAGCACCACCCCGGTCTCGGGTATTGCCACCCTTCCGCCCCGGCGTCGGTGCGAATGAATGAAGTGCGGCTGCCGCTGGGGAGAGCGGCTGCTGCCGCGACCGGGTGGGGGGATGTTCGTGAGCGCTGCGTGGGCCGTGTTCCGCGCTGGGGTACGCCGCCGCTGGCGTGCGTGGGTGGCCCTAGCGGTGCTCATCGGACTGTTCGCTGCGGTGGTGATGGCCCTGGCGGCGGGTGCCCGCCGCACCGACTCCGCTTATCCCCGGCTGCTGACCTGGAGCAGCGCCCCGGACCTGATGTTGTACACCGACAGCCATGAATCGGCGACCTTCGCCAACCCGTCCGTGACCAGCATCGAGCAGCTGCCGGCCGCCGCAACTTCGGCCGCCGTCAGCTCCTACACCGTGCTCAGCCCCGGTGACGCCGAGATCTACGCCCCGCAGACCAGTGCGATTCCTGACGTGTTCTTCCGGCGGAAAATCCTGTCCGGGCGGCTGCCCGACCCGGGCCGGGTCGATGAAGCCGACGTTTCCTTCACCCTCGCGCAGCAGCACCATCTGCGGGTCGGGGACTGGTTCCGGCTCACCTTGCTGCCGCCGCAGGGCCGGCCGCCGGTGGTGCGGTTCCGGATCGTCGGCATCGACGCGGCGCCATCGGAGTTCCCGCCCCAGACCGGCTCCGGGATCAACCTCGTGTGGGCCACGCCCGCCTTCTACCGGCACGAGCAGGGCCAGCCGGTCACCGACGGCATTGCCGTGGCCATGCGGCTGCGTCACGGCGCCGCGGACCTGCCGGTGGTCCTGCGGGAGGCACAGCGGCTGGCGGCGGGGAAACTGGTGCTGGACTACCCCCTCGCCGTCCAGGCGGTCAACACCGAGCGGTCAATTCACCTGCTGGCGGTGGCGCTGTGGCTGCTCGCCGCGCTGATCAGCCTGGTGGCCTGCTGATCACCGGCCAGCTCATGGCCCGGCTGAGTTTCGTGGAATCGGACGACTACGCCACCTTGCGGGCCCTGGGCATGAGCCAGCGACAGCTGCTGGCGGCTGCGCTTGGCCGGGCGGCCCTGATCGGCGCCGGCGCAGGAGCGGTCGGCGCCGCTTTGGCCGTGGCGCTGTCACCGCTCTTTCCGGTGGGCCTGGCCGCGATCGCGGAGCCGCATCCCGGGCTTGACGCTGACCCGCTGGTGCTCGCGGCCGGGGTTCCTGGGGGCGATCGTGGTGACGGCCGGGTGTGCGGTCTGGCCCGCCTGGCATGCCGCCGCCGAGCACAGCACCGGCCCGGCCCGGCCGCCGCGGCCGTCCCGGGGCTGGCAGGCGGTGGCCGCGGCTCTCCCATCGTTCAGCCCGGTGCCAGCGATGATGGGTGTCCGGCTGGCGCTGCGCCGCGGCACCGGCCGGTCGGCGGTGCCGGTCTTCAGCACGGTCACCGGCGCGGTCGTGGGGGTCGCGGCGGTCTGCGGGGCGCTGGTGTTCTCCGCCAGCCTGGCTAACTTGTTCTCCCGGCCCAGCCTCTACGGCGTCACCTGGGACGCCTCGGTTCAGTCGCTGGGCAACGACACGCAGACCGGCATCCAGCCCGCCGTCTCCGCGGTGGCCAGCGACCCGCTGGTACGCGCGTGGACCACGGGCTTCGCGGGCGCGCCCATCCGGATCGACGGGATCAGCGCGGACGCGATCGCGATGAGCCCGGGTCACCGGGGCTCCCTCCAGCCCGTGGTGACGCAGGGGCGCCTGCCGCAGCGCGCCGGTGAGATCGCGCTCGGGGCGCGGACCCTGGCTGCCGTCGGCGGCCGCTTGGGGGAGACCGTCTCGGTCAGCCTGGGTGGCGGGCAGGTATCCGAGGCCAGGATCGTCGGCATCGCCGTGTTCCCGACTTTCAGCGACACCCTTAGCCTGGGCAAGGGATCGGCCATCACGGCAGGCGAACTGCGCCGAATATTGCCCCACGGAGCCTCGCTTCCGGCCCCGGACACCATGCTCGTCCGGTTCCGGCCGGGCGTGGCCCCCGCAGCTGGTGCGGCCGCACTGGCGGCATGCCTGGACCGGCGCGGCCCGTTCGACGCTCAGCTGGCGTCCACCCCCACTGACCTGGCGAACTTCGGGCGGGTGCAGGCCATGCCGCTGCTCGTGGGGGTAGCGCTGGGCGCGCTGGCGGTGCTGACCATCACGCACCTGCTCATCACGTCAGTACGCCGCCGGCGGCGGGATTTCGCGGTGTTGCGCGCCATTGGCTTCACCCGCGGCCAGGTTCGCGGGGCCGTCGCGTGGCAGGCGGAGACCCTGATGGCGGTCGCGCTCGCCTCCGGCATCCCGGTGGGAATCGTGTGCGGGCGCGTGGCCTGGCTGGTCTTCGCCCATCAGCTGGGCATCGTCGCCCACCCGGACGTCCCGCTGCTGCTGACCGCGGCCCTGGCCGCCGGCGCGCTGGTCCTCGCGGTCGTCGTCGCGGCCCTGCCCGGTGAGGCCGCCGCCCGCGCCCACCCCTCGACCGCCCTGCGAAGCGAGTGACGCGGCACCCGCCTGGATACGTTGGCAGCAGTATCATGGGAAGCATCGCGGCCGGGCATGCGAGTGTCCCGTCAGCTCACCGGCTGGCGGGGCCGCTTGGCGGTGGGGTCAGTGGCCGCCCTGTACCCGCGAAGTGAACGCGCGCCAGTCGGCCGGCCGGACAGCCAGCCGTGGGCCGGCCAGGTCCCTGGAGTCGCGTACGGCCACGGTGCGGGCGGCGTTGCCGACCTCGACACAGTTCCCGTTGTTCGCGCCGCTGTAGCTGCTCTTACGCCACGTGGGCGGGGTCAGGTCCATTGCTCCTCAGCTACCTTCAGAATCGTCTCCCGAGAGGCCCGGCGGGGCAGGGCCTCTGCGCGCAGAGTATCGAATCGCAGGGCAACCGCCGTCACCGTTTTCGCGTCCTCGACGGTCTGCCCATCGGCTGCCGTCTCCAGGTAGGCCACACTCGGTGAGTCCGCGAAATCGGCCACGGTGAACGCGCCGACCAGCCCGATGTGCCCGCCCGCTGAGTACGGGATGACCTCGATCGTCACGTTCCGCCGCCCGGCCATCTCGGCCAGGTGGCCGAGCTGTTCCCGCATCACCTTCGGGTCCTCCCCAATTGGCCGGTGCAGCACCGCCTCGTCCAGGACGGCCCACAGCAGCGGAGGATCATCGCGGTCCAGGATCTCCTGACGGGCCAGCCGCGACGCGACCAGCTCGTCCAGGTCATCCGGCGCGATGTTCGGGACCGTGGCCAGGACGGCCCGGGCGTACGCTTCGGTCTGCAAGAGGCCGGGGACCAGCACGTGCTCGAACGACCGGAGCGCGGTCGCGGCCTCCTCGAACGCCACAAACGGCCGGAACGACGCCGCGAAGGGCAGCACCCGCAGCCGCTCCTGGAGCCGGCCGAACGTGCCCGGTGTGGCCAGCACGTCATCCAGGCGGGCGGCCAGGTCGGCCTGCGGGACACGTTTCAGCCCCTCGACCATGGCGATCAGAGTGGTCGAGTAGTTCACCCGCGCGGCCAGCTCATCCTGGGTGAGGCCAGCCCGGTCGCGGGCGGCGCGCAGCTCATCCGCGAACAGCGCCAGTGCGCTGCGGTCGGGATCACGCTTGGCCGCCATCGTTCACACCCCTTCACAGCCGCCTGGCCAGCTCCACAACGCCCCGCGATCACTGCACCACGTGGTGTTGACCATTCCGACCGTAGCCCCTACGCCGCAGGCTGTCAGCAGGGCAAGCGGCCGAGGGAGACGATCAAGTGACAGCCGGCCAGGCCAGGGAAGCACTAGCCAGCCTCCAGTTCCACTGGGGGTCGGCTTACGCCATCGCCGGGGCGGCGAACTGCTGGATAGCACGGCGCAAGGACAACGGCCGGCTGATCAACGCGAGCGGGCCGGACGGCCTGCGGGAGCTGCTGATCGCTGATTACGGCAATCAGCCGATCTCGCGCGAGGTGGCCCCGTGAGTGGCCAGCAGCCGTTCTCCGCGGCCGTCCGGATCTACCTCCAGGCCGAGGCACTGCGGCGCGCGTTCCCCGCTTGGTCGTTCGCGGTCCATGCCTGGCCGTCCGGCCGCACCCGGATTGAGGCCGTCAACCCGGCCAGCGCCGACCCGTACAAGCTGATCAGCACCGACCCCGCGGAGATCTGGGCCGAGCTGCGCGTCCTGTAGGCCGACCGCGCCAGCACAGAGGCCTGGCACGGCCGCCTACTCGCGGCGTCTCGGCCAGGGACTGCGACATTCATGAGGTAGGGGTGTCGGCCAGGCACGCCCAGACCTTGGCCCGAGCCGTGCGACCTTCACAGTTCGCCGAAGCCGCAGAACAAGGGTCGTTTTGCGGCGGCCTCAGAAGGGCCGCATCTGGTGTTCTATAGCCCTGAGCTGTGCAAACGTAACCCGCGTCGGCCTTGGGCCGCCGCTGAGTCGTTCAAGGTGCCGCCGGAATTCCGTACGTCCGGAAATCGACCGGAGGCTCCTTGGTGTTGAAGTACCGAGGAGGTCTGATGATCCTGACGCACACCGAATGGCTCGCGGGCGTGATCTTGCTGGTGACCGGCGCGATCCTGTCGGTAAGCCGATCACTTCGCAAACACGGCGCCCAGCGGACGCCGGGACGGTCCTGAAGTAACACCGGCCTCTGAGGACCGCGTCTGCAGGTCTCTGACCGGCACAGATGGAGTGTCCGCCCAGCAGGTTCAAGTTCCTCATTCGTGACCGGGACAGCAAGTTCACCGCCGCGTTCGACGACGTGTTCGCCGGGAACGGCACGCGGGTGATCAGGACGCCAGTCCGGTTGCCACGGGCGAATGCATTCGCGGAGCGGTTCGTGGGGACGCTTCGCCAGGGCCTGCAGCAGGAACCCCCGCTGCGTGAGCCCGGCCACGCCGTCGATATCACCGCCCGGATCGAGCGCAGACAGGCCCTCGGCGGCCTAATCAGCGAATACCGCAGGGCGGTCTAGCGAGCGTGAAACGCCAGGTCAGCGGCTATGGACTAGTTTGGCACAGGCCAGGGTCGTAGCCCCGCGACTGGCTCTACGCCGCCAGTTTGCTAGCCGCCAACCGTGATCGGATCGCTGGCCAGCCGAGTCCCCTGTCGCCGACTGTCTGGGCCACGATTTGCATGGTGACCCCTGCACTGGCAACCCCAAGGGTCTAGGGCTGCCGCGTAGGGTTGGTTTGCGCGGGCCGCGTTCCCTGATCCCACAGATCAGGAGGGTGAGGCCCGCGCTTCATCTACAGCTGGGAAGGCTCGCCGAGAGGAACATGGATGCGACTGGTCCGGTACAGCAGTGACGGGCGCAACGGCGTCGGGGTGCTGCTCAGCGATGAGGGACCGGTGGTCGCCACGCCCTGGGGCAGCTTTGAGGAGCTGTTCGCCCAGCCCGATCCGTCTTCGGCGGTGGCTGATTTCGACGTGGCCAGCGCCCCGCGGGTGACCGCCCCCCGGCTGCTGGCGCCCACCGTCGACCGCGCGACCGTCATCGGCACCGGCGGCAATTACGCCGACCACGCGGCGGAATCCCGCAGCGCTGGGGTGGACGTCCGCGAACCCGTCTTCGTGCCGTTCCTGTGGAGCGCGGTCATCGGTCCCGGGGACGACATTGTTATCCCCGGGCCGGACACGCTGACCGACTACGAGGTCGAGCTGGCCGTCGTTATCGGGCGCACGGCGCGGAGACTGACCGAGCATGACGCGATGGACGCTGTCTTCGGATTCACGGTGCTGAACGACATCAGCGCGCGCGAGGTCATGGTGCGCGAGCGGATGCAGGTGATGCTGAGCAAGTCACCGGACACGTTCGTCCCGATCGGCCCGGCGGTTGTCACGAAGGACGAGATCCCTGACTTGTACGAACTGCGGATCGCCAGCTACCTTAACGGCGAGCTCAGGCAGCATGACCGTACCGGATCGATGACATGCCGGGTGCCGCAGCTCTTGGCTGCTATCACCAGGACCGTGACCCTGCGGGCCGGTGACATTGTCACCACCGGCACTCCCGGCGGCGTGGGGTTCTTCCGGGATCCCCAGGAGTTCCTGAGCCCGGGCGATACCGTTACCGTCGAGGTCGAGCGCGTCGGCCGCCTGACCAACCGGGTCAGGCAGGGCTGGTGACGCGCGGAGACCGGTAAGCCTTCGCGATTCCCTCGGTGTCGGCGTAGATGCGGTACCTCGTGGCCAGACCTTCGTCGTCGAAGGTCCACACATGCGCTGAGTCCCCGGTGAAGACCTGATTATTGTGACGCATGGTGCTCTCCAGGTGGATCAGGGCGACCACCGTATGATCCTGGGCGATGATGTCAGCAAGCTGGAACGACCGGATTTCAGCGATGCCGGAAAGCTGCCTGAAGTACTCCACGACCGCCTGCTTGCCCCGGAACAGCCCGCCGATGGGGTAGTCGTCGGGAAGCGGGTCCCACCACTCGATGTCCTCGCTCAGTGCAGCCAGGAGCGGACCACCGTCGCGCCGGTCGAACGCTTCGTAGGCCTCGCGAACCCGCGCGGTCAGCTGCTCGGTGTCCATGGGCCCTCCTCAAACTAGGCTCACTATAGCTATTTCTGCCTTCAGCCGAGCGCATGCCGCTACTGGCCCAGAAAGGATACCGATGACGGATCCGCAGCTAACCGGCCAGGACGCCCCCACGCGGGCCGAGCATCCCAACGTGACCTTGGTCAACGAGGCGCACGAACGGCTCGAGCGAGGGGACATGGCGGCCATCAGCGAGATGTTCGCCGACGACATCACCTGGCACGAGTTCGGCTCCTCCCCGCTGGCCGGGACCTACGTCGGCCGCGATGAGGTCATGAAGTTCTGGCGGCGCTACTTCGCCGCCGCCGGGCCGGACTTCACCCAGGACATCGTGTCGGTCATGGCGAACGACGACTTCGTCACCAGCATCGTCGAGCTAACCGGAACAAAGCCCAGCACCCGCCTATCGCAGACCGCCGCCGACGTGATGCGCATCGCCGACGGCAGGATCGCCGAGTTCTGGCGCTACTACGCCGACCTCAAGGAAGCCAATGACTTCTTCTCGGCGGCACCGTGACCCAGCGAAACAGTACGGCGCGCGCCGAAGGTGCACCTTTGAAGCCCGGACAACTTGTCACGGGCGGACAGGGGCGAGCGATTCACTAACAGGCGACTGATCAACTGCTGCCCGGCCAGGGCACGGTGGTGTTCCCGCACATAGATTGCATGCAAAGCGTGTCTATGGGCACCCAGAACAGAGTGCGGCGTCCGGGGTTCTGCGTCTTTACGTTCCACCGCAACGGATTCGGCGCGTCACAACCACTGGCGAGCTTGACTACCTACCGTTCACCGACCGTTGCGCAGAATGGCTCAATGCTTCGCGGCCTTTTTGGCCTTCTTGCCCTTGTGTTTGACCTTGCCAGCATCTTTCTTGCCCTTGTGCTTGACTGCCTTGGCGTCGCGCTTGGCCTTCTTTACCACACCCATAACCGACTCTTCTCTGCCCTAAGGCACCCGACGCCGCCTAGACGGGCCGTGTGCTCAGAAAACGCCCTAGCGCCTCGATCCGATCCTCGCCATCTTTCCACGCCGCACGCATCTCAAACCCTCCAGATAATCACCGTCAGCCCCTCTCGCTCCACAGGCACGCCCACCCATCCCCGAGCTGACGCATCGGGGCCTCGGCGGCGCACCAGATCGACCCGATCTGCACGGCTCAGTTGGTAACCGCCGAGGCAGCCCCGGCCGCTCCGAACGGCGGATCAGGCGTCGGCTCAGAGCCGTGGTCGCGGCAGAACGGGGCAGACGTTGTCGGTCATGGCACTAGGTGGGAGTAGACGCGGGATTACCTCACATCGTCGGCTTGAGGAAGTCACAGCCAGTCTTTGACCGTGACTTGCGAGGACGCTGACCTGCGAGGAAGCGGCAGTGTCTCGAGAGCACCCGGTGTTAGAGCTCGCGGACGACGTCGGCGGGATCCTTGTCGTCGCGCAAGCCCTGTTAGGAGGCGGCCCGGAGCCTGCCTTCCGGGGTCCAGGTGGCGAAGGCGACCTCGATGACCAGCAACGGCTGCACCCAGACCGCTCCGCGGGCGTGGTCGCGGGGCAACTCGCCGGTGAACGGGCTGGCGGGCTGGCGCAGGGCGGCCAGCCGGTCCCCGAGCATGATCAGGGTCTGCTCGGTGAAGCCGGTGCCGACGTGGCCGGTGTACTGCAGGCCGCGGGGGCCCTGGACCCCGACCAGCAGGGAGCCGATCTGGCCGGCCCGGCCGCCTGCACCGCGCCGCCAGCCACCGACGACGAACTCCTGCCGGTAAACGTTCTTGATTTTGCGCCAGTCCGGTGACCGCCGGCCCGGCTCACCTCATCGGAACGATCAAGGGAACGCCCAGGACAAAGCACAGGAACTCCGCCGCCACGTCACGGCAGGCAAGTGAGTTAAACCCTCATGATCGTGAACTGCGGCTTTGCTCACCCGGAGATAATAACCGCAGCTCAGAGAGCTGCATATGTGTCCGGGGGGACTCAAAACTTACGTACATGGCCCCGTTCGCGCTAACCACCCAGTTCACGCTCGGAGAGTCACTCGGTGGTGCGCGATGACAGTTCCGGGCCACATCATCAGAGCGGCTTGTCGCGCATAACGGGCGGTCTTGCACGGGAACCGGGAACCGCACCTGGTTGCGGCCCGCGTCCTTGGCTTGGTAGAGGGCGAGATCGGCCGTCGCGAGCAGTCCCGAAATCTCCTCGCCATGCTGACCAAGCACGGCTACTCCGACCGATACGGTTATCCGCACCGTACCGGTGTCACAAGCTATGGGTGTAGCGCTTACTTGCTCGCGCAAGTGCTCGGCGGCTTGGCGCGCCTCGTCCGCACCGGCGCCCGGCAGTACGGCGACGAACTCCTCGCCGCCGAATCTGCCGATCACGTCCCGGGCACGCGCCTGATGGCGCAGCGTCTCCGCGAGCCCGGCCAGCACCTGATCGCCGGACAGGTGCCCGTACGTGTCATTCACCTGCTTGAAGTGGTCAATGTCGATCAGCAGAAGGGCCAGTGATTCCCTGGCCTTGACGGCCTTGCCGATCTCGATGTCCGCATCACGCTGCCAGGCGGCCGCGTTAAGCAGCCCGGTCTTCGCGTCGGTGCGCGCAGCCGCCCGCAGCTGCTGGTGGAGCAGGCTCCGCTGCAACAGGATCACTGGCGGCAGTACGACGACGAGCAGCACGGGGCTCAGCGCGCAAACAGCGGCAACGACCACCCCTACGCAGACCCCGGTGAGATCCAGAATCAGGTTCTCGTTGTCCCAGAACACTACGCGCCACTCAGCCAGGGGCTGCGAGGCCTGCGCGGCGACCGCCAGCAGGGCGGTGTTGAGCATCCAGAACACCGTCGCGCATCCGATCGCTACCAGGAGAACAAGCGGCCATAGCGACCACACCTGATGGCCCGGGTCCGACAGCCGTCCAGTCAGCCCGCGAACCGTGCCGGTCCACTCGCTGGAACGGCCGAACGCCACCGACGCGGCGGCGCCCGACAGGCTAAGCGCCGTCATGCTGAGTATCCGCCGGTATATGAGCTCCCGGCACACTCTCCGCTGCAACAGCACACCGAGCGGGATCGGTGCGATCAGTGCGTACAGGGGCGGCAGCAGCAAAGCGATCGGCAGCCACCAGACGAAGAGCAGGTCACGGGAGACACCAGCTGACGCGCCCAGCCGCCGCACGACCTCTATGCAGATCGCGCCGCAAGTCAGCAGGATCATGAACAGCAGCATTCCGCTGGCTCGCAGTGGTGTCCTGGCCAGAGCCCAGCCGATCAGGGCCAGGTCATAAGTAGTTACGGCAGTTACGTAGGCGAGAAATGCCGGAGGCTGGAACCGCAGCGGCTGCTGGACCGGCCTGCCGGGGCCAGCAGGATGGCCGGAGCACATCTCCCGTGGCATTGCCCGATGGCCCACCATTTCCCCTCATCGCATGATCGGTAGCCAGTCGCACACGTCGCCTGCGTTAGGCACAGGAAGTGACATGCTAATCGCAAGCAGTTGACGAAGGGGCGGGAACGCCTGCGTTGACTCAGTCACCGGCCGGCTGGCTCAACGATGACCGCCCCGTCGGCAGTGAAGAGGCGGCACCGCATATTTCTCCCGCCAAATGACCGACAGTTCTGTAGTGTAACGTCGCGTGATCGATCAGCCAGATACGTTGCCTTCACGACGTCCTGCCCAGCCCCGCCACAAAGCAGCGTCACGACTGAGTGTCCTGACGGCAGTGGTCCGCAACGTACGGCTCTCACGAGCGCGAGGGCGGGGACTCGGCGGCCGTGCAAGCGCGGGGGCGATCGGCTGTGGCCTGGTCGCCGCATCGCTCGGAGTTGCGGTAACGATGATGCTCGCCACCGGCCAGCACAGGGCAACAGAGCTGCACCCGGCCGCGACGGCCAAGGGCCTGTCCCGCTCATCTGCTGCGGCACAGCCGCGCTACGTGCCGCACCCTGCCGAGCGCAGGCCCGCGACGGTAAAGCTGAGGAGCAATTCCGCTCATGCTCCTGCGCCGCCTTCTGGGTCTGTGACCAGGCCGTCCTCGGGCTCCGTGACCAGCGAGCAGAAAAACTCCGGGGCCGGGTCTCTCATCGCCATCCCCACCTCGGGGATCAGCGACTGGCAACAGCATGTGCAACAGGTCGGCATACCCAGGCAGGCCTTGGAGCTGATTGCGCCTGTTGGCAGTCAGTGGCCGTAACTTAGGTGAACCACCACCCCGCGGTCCGCGGCGTTGGTGGTGAGGATGAGCTCGAGCATCAGGTGCGGCCATCGTCGAACTCTGACAGACCTGGGGCGGACGGGATCGTGCTGGGCGGCTCGCGCAGCGCTGCAAGGGTGGCGTGCGCGGCGGTGAGCAGGTCACGGGTG
>CAXUJF010000051.1:0-17964 GCA_964250865.1 uncultured Streptosporangiaceae bacterium
GGCCAGCCTCCCGGTCGCCGCCGGCGGGCCGCGTTCGAGCGGCCTGGGCTCGGGTGGGCCGGGCTCGGGCGCCCCGGGCTTGACCGGGCCGTCCATCGTCGGCGCCGAACTGGCGGCAGGCCCGGACGGCACCGACCTGGCCGTCCGGCTGCTCATCCGCTCCGGCCCCCGGGGCCCCCAGGCCACAAGGGGCCCGCCCGCCACACAGGCCGCCACCCAGCAGGCTGTTCAGGAGGTCGTCCAGCGCGCCGCCGAAGCCATCACGGGCCGCCTGGCCAGCCGGTTGCGGCGCGGTATCCAGTTCTCCGCCGCTCACGCCCCGGCCTCCCCAGCCACTACGGCTACTCCCGTCACAGCCGCTCCTGCAGTCTCACCGGCTCCCGCGCCTTCCCGCCCGCCCGGATGATCTCCTGGCTGACCGCCGTCGCGGCCGGGGCGGCGGGCCTGGTTGTGGGCGATTACCTCACCGTGCTCATCGAACGGGCGCCGGGTGGCCGCACGGTCGCCGGTTCGCTGCGCGAGCTGACCCCGGCCCCGGCTGGGAGGTGCCCGCGCTGCGGCACCCGGCTGGGCGCCACCGATCTGATTCCGCTGGCCAGCTGGGCCCGGACCGGGGGCACCTGCCGGTACTGCAGCCAGCGTTTCGGCGGCTGGCACCCGGCGGCCGAGGTCCTGACCGCGGTGACGTTCGCGCTGATCGGGCTGCGGTTCGGGGCCAGCCCGGTGCTGCCCGCGTTCTGCTACCTGGCCGCGGTGTCGGTCGCGCTGGCTTTCATCGACGCGACCCACAAGCGGTTGCCCGACCTGCTCACGCTGCCCTCGTACCCGGTGGCGATCGTGGCGCTGGGGGTGGCGACCCCGTTCGTGCCGCACGGAGCCGGCCACCTGGCCCACGCCGCCATCGGCCTGGCCTGCGCGTCCGCGTTCTACCTGATCCTGGCCCTGGTATACCCGGTGGGGATCGGCTGGGGGGACGTCAAGCTGTCGGGGCTGCTCGGCTTGTACCTGGGCTGGATCGGCTTCTCCGCCCTGGTCATCGGCCTGGCCGCTGGGTTCGTGCTGGCCGCCGTGGCCGGGCTGGCCCTGCTCGCGACCGGACGGGCCACCCGCACCTCGCAGATCGCGTTCGGGCCGTACATGCTGGCGGGCGCGCTGGCGGTGGTCATCGCCTTCGGCGCGGCCGGTTCCTGAGGTAATCCTCCGCAGCGCTCAGCAGTCAGCTGCCGCCCAGTCCTCCCAGGGCGGCGACGATGGTCATGTCAATGCCACGGCGCCGCGAGCTGAAAAATCCGCAGCGTTATGACCGGGTTGTTTGTCATTTAGCCAATAGCGGCCCCGCTCCACAAAATCTTGTACTGGCAACTGTGGCCAGTCAGTGTATTCTGGCACCTTGAATGACCGCGAAGTATGTCGCGGCGGAAAAAAGACGCTTATCAAACGGGGCAGAATAGCGGCTTTACCAGTAGGGGGAAATATGCGAGGTGCCAAGAAAGTGATGCTGTGGGCGTGCTGCACTGCTCCCGCGGTTGCAGGCTTGGTCATGAGCGGGGTGGGGGCGGCTGGCGCGACGACCGCCAGCTCTTCTGCAGGTCACCGGTACCCACGGTGCGACTCCAGGCAGCTCGAGACCTGGGACCTCAACGGCGCGAACGTCGTCGACACAGAGCAGGCACCCACCCCTCTCAGCTATGACGTCACTTTCACGCAGCGCGGAAGCTGCCTGACTGGCACGCTGACGGATTCCTATGATGCGCCCGTGTTCACCGGGCCGATAGCCGGTACGGTAAACGGCAACAAAGTCACCTTCAGCGTCACCTACCCACCGAATTCCGCCCAGGGAACAAGGACGTTCACGGGCACAATGACTCGTGCCCACAAGAACCGGGGCGCGGTCTCGGGGACCTTTCACGAGTCGGGCCCCGAGAAGCTCACCGGTACCTGGAATCTCGCCACCGACGCTGTCCGGGCGTGTTCAGAGTTTCACGGCTGGTGGGGATGGCAGCAGGAGTGCCCGGTCCGGTAGCAGCCATCCCGGCGCAGGCACTCCGAGGGCCGCCCCGCGTTATTCCGGCCCGGGCGTAGTGCTCGCGGGAGGCCCCGGGCGTTGCGGGTCGCTTCCTCGCCGTCGGCTCCGGACAGGGCGATGCCGCCGGTCACCGGTACGGGCCGTCCCGGGACACCTCGATCGCCGAGTCGCGCCGGCCGTGGTAGTCAACCGGATTTTCCGGTTACGGTGGTCAGCCAGTCATAAGCCAGCGCCTCCGAGTCATGAGCCTCGACCAGCCCCGGGCTCGGCTGGCGCAGTGACCAAAGCGCGTTCACTAGGATCGATGCCATGCTGCGCTGGCTAACTGCGGGGGAGTCACACGGGCGTGCGCTCGTCGCCATTTGCGAGGGCGTGCCCGCGGGCGTGCGGGTCACCACCGAGGATGTCGCGGCCGCGCTGGCCCGGCGCCGGGCCGGCTACGGCCGTGGCGCCCGGATGAAGTTCGAGCAGGACGAGGTCGAGCTGACCGGCGGGGTCCGGCACGGGGTCACGCTGGGCGGGCCGGTGGCGATCCGGGTCGGCAACACCGAGTGGCCCAAGTGGGAGACGGTGATGTCGGCCGACCCGGTCGACCCCGAGGTGCTGGCCGAACAGGCCAGGAACGCCCCGCTGACCCGGCCGCGTCCTGGCCACGCCGACCTGGCCGGCATGCAAAAGTACGGTCACGAGGACGCCCGCCCGGTCCTGGAGCGGGCCAGCGCGCGGGAGACCGCGGCCCGGGTGGCGCTGGGCGAGGTGGCCCGGCAGTTCCTGCGCCAGGCCCTCGACGTCGAGATCGTCAGCCACGTGGTGGCCCTGGGCCCGGTCAGCGCCCCGGACGGGCTGGTGCCCGGCCCGCAGGACGCGGCCCGGATCGATGCCGACCCGGTGCGCTGCGCCGACGCCGAGACCAGCGCGGCCATGGTCGAGGAGATCGACCTGGTCCGCAAGGAGGGCGACACCCTGGGCGGGGTGGTCGAGGTCGTGGTGCACGGACTGCCGCCCGGGCTGGGCAGCTTCACCCACTGGGACCGCCGCCTGGACGCCCGCCTGGCCGGCGCGATCATGGGCATCCAGGCCATGAAGGGCGTTGAGATCGGCGACGGCTTCACCACCGCGCAGCGCCGCGGTTCGCAGGCCCACGACGAGATCGAGATCGGCCCGGGCGGCGTGCACCGCCGCACCAACCGGGCCGGGGGAGTCGAAGGCGGCATGACCAACGGCGAGGTGCTGCGGGTCCGCGCGGCCATGAAACCGATCTCCACCGTGCCCCGTGCCCTGGACACCATCGACGTGGCCACCGGAGAGCCGGCCAAGGCCATCAACCAGCGCAGCGACGCGACCGCGGTGCCCGCCTCCGGCGTGGTGGCCGAGGCCATGGTCGCGCTGGTGCTGGCGGACGCGGTGATCGAAAAGTTCGGCGGCGACTCGGTGGCCGAGATCCAGCGCAACGCCGACTCTTACCTCAAGTCCCTGGTGATCACGTGAGCACCGGGAAGCCGGGAGCGCCGCTGGTCGTGCTGACCGGCCCGCCCGCCGCGGGCAAATCAGTGGTGGGGCGGCTGCTGTCGGACCGCCTGGGCGCCGGGTTCGTGGACACCGACGCGGAGATCGAGGCGGCCGCGGGCAAGCCGGTGAGCGAGATCTTCGTCGACGACGGCGAGGACGTGTTCCGGTACCTGGAGCGGGCCGCGGCCCAGCGGGCGCTCAGCGCCGACGGTGCGGTGGTGGCGCTGGGCAGCGGCGCGGTGCTCGACCCGGACGTGCGGCAGTTGCTGGCCGGGCGGCCGGTGGCCTTCCTGGACGCGGGATTCGCCGCGATCGCCCGGCGGCTCGGCCTGGACCGGCCCCGGGTGGTCATCCCCGGTAACCCGCGCGGGCGCCTGCGCACCATGCTGGAGGAACGGCAGCCGGTCTACCAGCAGCTGGCCACCTTCACCGTGGCGGCCGACGAGCTGGCCCCGGAAGAGGTCGCCGACGAGATCGAGGCCTGGCTGACGGACCAGAACCCGCCCTCCACCAAGGAAACACCAACCCCATGAGCATCACGCGCATCCCAGTGGCGGGCGAGCGTCCCTACGACGTGGTGATCGGTACCGGCGTGCTGAGCGAATTGCCCGGCCTGGTCGGGCCGGAGCCGGCCAAGGTGGTGGTCATCCACCCCGAGTCCGTCGGCGACATCGCCCGGCCCGCGTGCCGGGCCCTGGACGAGGCCGGCTACCAGGTCATCGTGGCCGAGGTGCCGGACGGGGAAGTGGCCAAGCAGGTCAGCGTGGCCGCGGGCCTGTGGTCGCGGCTGGCAGCCGAGCAGGTGGGCCGCCGGGACTGCATCGTCGGCATCGGCGGCGGCGCCACCACCGACCTGGCCGGGTTCGTCGCGGCCAGCTACCTGCGCGGCGTCCGGGTGGTGCTGGTGCCGACCACGCTGCTGGCCATGGTGGACGCGGCGGTCGGCGGCAAGACCGCGATCGACATCCCGGAGGGCAAGAACCTGGTCGGGGCGTTCTACCCGCCCGCCGGCGTGCTGGCCGACCTGGCCACGCTGGAGACCGTGCCCCAGGCCGACTACGTGGCCGGCCTGGCCGAGGTGATCAAGGCCGGCTTCATCGCCGACCCGGTCATCCTGGATCTGGTCGAAGCCGACACCGACGGGGCCACCGTCCCGCACGGCCGGCACACCCGCGAGCTGATCGAGCGGGCTATCCGGTTCAAGGGCCAGGTGGTGGCGGCGGACTTCCGCGAGGCCGCGCTGCGGGAGACGCTGAACTACGGGCACACCCTGGGGCACGCGATCGAGCGCACCGAGGAGTACCGGTTCCGGCACGGCGACGCGGTGGCCATCGGCATGGTCTACGTGGCCGAGCTGAGCCGGCTGGCCGGGCGGCTGGACGGCCCGACCGCGGCCCGGCACCGGACCGTGCTCACCGCGGTCGGCCTGCCCACCGCCTACCAGGCGCACCGGTGGCCGGACCTGCGCGCGGCCATGGCCGTGGACAAGAAGACGCGGGAGGCCAGGCTGCGCTTCGTCGTGCTGGACGGGCTGGCCCAGCCCGCGATCTTCGAGGCGCCGCCGGAGGAACTGCTGGAGCAGGCCTACCTGGAGGTGTGCCCGTGATCATCCTGGTCGGGTTCATGGGAGCGGGCAAGACGACCGTGGGCCGGTTGCTGTCCCGCCACCTCGGCCTGCCGTTCGCCGACGTGGACGCCGTGATCGCCGAGCGGGAAGGCCTGGGCGTCCAGCAGATATTCGCCGAGCGCGGCGAGCCGGCCTTCCGGGCGCTGGAACAGGAGACGATCGCGTCCCTGCTCAGCGGGCCCCGGCTGGTGCTGGCGCTGGGCGGCGGCGCGGTGGAACACGAGCAGACCCGCCGCCTGCTCATCGAGTCGACGGGCTCAGGCGAGGCCGAAGAAGTGGTCTACCTGCACGTTCCGTACGCGGGGGCGCTGGACCGGGTGGGCGGCGACGACGGTCGCCCGATGCTGCGCCGGCCCGACCTGGCTCGGGTCTACCAGCGCCGGCTGGTCAACTATCAGGCCGTAGCCACGCTGACCGTGAGCACCGAGGGCCGGGTGCCCAGGCAAGTTTGCGCGGACATCGTCTCCCGGCTGGCCTCCTCACCCGGGTGGCCCGCATACAGCCAGCCCGGCAACCGTTAGGCTCCCAGTAAACCGAACGGTATTCGAAGGGCGGCGCCGCCGATGCGCGTGGGGATGTCGATCAACTACGCCGGAGGCTTCGCCGAGACCGTGACCGAGCTGGCCGACTACGAGAAGGCCGGCCTGGACATCGTGTTCGTGCCGGAGGCCTACAGCTTCGACGCGGTGAGCCAGCTCGGCTTCATCGCGGCCCGGACCGAACGGCTGGAAATGGCCTCGGGCATCCTCCAGCTGTACTCGCGCACGCCCGCGCTGACCGCGATGACCGCCGCCGGGCTGGACTACGTCTCCGGCGGCCGGTTCACCCTGGGCATCGGCGCGTCCGGGCCGCAGGTCATCGAGGGCTGGCACGGCGTGTCCTACGACGCGCCGGTGGGCCGCAGCCGCGAGCTGATCGAGATCTGCCGGATGGTGTGGCGCCGCGACCGGCTCGTGTACGACGGGAAGCACTACCAGCTGCCGCTGCCCGCGGAGCAGGGGACCGGCCTGGGCAAGCCGCTCAAGCTCATCAACCACCCGGTCCGGGAGCGGATCCCGATCATGCTGGCCGCGGTCGGGCCCAGGAACGTGGCCCTCGCGGCCGAGCTGGCCGAGGGCTGGCAGCCGTTCTTCTACCTGCCCGAGAAGGCGGGCGAGATCTGGGGCCCGCCGATCGAGCAGGGCCTGGCCAAGCGCGACCCGGAGCTCGGCCCGCTCGACGTGGTGGCGATGGCCCCGCTGCTGATCGGCGACGACGTGACCAGCTACCGCGACCTGGCCCGGCCGTTCTTCGCGCTGTACATCGGCGGGATGGGCGCGCGGGGCCAGAACTTCTACCACGCGCTGGCCACCCGGCTCGGCTACGGCGACGCGGCCGGCCAGATCCAGGACGCCTACCTGGACGGCCGCAAGGCCGAGGCCGAAGCCCTGGTCCCGGACGAACTGCTGGAGAAGACCTCGCTGATCGGCCCGGAAGGCTACGTCCGGGAGCGGCTGGCGGCCTTCCGCGAGGCCGGCGCGACCACCCTGACCGTCACCCCGCTGGCCCCCGACCACGCCGGCCGCGTCCACCTCATCGAGCGCGTCGCCGAACTAGCGTCCTGACCCGCAGGACAGCCGGTCGTGCGTGAGGACTTCCGGCGGTCCTATCTCCTGCTGCAGGGGCCCGCCTGCCGGGCCGTGGGATAGCAGCCTCCAGATGTACAGCACCGATCCGCTCGGCATGGCCGAGGGGTGAATGATGAAGCGCAAACCGGGATCCTTTTTGTAGGAGGCGCGCTCAGCGGGCGTGAGGTGAGCCGGGAGCGCGGCAATGGCGATGTCGCCCGGCGGGAACAGGTGCCCATTGACTTCGGTACGCACCACGGCCTCCTGGACCTTCAGCGGTTCGATATCGCTGGCGCGTGGCCGGCACATCGGCTCGACGACGGGAAGTTTGGTGAACCCCCCGGCCCACATCAGAGCGGGGACGCCCGCCGCGCGCAAGGCCCGCTGAAGGTTGGCGGCGTCAGATCCGTTGGCGATGTCGTAGATCGTGACGCTGACGGTGCCGTCGCCTTCTCGCGTGACCGCGTAGGCCGAGGTGACCAGCGTGCTGCTGCTCCCGCCGAGCAGCACCGACGGCACCACCGTGGCCGCGCAGGCGACCACCGCGACCGCGGACAGGGCCAGAGCCAGCCGGCGCCGGCGGGGCTGGCCTGACGCCGGGCCGGCCCGCAGCGTGAACCGGCGCCCCCGCGACCGGTTTGCGCGCAGGCCGTCTAGCACCCGAGCCCGGGCGCGGACCTGGATCGGCGCGACCTCCGGGACCGGCGGCTTCAGTTCGGTGAACAGGGTCAGCTCATCCACGGTCTTCCTCCTCCTCGATCAGCTCAGTGGGGTCGGCGCCCCCGAGCGCCGTCCGCGTCTTGACCCGGATCCGGTGTAGCCGGGACCGGACCGCGCTGACGGTCAAGCCGAGGGCCTGAGCCGCCTCCTCGTAGGTCAGCCCAGCCCAGGCCACCAGGAGCAGCAGCTCACGGTCCCGGGCGGCCAGCTCGTCCAGCACGGTGGCCAGCTGCGGCCGGAACTGCTGAGCGGTGACCCGCTCGGCCGACCGGTCCCCGAAGTCGTCGGCCGCAGCGGGTGCCGGCGTGGCCGCGAGCATTCGCCGGTACCTGCCTTCAGCCCGGCGGTGCTTGCCGATCAGCCGGATCGCGATGCCGTACAGCCAGGGCCGGGCGTCGGCGCGGGCGGTGTCGTAATGGTCCCGGCGGCGGAACGCGGCCAGGAACGTCTCAGCGGTGACGTCCTCGGCCAGGTCGGGGCCGAGCCGCGCGTGGGCGTAGCGGAGGATCTCATCCGCGTGCCGGTCGAAGATCTCGGCGAAGCAATCAGGGTCTCGCCGCGACCGATCGATGAGCTCCGCGTCGCTGGGCTCTATCTCGCTGGGTTCTGTCCCGCTGGGCTGGGCCCGGCCGGCCCCTGCGCGGCCGGGCTCCTCCCGGTCGTGCGTCGCGCCGCTTCCCGCAGACGGCGCGGTCCACTCCGTCACCACCGCCGATGCCTGTCCATCGCCACTCCCGTCGTGTGCTTCCACCCTTACTCACCCGCAGCCGCCGGGGGAGTTGCGCGGCGGGCGGTTACAGTCGGGACATGCCGGAAATCCATGCCGCCCGCCGGGCCCGGGCTCAGGCCATGCTGGCCGAGCTGGAGGCCGACGCGGTCCTGATCACCGCGGGGCCGAACGTCCGCTACCTGACCGGCCTGGCCAGCTCGAACGCGGCGCTGCTGCTGCCCGCCGACGGGACCGGCCTGCTGGCCACGGACTCCCGCTACGAGCTGGCCGCGCTGCGGGACGCTCCCGACCTGGACCTGACCGTGGGGCGGTTCATCGAGCCGATCCTGGCCACTGCGGCCCGCCGGCGCGGCCTGCGCCGGCTCGCGGTGGAGACGCACGACCTGACCGTGGACCGCTACGAACAGCTGGTGGCGGCGGCCGAGGACGTCAGGGTTATTTCTTTTTCTAACCAGGTCGAAGAGCTGCGGATGGTCAAGGATCCGTCCGAGCTGGAACTGCTCGGGACCGCGTGCCGGATCACCGACCAGGCCTTCGCGGACGTGCTGCCGCTGATCCGGCCCGGGCTGAGTGAGCGGGCGCTGGCCGCGGCACTCGACCACCGGATGGGGGAGCTGGGGGCGGAGCGGCCCTCGTTCGACACCATCGTGGCCAGCGGCCCGAACGGGGCGCTGCCCCACCATGTGCCGTCCGGCCGGCCGCTGCGCCGTGGGGACCTGATCACCATGGACTTCGGCGCGCAGTTCGCCGGGTACCACGCGGACATGACCCGGACGGTCGCGCTGGGTGAGCCCGCGGACTGGCAGCGGGACGTGTACGAGCTGGTCGCGGCGGCCCAGCGCGCGGGCTGTACGGCGGCCCGCCCGGGCGCGGCGCTGCGCGAGGTGGACGCGGCCGCCCGCGACCTGATCGCCGAGGCCGGTCACGGTGACCACTTCGGGCACGGGCTGGGACACGGGGTCGGGCTGGAAGTGCACGAAGCACCGATGATCGGGTACGGAAGTACGGGTAAACTGGAAGACCAGGTTTCGGTGACCGTTGAGCCCGGTGTCTACCTGCCCGGCCAAGGCGGTGTCCGGATCGAGGATGTCCTGGTCGTCGGGGCTGGCGCGGCCGGCGGGGCAGCCCAGATTCTTACGACGACCACCAAGGAACTTCTCGCCCTGTGATGGGCGGGCACGACGGGCAACAGGCGGAGACAGCAGACGTGGCGACGACGAACGACCTCAAGAACGGCATGACCTTGAACATCGACGGCAACCTGTGGACGGTCGTCGAGTTCCAGCACGTCAAGCCGGGCAAAGGTGGCGCCTTCGTGCGCTCCAAGCTAAAGAACGTGATGACCGGCAAGGTCGTCGATCGGACGTTCAACGCGGGCGTCAAGGTGGACGTGGCCAACGTCGACAAGCGGGACATGCAGTACCTCTACCGCGAGGGCGACGACTACGTGTTCATGGACACCAGCGACTACGACCAGCCGCACGTGCCCGCGTCCACCGTGGGCGAGACCGCGAACTACCTGCTCGAGGAGCAGATGGTCACGATCGCGTTCAACGACGGCGTGCCGCTGTACGTCGACCTGCCCGCCGCGGTCGAGCTGACCGTCAGCTCCACCGACCCAGGCCTGCAGGGTGACCGTTCCACCGGTGGTACCAAGCCCGCCAAGCTGGAGACCGGAGCCGAGATTCAGGTCCCGCTGTTCATCTCCACGGGCGAGAAGATCAAGGTCGACACGCGGACCGGCACGTACCTCGGCCGCGCCTGATGCGCCGCGACTGCTGTGCCCGCTCGTAGCAAGGCGCGTAAGCGCGCCCTAGACCTGTTGTTCGAGGCGGAACTGCGCGGTGAGCCGGTGCTGCCGCTCCTGGAAGAGCGCTCGGCGGCCAAGGCCGACGATGGGCCGCCGGTGCCGGAGTACGCCGCCGAGTTGGTCCGCGGCGTCCAAGCGCACCGGGAGCGGATCGACGAGCTGCTGGCCGCCTACGCCGAAGGCTGGACCCTGGACCGGATGCCCGCCGTCGACCGCAACCTCCTGCGCATCGGCGCCTATGAACTGCTGTGGGCCGACGACGTGCCGGACGGGGTGGCCATCAACGAGGCGGTCGAGCTGGCCAAAGACCTGTCCACCGACGGGTCCCCGGCCTTCGTGAACGGGCTCCTGGCCCGGTTGCTGCAGCTGAAGCCGACGCTGGCTCTCTGAGGCCGGATCGCTACCTCAGACCGCGGCAAAGCGGATCCGCAGGCCCGTCTTGCGGATCACCCGGTGGAACCAGAGCGCGCACAGCCCGGCCCCGATCACTACGCCGCCCACCGTCACCGCGGTGTAGAGGGCGAGGAACAAGGTCAGCGGCTCGGTCATCATCATGACCGACAGGCCCACGGTGGTCAGGAAGAACAGGCCCGCCCACAGCCAGGTGGCGCCCTGGAAGAAGCGGTGCAGGGCCGGGTGGTGGGTGGACGGCTGGCGCAGTGCCACCACCTCGGCCGCCAGCTGAGCGATCAGCGGCTTGCGGGTCGGAGCCGTCCGGGCGAACAGGACGCACATCACCAGGTTGGCCAGCGGGAACTGGAGCAGGAAGAAGAACACGTTCCCGGTGCTGACCACCACTACGGCCTGCACGGTCATGACCAGGGCGGAGATCGTGACCAGGCCGGGCACGGTGCCGGTGACGATCTTGCGGACGATCGCGACCAGCCACAAGATGGCGGCGGCCGCGATCATCGCCGCGTTCCGCCCGGCGAGCTCCTGCCCGGCGATGTAACCAACGCCGGGCAACCCCACCGATTCGGTGAGGTTCCAGGCCACCGTCCGCAATAGACGGCAGGGGCGCGGCAACTCGAGGTGCTCAGCCATGGCGAAGAGAATACGTGCTCGGCATGAGGGGAACCCGCATATCCCGTCAGAGTGTTTTAAGTACGTGAGGAACCATCCGGTGGCCTGGGGCTTCGGGCTCGTCATGTCGGCGAAAATGTCCCCGCACCGCACTACATTGAAGCTACGTAAGGGGGTGCGGTGGAAGTTCAGATAAGTCGCCGTTCTGTGGTCTGGGACGTGCTGCGCGAGGTGCTCGCGGCGCGCGCCGCGCAGACCGGCCAGGTCCGGCTCGACGTCATCGACGCGGGCGGAGGCACCGGCGGGTTCGCCGTGCCGCTGGCCGTACTGGGCCACAGCGTGACCGTGGTCGACCCGAGCCCGGACTCGCTGGCGGCCGCGCAGCGGCGGGCGGCCGAGGTGGACGTGCGAATCAGCGCCGTCCAGGGTGAGGCGGCGGGCCTGGACGGCGTGGTCGGCGAGGACGCGGCCGACCTGGTCATCTGCCACAGCGTGCTGGAGTACGTGGACTCACCGGCCGACGCGCTGGCCGCCATCACCCGGGTGCTGCGGCCCGGCGGCACGGTCAGCGTGCTGGCCTCCGGCCAGGTCGCGGCGGTGCTGCACCGAGCGCTGACCGGCCGGTTCGATGAGGCCCGGGCGCTGCTCGAGGGGAACCGGGAGGGCCACCCCGGCACCGGACCGCGCTGGTTCACCCTGCCCGGCCTGACCGCGCTGATCGAGGGAGCCGGGCTGACCCCGGGGGCCGCCCACGGTGCGGAGATCTTCGGCGGCCTGATCCCCAGCGTGCTGATGGACGCCGACCCGGGAGCGGCCGAGTCCCTGCGCGCGCTGGAGACGGCGGCCGCGACCTACCCCGCGCTGCGCGACATCGCCGCGAAGCTGCACGTCCTCGGGCGGCGCTGAGGCGGCTACCGTGACTGTGCCCACCGAGATCGGCCCGGATGATACTGGCTGTCACATCCTGCACGTGGACATGGACGCGTTCTACGCCAGCGTCGAGATCCGGGACCGCCCGGAACTGATGGGCAAGCCGGTCATCGTCGGCTCGCCGCACGGGCGCAGCGTGGTGCTGTCCGCCTCCTATGAGGCCCGCACGTTCGGGGTCCGGTCGGCCATGCCGGGGGCAGTGGCCCGGCGGCTGTGCCCGCAAGCGATCTTCGTGCCGCCCCGGCGCGGGGCCTACAGCGAAGTGTCCAAACAGGTCATGGCGGTGTTCCGGTCGGTCACCCCAATCGTGGAGCCGCTGGCTCTGGACGAGGCCTTCCTGGACGTGTCCGGCGCCCTGCGGCGGCTCGGGTCACCGGCCTGGATCGGCGCGGCCATCCGCCGCCAGGTCGAGGCCGAGCAGGGGCTGACCTGCTCGGTGGGGGTGGCCTCGTCCAAGTTCATCGCCAAGATCGCCTCGGTGCGCTGCAAGCCGGACGGCCTGCTCGTGGTCCCGGCGGACGGCGTGCTCGGGTTCCTGCACCCGCTGCCGGTCTCGGCGCTGTGGGGAGTGGGGCAGCGCACCGGCGAGACGCTGGCCCGGCTGGGACTGAGCACGGTGGGCGACATCGCCCACGCCCCGCTGGCCACGCTGCAGCAGCACCTGGGAGCCGCGGTCGGTGCCCATCTGGCCGCGCTGGCCTGGGGCCGGGACAGCCGCGCGGTGACCCCGCACGCGCCGGACAAGAGCATCGGCGCCGAGGAGACCTTCGCCATCGACGTCACCGACCCGCAGGTGGCCCGGCGTGAGCTGCTCCGGCTGTCCGAGCGGACCGCCCGTGCCCTGCGCGAGGGCGGCTGGGCGGGCCGGACGGTGACGGTCAAGCTCCGGCTGGCCAGCTTCAACACCATCACCCGGTCCCGTACGCTGCCCGACCCGACCGATCTGACCCGCACCATCTACGAGACCGCGTGCGCGCTGTATGAGGGCTCCGGCCTGGATGGGGCGGCCCGGCTGCGGCTGATCGGGGTCCGGATGACCGGGCTGACCACCGCGTCGGACGCCACCACCCAGCTCACTCTGGACGACAAGCCCACCGGCTGGCGGGAGGCCGAGCGGGCCATGGACCGGATCACCCAGCGTTTCGGGGCGGGCGCGGTCCGGCCCGCCGTGCTGGTCGACGGGGAACGTGACCAAGGACAGCGCGACCAGGGACAGCGCGACCAACGTCACGGGCTCGGCCACCGGCCCAGCGAGTACCGTGAAAGCAGCCCGGACAGTGGGTAATAACCGGCTTGACCCCGATCGCGGGGCGACAGGACGGGGACACCCTTCCACGCAATGCTCTGAGACTCGTATTCTGGAAGTGGATCCGGGGAGACTGGTGGCGGTCACCGTACCCCCGATCCTGCGCGCAAGGTTCCATGGGAGGCGTCGTGCCGCTCTCTGAGCATGAACAGCGTCAGCTCGAGCAGATCGAGCAGGCGCTTTACAGCGAGGATCCAAAGTTTGTTCACGCGGTTCGCTCCAGCGACCCACGTGTTCACTACAAGCGACGGGCCGTTCAGGCCGTAGCCGGATTCGTGCTGGGTGTCGGGCTGCTGCTCGGCGGGGTCATTTCCCAGTACATCTGGGTGGGCGTCGCCGGATTCGTTGTGATGCTCGTCTGCAGTATGTGGGCGCTGACCAGCTACCGTCACATCAACGCGACGTCGGCCGCGGCCGGCTTCGGCCGTCCGCGGCGCTCCAAGCGGGCCCGGCGGCGTCAGCAACGCCAGCAGAGCAAGGCGGCCGGGATCCGGGTGGCCCAGCCGGGCATGATGGAACGCCTGGAGGAGCGCTGGCGGCGCCGTCAGGAAGGCGGCCTCTGAGCCGGAGGTAATACCGGCTGCGGTAGACGCGGCCGGGCCGGCCGGGGATCGCTAGCTGGCGTCGTCGAAGCCGGAGTACCCATTCCAGTGCGACCGGCCCGCCCGCCGGTTACCCGGCAGATGCCGCCCCACCCTCGACTGGGCCTGGGTGGCGGCACCCGACAGGGTGATGGTCAGGTTCCGTAGCGGTACGTACGCGGACGCCGGGGTCAGCCGGGCGCGCCAGCGGGCCCGCCAGGTGGCGTTGGCGGCCAGCCCGTGCCGGATCAGTTCCAGGTCGCCCCGGGTGGGCGCGGTCCCGGGGGAGCCGGCGTAGCTGGCGCGTTCCTCGGCCAGCGCGATCCGGCCCAGGGCCTGCGCCGCGGGTGTGGCCAGGTGCGATTCGTCGGTGACCCGCAGGGCCATGGCCCGGGGGGACTCGCTCGGCCGCCGGGCCACGTGATAGTCGGCCAGTTCGTCCAGGGTCTCCCGCCAGGCGGCGTGGGCCCGGGCCAGGTCCCCGGTGTACGCGAGCCGCCGCTGGCGGACCAGGAACCGGCTGGCTGGCGGAGCGATGACCACCACCGCCAGCAGCGCCAGCAGCGCCAGGCCGACCGGCTCGAACGGGAAGCCGGAGCCATGCTTGGCCGTGGCGGTGCCGGCCCCGCCGATGCCGCCGTCAGCGAGCTTGCTCCCGCCGACCCCCGGCTTGGCGGTGCTGGTGCTACCCGAGCCCGCCGGGGTGGAGGTGCCGGGCGCGGCGGAGCCGGTGCCGTTGCTGGAGATCTGCGGGACCGTGTAGGTGGGCGGCACCGCGGTGCCCTGGCCGCCGCTGCCCGACGGGGTGGGCTCGAACCGCAGCCAGCCCAGCCCCTGGAAGTAAAGCTCGGGCCAGGCGTGCGCGTCGCTGGTCCGCACCTGGTAGGTGTCGGCTTGCCCGGTGGAGGTGCCGGGCGTGAAGCCGACCGCGACCCGGGACGGGATGCCGAGCAGCCGGGCCAGCACCGCCATCGCGAACGCGAACTGCTGGCAATACCCGCGCTTGGACACGGTGAGGAAGTGGGTCAGGCCGCCTGCGTCGGCCGGCTCGTTGACGTTCAGGCTGTAGCTGAACCCGCCGGTCTCGGTGAACCAGTTCTGCAGGGCCAGCGCCCGGGCGTACGGGGTGGTCGCGCTCTTGGTCACCTTCCGGGCCAGCGCGGTCAGCGACTTGAACGGCGCCGGGACGGACAGGAACTGGCTGGCGATGGCGGCGGGCGGGATCCCGGTCCGGGCCAGCTGGGCGGCCGTGGGCTCCACATCCTGGCTGGTGACGGTGTAGGACAGACCAGCCAGCGGGTTATTGAACCCGAACACCATGCCGGTGCTGTCGTTGATGACCCAGTGCCCGGACACGTTGATCTTGGCGGGCGGATACGGCACCGGCAGGAAGCTGACCGCCGCGTCGCCGGACGCGGTGGAGCTGAACGTGACGTGCGTGGTCTGGGTGGTCACGGTCGGCTTGGTCGCGCTGGTCAGGCCCTGGGCCTTAGGCAGCGTGCCGGCCGCCGGGGCGTTCGAGCCCAGGTGCGGGCTGAGCGTCCAGCGGGTGGTGGACAGGTTGCCCAGCACGTACATCTGCAGGTACTGCGGCTCGAGATCGCTGGTGGTGTAGGTCAGCACCGACTCCGCGTTGCCCTCGCGCAGGTCCTGGGTCATCTGGGCCAGTGGGTCAGGGACCGAGGTGCCGCCCCCGGTGCCCAGCCCGTTGCCCGCGGGACCGAACACGTTGACGTGCGCGGGGAACATGCGGTTGACCCGCAGCCCCGGGATGAACAGCGGCACGAACAGCGCGAGCACGATCGAGATCACGCCGATCCGCCGCCCGGCCGAGGCCAGCGTGTTCACGTCGGCGGGCTTGACGGCGCCGGGGCCGCGGCGGCCCGTGGCCGGCTGGCCGTAGCGATCGGTCCGCCACAGGCTCACGGTCCGGCCCCACCGCCCGATCCGGTCCCGGCCGTCCGCGGCCAGGATCACCAGGTACCCGATCGTGCCTAGGCAGAACACGAGGGCGGTGCCGAAGCCGCTGCGGATCGCCGGGGTGGTGGACGGCACGATGAACAGGGCCAGCAGGGCCAGCCCGGCCAGAGCCGAACGGCGCAGCCGCGCAGCCAGCAGGTCGGCCGCGATCGCGGCCCCCCCGATACCGGCCACGGCCCGCAGCAGCAGGCCAGGGGTCCGCGGCCCCGGCGGTGAGAACCGGTCCGCGTCGGTCATGCCCTGGGTGGCCACCTGGCAGACGTGGCCGAGCGAGGTTGCGTTGGGCACGACCACGAACCATGACTGGTGCGGCGAGAACAGCACGTTCAGGTAGAGCAGCAGGCCAGCCAGCGCGGCGGTCACCGCCCCCACCGACGGCAGCACCGGCGACGGCCAGCGCCGGGTCAGCAGGCCGACCGCGGCGGCCACGGCGACCGCGCCCAGTCCGGCCCAGAACCACTCCAGGCCTACGAACAGCGCGTACAGCGCGGTGGAGGCGAGCAGCGTGCCCACCGCGGCCGCGATCGTGAGGCGGTAGTTCAGGTTGGAGCGGCCCGGTCGCCGCGCGTCTCCCGCTGGCCCCGTGCCTGCCGCCGGCGGCAGGTCGCCCACTAGGTCCGGCGCCCGGGTTGCCTGCACGCTCATGCGATTTCCTCACTCGGCCCGACGTTCAGCCGGGCCGTGGCGGGCGACGGGGCCTCGGTGCTGATGGGGCGGCGCAACGAGGCGTTGGACACCGGGTGGTGCAGCTCCTGCCAGGCATCGGCCAGCGGCGTACTCCCGGTGGCCGTCACCACCCGCCAGCCCGCGGCGACCAGGATGCTGGCCGCAACCGGCGGCGGTTCCCGGTCGCCGGTCCGGTCAGCAGTCCGGTCGGCGGTCCAGTGCGGGCCGTCCAGCAGCAGCGCCATGGCGGGGGCGGTGCCGTGATGGCTGGCCGCGAGCAGCCGGGCCTGGTCGGCGGACAGTGCTCCGACGATCGCGATGACCTGACCCCGGTTGCTGGTCCGCAGCGCGGCCAGGCCGCGGTTGAGGTCGGTGCCGCGTGACGTCCGGACCACGGCCAGCCGCTCCAGCAGCGACTCGGCGGCGGGCCCGGCCGGGGCGGCGTCGCCGGTCTCGGTGATCAGCCGGGTCTCGATGCCCTGCCCGACCAGGTGCACGCCGATGGAGGCCATCGCGTTCACCGCGTACTCGAAGGACGAGTCCGGGCCGCTGCCCACGTGGGCCTTGCGCCGGGTGTCCAGCAGCAGCAGGGCCCGGTTGTGCCAGCGCTGCTCCTCGCGCCGGACCATCAGCTCGCCGTAGCGCGCGGTGGACCGCCAGTGCACCCGGCGCAGCTCGTCGCCGTCCCGGTAGGCCCGGGGCGCGATGTCGTCATCACCGGCGGCCGCGACCGTACGCAGGCCGCTCTCGCCGTCGCCGAGCCGGTTGCCGGCGATCGACACCCGCGGCAGCGCGGTGATCCGCGGCGTCACCACCAGCGTGCTCTTGGTCGCGAACGACCGGCCGATGGCGGCCAGCCCGAAGGCGTCAGCCACCCGGACCTGCAGCGGGCCGATGGTGTACTTGCCCCGCTGGTCCAGCTCGACCTGGTGGCTCAGGTCGCGGGTGCCACCCGGTTCGATGGACTCCAGCACGAACCGCGGCCGGCGGCCCGGGCCCGCTATCGCCGCCGGGATCAGGTCCTCGGCCAGCAGCAGGCCGGTGCGCAGCCGGGACACGTTGGACAGCCGGACCCGGGCCTCGGCCACCTGGCCGGCCTGGATCCGGCGCGGCACCAGCTGCCTGGTGCAGGACAGCCGGTACCGGGCCCGGCTGGTGGTCAGCGCGGACAGCACCGGGAGCGCCATCAGCAGCAGCCCGATGCGGAACAGGTCGGCCTCGCTGAAGATCAGGCCTGCCATGGCCGCCACCGCGCCCACGGCCAGAAACGTCTTGCCCCGCGTGGTCAGGGCGTTCAGCAGTGCCCGCATCTACGTCCTTCGTTCAATCGCTGGACCGGCGCTGCGACGGGGCCACACCGGGCCGCTACCGCCGGGCCGGGAGCGGCAGGCGGGACACGATGCCGGCCAGCACCTGCTCCGGGAACTGCCCCGCGACCAGGGCCTCGGG
>CAXUJF010000051.1:17974-19238 GCA_964250865.1 uncultured Streptosporangiaceae bacterium
CCCCCCCCCCCCCCCGCCCGCCCCCGGCGGGGGGGGCGGCGGCCGCCCCCCCCCCCCCCCCCCCCCCCCCCCCCACGGCCAGGGCCTGCACGTCGTCCGGGATCACGTAGTCGCGGCCGTCCAGGGCGGCCCAGGCGCGGCTGACCCGGAGCAGGTGCAGGGTCGCCCGGGGGGACGCGCCCAGGCGCAGTTCCTCATGCGAGCGGGTGGCGTTGACCAGGCTGATCACGTACTGCTTGAGCAGGTCGGAGACCGTAACCCCGCGCACCGCGGCGGCCAGGTCCCGGATGTCGGCGGCGTGCGCCACCGGCTTCACGTCATCCAGCGGCGACGCTGACCCGTGCGTCTCGATCATCTCCAGCTCGGCCGCGGCCGTCGGATACCCGATCGAGATACGGGCGGTGAACCGGTCCCGCTGGGCCTCGGGCAGCGGGTACGTGCCCTCCATCTCCACCGGGTTCTGGGTGGCGATGACCATGAACGGAGACTCCAGCGGGTAGGTGGTCCCGTCCACCGTGACCTGGCCCTCTTCCATGCTCTCCAGCAGCGCGGACTGAGTTTTGGGTGAGGCCCGGTTGATTTCGTCGCCGACCACGATGTTGGCGAACACCGGGCCCGGCTTGAACTCGAACTCGCGGCGTTCCTGGTTATAGGCGCTGACCCCAGTGACGTCGCTGGGCAGCAGGTCCGGCGTGAACTGGATACGCCGCACCGAGCAGTCGATGGACTTGGCCAGCGCCTTGGCCAGCATGGTCTTGCCGACGCCGGGGACGTCCTCGATCAGCAGGTGCCCGTCGGCCAGCAGCACGGCCAGCGTGAGCCGGACGGCGTTGGCCTTCCCGTCGATGACCGATTCGACCGACGCCCCGATGCGCCCGGCCACCCCAACCAGGTCCTCGAGCGTTCTGCCGGGCTCCCGCCCCGTCTCCACCACCACATGGCCTCCTCATGGGCCGCGCAGGCCCCACCGGCCTGGTGCCGTGCCGGCCGCGGGCGGAAGTGTGCCTGACCACCGTAACGGCCTCATAACGACAGTACGTCCTAGCCCTGTCGCGGCGCGACGCTTCGATGCCCCAAGGCAGCGCTTCCGCGCACCTGAAAGCCGGTCTCAACCCTAGATACGTAGCCGAGGCCCCGGCGGCTTGCCCGGGCCTTGCCCCGGGCTGGCCGGTGGCTGGGTCCGAGGCTCGTCCGGCCGGTGCTCCGACGGCGGCTTCTACCGCTCGGCCACCTCCGCGCCCGGGCGCCCCACCGGCCCCCCATC
>CAXUJF010000052.1:0-5908 GCA_964250865.1 uncultured Streptosporangiaceae bacterium
GTCAGTCGCACAGGATGCAGCTTAGCCCGGCTTCCCCAGCCAGTGGTTGACAGGCCGGTGGTTGACAGGCCTGTCGCGACCCGGCGATCGGGGCGCAACATAACAAAGGTGTCCTCATCACGAAGCTGGCTGAAATGGAGACATCGATGACGCAGACGGCCAACGACCGCCTCGCGGCCCACCCATCCTCCCGGCGTCATCCGCTGGCCCCGCTCACCCTGGATGAGACCGCCGCCGCGTGCCGGATCGCGCTGGACGGCGCCCCGCCGGGGACCCTGCTCGTCTTTTGCGAGCTGGTCGAGCCAGGCAAGGACGTCGTGCTCGGCTGGGACGGCGCGCCCGTGCCCAGGCTGGCCCGCTGCGTCCTCTACCGCCCTGCCACCCCTGCCACCCCTGCCACTTCGCCAGGCCCGTCCGCCTCGCCAGACCCATCCCCTCGGACCACGATGGTCACGGTGTCGCTGGACGACCAGGCCATCACCACCCGGGTTCCGATCCCGGAGATGCAGCCGCCGGTCATGTTCGCCGAGTTCGCGGCCAACGCCGCGCAGGTCAAGGCGGACCCCGGGTTCCAGGCGGCGCTGGCCCGCCGCGGCATCACCGACCTGAGCCAGATCCAGGTCGACCCCTGGCCGGCCGCCTATGTGGGCCTCGACGTCGACCGCTCCGGGCGCCGGCTGGCCCGGGCCGTGGCCTACGTGCTCGACGGCCCCGGTTCCAACCCCTACGCCCGGCCGATCGAGAACCTGGTCGCGGTGCTGGACCGGGACACCGGCGAGGTCGTCGAGCTGATCGACGGAGAGGCGGTGCCGGTCCCGGCCAACCCCGGCCGCTACGACGCGGCCAGCCAGCCGCACCTGCGCGAGCTGGCCCCGCTGCAGATCCTGCAGCCGGACGGCCCCGGCTTCACCGTGCAGGACGGCCTGCTGCGCTGGGGCCCGTGGCAGCTGCGGGTGTCCATGCACCCGATCGAGGGCGTCGTCCTGCACGAGATCAGCTACATCGAGGGCGACCGCGTCCGGCCCATCCTGTACCGGGCCAGCGTGGCCGAGATGGTCGTGCCCTACGGCTCCACCGCCATCAACCACTGGTGGAAGAACGCCTTCGATGCGGGCGAGGTCGGGCTGGGCAAGTCGGCCAACGCGCTCACGCTGGGCTGCGACTGCCTGGGTGAAATCGTCTACCTGGACGCGGTCAAGGTCGACGAGGATGGCTCCGCCAGCACGCTGCCGCAAGCCATCTGCCTGCACGAAGAGGACTACGGCGTCTTGTGGAAGCACACCGACGTGGCCAACGGGGTCGCCGAGGTGCGCCGGTCCCGGCGGATGGTGGTCTCGTTCATCGCCACCGTGGGCAACTACGAGTACGGCTTCTTCTGGTACTTCTACCTGGACGGCACCATCCAGGCCGAGGTCAAGCTGACCGGCATCATCCAGACCCAGGCGGTCGTGCCGGGCACCCGGGCGCCGTACGCCAACCCGGTCACTCCCGAGCTGGCCGGCCCGCACCACCAGCACCTGTTCAGCTTCCGGCTCGACACCTGCCTGGACGGCCCGGTGAACTCGGTCTACGAGGTCGACGCGGTGCCGGTACCGACGGGCCCGGACAACCCGCACGGCAACGCCTTTACCGCACGCAGCACGCTGCTGACCACCGAGCTCGGCGCCCAGCGGATGGCCGCCCCCGAGCACGGCCGGCATTGGAAGATCGTCAACCACGGGTCGGTCAACGCCTGTGGCGAGCCCGTCGGTTACAAGCTCGTACCGCAGCCCAGCGCGCCGCTGCTGGCCCAGCCGGACGCGGCCATCACCGCGCGGGCCACGTTCGCGACCAAGCACCTGTGGGTCACCCCGGCCCGCCCGGACGAGCAGCGCCCCGCGGGCGACTTCCCCAACCAGCACCCGGGCGGAGCCGGGCTGCCCGCCTGGACCGCGGCCGACCGGCCGGTGGCCGACACCGACATCGTGCTCTGGCACACGGTCGGCACCACCCATTTCTGCCGTCCCGAGGACTTCCCGGTCATGCCGGTGGAGTACGCCGGCTTCACGCTCAAGCCGGCCGGCTTCTTCGACCGCAACCCCGCTATCGATCTCGCCCCCGCCGATGAGGGCCATTGCCACTCGTGATCACGTCCGTTACGCGCCCAGCGGAAACCGCGGGAGGACATTCCGCCCAGCGGGAACTTACGATGGGCTGCATGCGCCCTGAACGGGGCCTCCTTGCGCCGAGACCCCGCCTGGACCTGACGACCCTTACGGAGCCTTCATGCCCTTGACCGCCCCCGCCGGCAACGCGCGGACCGCGATCATCACCGTCGACGACGACCCGGACGTATCCCGCGCCGTCTCTCGCGACCTGCGGCGCAAGTACGGCAGCGAGTACCGCATTGTGCGGGCCGAGTCCGGCCCGTCGGCGCTGGACGCGCTGCGCGAACTGAAGCTGCGCGGCGACCAGGTCGCCGTGATCCTGGCCGACTACCGGATGCCGAACATGAACGGCGTCGAGTTCCTCGAGCACGCGATGGACATCTATCCCGGCGCCCGCCGCGTCCTGCTCACCGCCTACGCCGACACCGGCGCGGCCATCGACGCGATCAACGTGGTCGACCTGGACCACTACCTGCTCAAGCCGTGGGACCCGCCGGAGGAGAAGCTGTACCCGGTGGTGGACACGCTGCTGGACACCTGGAAGGCGTCCGATCACCACGTGGTGCCGGAGATCAAGGTCGTCGGGCACCGCTGGAATGCCCGCTCGTCCGACGTGCGCGAGTTCCTGGCCCGCAACCAGGTCCCGTACCGCTGGTTCTCCACCGACGAGCCCGAGGGCAAGCGGATGCTGGAGGCGGCCAGCCAGGACGGGCTGCAGCTGCCGGTGATCATCACCCTGGACCACGAGGTGCTGATCGCCCCGTCCGACGCCGAGCTGGCCGCCAAGGTCGGCCTGGCCACCAGCCCGTCGTCCGACTTCTACGACCTGATCGTGGTCGGCGGCGGCCCGGCCGGCCTGGGCGCCGCCGTCTACGGGGCGTCCGAAGGACTGCGGACCGTGCTGCTGGAGCGGACCGCGACCGGCGGGCAGGCCGGGCAGAGCTCGCGGATCGAGAACTACCTCGGCTTCCCCGACGGCGTGTCCGGGGCCCAGCTCACTACCCGGGCCCGGCTGCAGGCGGCCAAGTTCGGCGCCGAGGTGCTCACCACCCGCGAGGTGACCGGGCTGGAGATCAACGGCTCGGCTCGCACCGTCCGGTTCTCCGACGGCACGTCGCTCGACGCGCACAGCGTCATCCTCACCACCGGGGTCACCTACCGGCAGCTGCGCGCGCCCGGCCTGGACGACCTGACCGGGGCCGGCGTCTACTACGGCTCCGCGCTGACCGAGGCGGCCGCCTGCGTCGACAACGACGTCTTCATCGTGGGCGGGGCCAATTCGGCCGGGCAGTCCGCGGTCTACCTGTCCCGCATGGCCAAGTCGGTGACGCTGCTGGTGCGCGGCCCGTCGCTGACCAAGTCGATGTCGCACTACCTGATCGAGCAGGTCGAGAGCGTCCCGAACATCACCGTGCGCACCTGCACCTCGGTGGTCGGCGCCCGCGGCGACGGGCACCTGGAGGGCCTGACCCTGCAGAACGCCAACACCGGTGAGACCGAGGACGTCGCCGCCCAGCACCTGTTCGTGTTCATCGGCGCGGCCCCGCTGACCAGCTGGCTCGACGGGGTGCTCGAGCGCGACGAGCACGGGTTCGTGCTCACCGGCCCGGACCTTTCCGCCGACGGCGAGCCGCCCGCGGAATGGCCGCTGGACCGCGCGCCTTATCACCTAGAGGCCAGTGTGCCCGGTGTGTTCGTGGCCGGTGACGTCCGGGCCGAGTCGGCCAAGCGCGTCGCCTCCGCCGTGGGCGAGGGTGCCATGGCCGTCATGCTCGTGCATCGTTACCTGGAGAAGCTGTGACCACGACCAGTACCTGCAACCCGGCCGAGCTGCGAACCCTGTTCCTGTTCGAGAAGCTGAATGACGAGCAGCTCGACTGGCTGTGCCGGGAGGGGCGGGTCGAGACCTTCGAGCCCGGTCCCATCTACACCGAGGGTGACCCGGCCACCTGTTTCTACGTGCTGCTCGAAGGCGGCGTGGTGATGTCCCGCCGGGTCGGATCGGACGACATCGAGGTGAACCGGACCGCCGAAAAGGGGGTCTACGCGGGGGCGTTTCAGGCCTACCTGGGCGACCGGGCCTCGAAGAACTACAACAACTCGCTCCGGGCCAGCGTGCCGTCCCGGTTCTACGTGCTGGACGCGAACTGCTTCGCCGAGATGATGACCACCTGGTTCCCCATGGCCGTGCACCTGCTGGAGGGTGCGTTCTTCGGCAGCAAGGCCGCCAACCAGGCGATCAGCCCGCGCGCGCGGCGGCGGCCCGGGGGCGCGCTGGCGGCGGGCCGCACCCACGAGCTCAACAACCCGGCCGCGGCCGCGGTCCGGGCCACGTCGTCGCTGCGCGACCGGGTGGCCGGGATGCGGCACAAGCTCGGCATCCTGACCAAGCACCGCTACCAGCAGGACACCCTGGAAGCCCTGATCGAGCTGCAGGAACGGGCCGTCGAGCGGGTGGCCAAGGCCCCGCAGCTGGGTCCCATAGAGGCCTCCGACGCCGAGGACACGGTGGCCGACTGGCTCGACGGCTACGGCGTCGGCGGCGGCTGGGACCTGGCCCCGGTCCTGGTCCAGGCCGGCCTGGACACGGTGTGGCTGGATCAGGTGACCGAGATCGTCGAGGCGCAGGACCTGGAAGGCGCCATCCGGTGGCTGACCTACACGGTCGAGACCGAGCTGCTGATGAACGAGATCCAGGACTCCACCGGCCGGATCATGCACCTGGTCGGCGCGGCTAAGCAGTACTCCCAGCTCGACCGGGCCCCGTTCACCGAGGTCGACGTGCACGATCTGCTGGACAGCACGCTGGTCATGCTGGCCGCCAAGATCGGTCCGGACATCACGATCGTCAAGGACTACGACCGCACGCTGCCCAAGATCCCGGCTTACGCCATTGAGCTCAACCAGGTGTGGACCAACCTGATCGACAACGCGGTCTCGGCCATGAAGGGCCACGGCACGCTCACCATTCGCACCGCCCTGGACCGCGACAAGCTGCTGGTTGAGTTCAAGGACACCGGCCCGGGTGTGCCGCAGGAGATCCAGTCGCGTATCTTCGAGCCGTTCTTCACCACCAAGCCGGTCGGTGAGGGCACGGGGCTGGGGCTCGACATCTCCTGGCGCATCGTGGCCAAGAAGCACCACGGGGAGATCAACGTGTTCGGGGAGCCCGGTGACACCAAGTTCCGGGTCTGGCTGCCGCTCACGGCCCAGAACCAGGACAATGACCAGGCGCTCACCGACGAACAGGTGCCGGCGCCAGAGGCAGACGCAGAGCAGGAGCAGGTGAGCTCATGAGCGAGATCCCCGGCGTTGACCCGTCGGTCGCCCCCAGCGGCCCCGGCTGTTCCGAATGCGACGCGAATGGCGGCTGGTGGTTCCACCTGCGCCGCTGCGCCCAGTGCGGGCACGTCGGCTGCTGTGACTCCTCACCGGCCCAGCACGCCAGCTTGCACGCCAAGGAGACCGGGCACCCGGTCATCCAGAGCTTCGAGCCCCAGGAAGACTGGTTCTGGAGCTACCCCGACAACCGGCTGTACGAGCGGGGCCCCGAACTGGCCGCGCCGGACCACCACCCGCTGGACCAGACCACCCCCGGCCCCGAGGACCGCGTCCCGGCCGACTGGCAGGCCCACCTGCACTTCTGAGCCCGGTCGCCGGCTGCACTACTGAGCCGGTTACCAGCGGCTGGCCGGCCCCTCCCGGCCAGCCGCGGCTCACCCGGGCGAGCTCACCACTCCAGGCGCTTGGACGGGAAGTGG
>CAXUJF010000052.1:5918-18778 GCA_964250865.1 uncultured Streptosporangiaceae bacterium
GAACGGCAGCCGCCCCGAGCCGCGGGCGCCCCCCCCCCCCCCCCCCCCCGCGGCTCACCAGTCCTAGCTCACCAGTCCAGGCTCTTGGACGTGAAGTGGGTCAGCGTGTCCACGTCGTCGGCCTGGTAGACGTGGCGAGGCGGGGTCTCGAACGTCGAGTACGGGGTGATGCGCAGCACCACCCGCTTCTCCTCGATGCACATCTTCTGGATCGCCGGGTACTTCTCGTCCGGCATCGGCTCACCCGCCATCAGCTCGATGACCTTCCGCATCAGCTGGCTGGCCTGCTCCGGGTCCGGGTCGAACTCCGCCCGGCCGTAGACCTGCAGGTAGGTCACGGGCCAGTTCTCGTCCAGCACGCACAGGCTGACGTGCGGGTCGCGCTGCACGGCCTTGGCCTTGGCCCGGTCGGCCATGGTGGAGACGAGCAGGTCGTCGCCGTCCATGATGTAGTACACGACGGTCATGGCCGGCCCGTCGTTCTTCCGGTTGTAACCGAAGATGCAGGTGCGGTGGTCTCGGACGAACTGCCGGCGTTCCTCACGGTTCATAGCTGCGCCCCTGGCCTGCCGATGCGAACGATTGTTGGACACCAGTGTGCCCCCTGCGGCCTGAGCCGTCAGCGCCGGTGGCCGTAACGTAGCCTCATGCGCGCATGGGTTGTCGCCGAGCCCGGGCCGATCACCTCCGGCCCGCTGGAGCTCACCGAACGTCCGGTGCCCGAGCCCGGTCCGGGCCAGCTGCTGGTCAAGGTCATCGCGTGCGGGGTGTGCCGCACCGACCTGCACCTGGCCGAGGGTGACCTGCCGCCGCACCACCCCCGGACCACCCCCGGTCACGAGGTCGTCGGCCAGGTCACCGCGACCGGCCCGGGCACCACCCGGTTCAGCGCGGGGGACCGGGTCGGGGCGGCCTGGCTGGCCGGCGTCGACGGGTCATGCAAGTTCTGCCGCCGCGGCCAGGAGAACCTGTGCCCCGCCTCCACCTACACCGGCTGGGACATCCACGGCGGCTACGCCGAGTACCTGGTCGTGGCCGACGCCTTCGCCCATCCGCTGCCCGGCGGGTTCAGCGACACCGAACTGGCCCCGCTGCTGTGCGCGGGCATCATCGGCTACCGGGCCCTGGCCCGGGCCGAAGTCCCGCCCGGCGGCACGCTCGGCATCTGGGGCTTCGGCGGCTCAGCCCATCTGGCCGCCCAGGTCGCCATCGCCCAGGGTGCGCAGGTACACGTGTTCACCCGGGGCGAGTCCGCCCGCGAGCTGGCCCGCAGCCTGGGCGCCGCGTCGGTGCAGGACTCCTACGACCCGGCGCCGGTGCCGCTGGACTCAGCCATCCTGTTCGCGCCGGTGGGGGAGATGGTCCCGGCCGCACTGGGTGCCCTGGACCGGAACGGCACGCTGTCCGTGGCCGGCATCTACCTGACCGACATCCCGTCGCTCAGCTACGAAAAGCACCTGTTCCAGGAGCGCAACCTGCGCAGCGTCACCTCCAACACGCGCGGCGACGCCCAGAAGTTCCTCACCCTGGCCGAACGGCTGAAGCTCAAGGTGACCACCACCCCGTACCCGTTCAGCCAGGGCGACCAGGCACTGGCCGACCTGAAGGCCGGCCGCGTCGACGGCGCCGCCGTCCTCCAGTTCTGACCGGCCGCCCCCGGTGACGGCGACCAGGTAGCTGCGCTCATGAAGGTTCTTGATGTTCCGCTCGTGGCCATCGGGATCGTGGTGACGGTCCTGGTGTTCGCGTTCGGGGTGCGCCGGCTCCTGGGCCTGCGGCTGGCCCCGCTGCGCACGCTGCTGGCCGGCCTGATTGCGTTCTTCGTGGCCCAGCCGATCATCAGCGCGATCGGCGGGCCCGCGGTCCGCCGCGGCGCCGCCACCCTGCCCGGGTTGTGGTTCGTGCTGCTCGGCCTGGTCATCGCCCTGCTGATCGGGATGATCTTCCTGGTCGTGTCCGAGGCGCTGGTGCCGAGCGGCTCACTGCCCGGCCCGGTGTATCTGGCCCGGTCGCTGCGCCGGCAGGCGGGCCGGACCCGGCGGTACGCCCAGATCACCCGGGTCCTGGTCCGCCGTGGCCTGCTGCCCTACCAGCGCGGCGGCCGCCGGTCCGAGCTGGCCACCGCCGAAGGGCGGGCCCGGCTGGCCCGATCGCTCCGGCTGGCCCTGGAGGACGGCGGGGTGACCTTCGTCAAGCTGGGCCAGGTGCTGTCGACGCGGCGTGACCTGCTGCCGCCCGAGTTCATCACCGAGCTGTCCCGGTTGCAGGACGACGCGCCCCAGGTGCCCTGGCCGCAGGTGGAGGCCACCCTGCGCACCGAGCTGGGGGCCGGGGTGGACGAGGTCTTCGTGACCTTCGAGCGCGAGCCGCTGGCCGCGGCCTCCATCGCCCAGGTACACCGAGCCACCCTGGCCGCCGGCCGGCCCGTGGTGGTCAAGGTGTGCCGGCCCGGCGTCCGGGCGGTCGTCGACCGTGACCTCGACATCGTGCTCCGGCTCGCGGGCCGGCTGCAGCGCGGCACCAGCTGGGGCCGGTCCGTGGGTGCGGTCACCCTGGCCCACGGGTTCGCCGACGCGCTGCGCGAGGAGCTGGACCTGCGGATCGAGGCCCGCAACATGACCGCGGTGGCCGCCGCCGCGGACCGGCGTGGCCCGGACCAGGCTCAGCGGGTCCGGGTGCCCGCCCCGTACCAGCCCTTGTGCGGGGAAAAGGTCCTGGTCATGGACTACCTGGACGGCCGCCCGCTGGCCGCTGCGGATGCGGGCCTGGCCGCGCCGGCCCGGGCCGCGCTCGCGTCCAGCCTGCTGGACACGCTGCTCCGGCAGGTGCTCCTGGACGGGACGTTCCACGCCGACCCGCACCCGGGCAACGTGCTGCTGCTCACCGACGGGGGACTGGGTCTGCTCGATTTCGGGTCGGTGGGCCGGATCGACGCCGGGCTGCGGTCGGCCTTGCAGCGGCTGCTGCTGGCCCTTGACCGGGGTGACCCCGCGGCGCTGGCCGATGCCCTGCTCGACGTGGTGGACCGGCCCGAGGACCTGGACCAGGCCCGGCTGGAACGGGCCCTGGGCCGGTTCGCGGCCCGGCACGTGGGCCCGGGGATCACCCCCGACGTGCGGATGTTCACCGACCTGTTCCGCATCGTGGCCGAACACGGGCTGGCCATCCCGCCGGAGATCGCGGCCGTGTTCCGCGCGCTGGCCACCATGGAAGGCACGCTAACCCAGCTCGACCCGGGCTTCGACATCGTGGCTGGGGCCCGCCGGTTCGCGTCCGGCCAGTTCGCCGAGCGGCTCGGCCCGGATGAACTGCGCCGGACCGCGCTGGACGAGCTGACCTCGCTGCTGACCTCGCTGCTGCCCATGCTGCGCCGGCTGCCCCGCCGGATCGACCGGGTCGGGCACGCGCTGGAAACGGGCCGGCTCAGCGTCAATGTCCGGTTGCTGGCCGATCCATCGGACCGCCGGTTCGTCACCGGGCTGCTGCATCAGGTGCTGCTGACGTTCCTGGCCGCCGCGTCCGGGATTATGGCCGTGCTCTTGATCGGCCTGCGCGGTGGCCCCAGCGTGACCCGGGAGGTCAGTCTGTACGGCTTTTTCGGCTACTGCCTGCTGGTGGTGGCGGCCATGCTGGCCGTCCGGGTGCTGGTCCTGGTCTTCCGCCCGGACACCAGCTGACCTCAGTCTTCTGGGGCCGGGCCGTGAGCTTGATGCCGATGACCGCGATGACGATCATGATCAGCCCGAGCGCGGTGTCGATGCCGATGTTGCCCCAGGTCGCGGTGGAATTGGAGCCGAACACCGACAGCACCGACGGGGCCAGCACCTCGACCCCGCTCAGCGTGCCGAGCACGTAGGCCGCGACCATCAGCCACCCGGTCAGGAAACCCAGGTCAGCGCGCGCCGGCGGCCAGCTCGAATCCCTGTTTAAGCCCGGATCACGTTTTTATCTCCTTAACGATGAATTGACGGGCAACAGAGCGTTACTGAGAAATCACGAATTGCGCTCGGCCGCGTCCGTTACCTCCCTTGGGTGGCCGAACAACCTGTCCGCCGGGCGTTCCGCCAGTAGGCTGCTCGCCGGACCAGACCACAGTGCACCCAGGCGACAGCGGAGGCGGTCATGGCATCGGCGCACGATGACCCGGATGAGCTGGTCATCGCCCAGGTCGCCCAGCGCTGGAGGGCCCTGGACCCGCTGCTGCCGGTGCCATCCGTCCCGGCCGCGGCCGACGGTGAACGGTTCGCGGCCGCCCCGCCGGAGGCCCCCACGGCCGTCGCGGTGTGCGGCCACTGGCAGGGCGTGCCCGGATCACTGGAGCTGTGCTGGGGCACGGCCCGCCGGTTCGACCTCACCGCCCGCGTGGCCGGCCCGGACGTGGCCGGGGCCCTGGACCAGCTGCTGTCGGCCTGGCGCGGCCACCTGGCCGCCGAGCCCGGCCTGGACGACGAGGAGACGTCGGCGGTGCTGTCGTGGCCGAGCCGGGACGTCGAGGGTGTCACCACCCTGCTGCGCCACGGGTTCCAGCCGCTGGCCGTGGTGGCGGTGCGGACCGGGCCAGCGAATGGACCAGCGAACGGCCCAGTCAATAGCTTTGCCGAGCCGCCCGCGGGTGTGCGGATCCGCCGGGCCGGGCCGGGCGACCTCGACGCGGTGGTGCGCCTCGAGCACGAGGTCGTCCACTACGACGCCTACTTCGGCGGGGTGGTCGACCGGTCCTGGACCGCGGACGCGTTGCGGGCGGAAGCCGAACCCGTGCTGGCCGCGTCCGAGCCCTGGGTCTGGCTGGCCGAGCGGGACGGCCGGCCGGTCGGCGTGCTGCACGCCCAGCGGCCGGCCGACGCGGCCTGGATCGCCTCGCTGACCCGGCCGGACCCGGTGGCCTACAACCTGCTCACCGGGGTCAGCGCGACCGAGCGCGGCGGCGGGGTCGGCGCCGCGCTGGCCGCTCGCTTCCACGCTCAGGCCGAAGCAGCCGGGGTGACCGTGACCTTGCTGCACCACACCCAGCTCAACCCCCGGTCGGTGCCGTTCTGGAGCCAGCAGGGCTACCGCCCGCTGTGGACGATCTGGGAAGCACACCCCGCCTCATCGCTGCGATGACCGCCACCAGCAAACTCCCTGGTCCTGCCCCAGCGAGCCAGCGCCGTCGCCGCGCCACCGGCCGGAACCAACGTCCCGCACGCCGCGTCCGGCCCGGCGTAATCCTCAGCCCAGGCCGTGCTGCTCAGCGAAGGTGCTGAGCTCCTTCGTCTGCTCGGCCAGGTCGGCGGTGGTGGGGCTGACGATCAGCCGGGTGACGCCCTCGGCGGCCAGCGCGGCCACCTCGTCCGGGGTCATCGCGATGTTGCCCCAGCGGGTGTACTCCAGCGCGTCGGCGTCACGCCCGGCCGCGCGGGCGGTCTCGCGCATCAGGGCGACCTGGGCCAAGCGCTGCTCGTCAGTGACCCCGCCGCCGGGGAAGTAGCCGTCGCCGCGCAGGCCGGCCCGGCGGGCGGCGGCCGAGCTGGACCCGCCGACGTGGATGGGCAGCGTGCTGCCCTGGTACGGCTTGGGGTAACTGCACAGGTCGGTGAACGAGTAGAACTCCCCGTCGAAGCTGACCCCCTTGGCGTCGCCCGCCCAGAGCAGCCGCAGCACGTCCATCGCCTCGTCGGCGCGGCGGCCGCGAGTGTGGAAGTCGACCCCGGCCGCCTCGGCCTCCTTGGCCAGGGCGCCGACGCCGATCCCGAACAGCCGCATCCGGCCCCGGGACAGCTGGTCGATCGTGGCCAGCCGCTTGGCCAGCACTACCGGCTGATGGAATGGCAGCAGCAGCACCGACGTGCCCAGGAGAAGCCGCTCGGTGACCCCGGCCACGAAGCTCAGCACTTCGAGCGGGTCCGCGATCGGGGTATCCGGCGCGATCGGCATCCGGCCCAGCGTCACGCCCGGGTACAGCGCGATGTGCTCGGTGGTGAAAAACGACTCGAACCCGCACTGCTCGGCGTGCCGGGCCACCGACGTGACCTGCTCGGGGTCGATTCCGAACGCGCCCGTGTGGTAGACGATCCCAAACTTCATGAGGCGAGCATGCCAGCCGGGGACTCGGCGCCTACCGGCGGGACACGCCTACCGGACGGGCCTACCGGCGGTGCAGGTCGAACGGGCGCAGGTAGACCGTCGGCTGGTAGCGGGTGAACTCCGGGCCGGTCGCGACGACCGAGCCGCCGGACGAGTAGATGTTGTACGTCGCACCCAGGTCGGCGGCCGCGGCGTTGAGGTGGCCGGGGGTCAGCGCGGCCCGGTTCCAGTGCCCGGTGTTCAGCCGGTTCAGCAGCGTCTGGACCGCGGTGATCGTCTCGGCCGGGGTGAACGCGCAGTGCCCGGCGCGGTGCACGAAGATCTGGGCCAGCTTGGCGCCGTTGCCCGCTTGGTCGACGACCTGCCGGTAGGCCTGCTCGTTCTCCGGCACGACCAGGCCGTCGCCGGTGGTGTGCATGGTCAGCACCGGGACCGAGATCTTGCCGTTGAAGCTGATGTTCTGGATCAGGTATTTCACCGCGGCCGGGCTGGCGCTGACCCGGGCCGCGTGGTTGAGCTTGCTCAGGTCGGCCGACAGGTTCAGCCCGGCCGCCTTGTACAGCGCCGCCACCTCGCGGTGATCCGCGGACTTCTTGAACTGGGTGACGTAGTTGACCCCGGTGTTCCACGACGGGTTGCCGCCCGCGCGCGCCTCCAGCTCGGCCCGGAAGGCGAACACGAACGGGAAGTCGACCTGGGTGTCCCACTGGTACTGGTTGGCCTCCTGGGCGGTGACGTCACTGGCGGCGGGCTCGGCCGACAGCGGCGTGAACCAGCCCGGTGTGTCGCCCAGCGCGGCCGCCAGCGCCAGCCGGGCCCGGCCCTGCGGCGTCTGCTGCGCGGTGGCCGCGGCGGTCTCGGCCCCGGTCAGGTTCGCCGTCGGGTTGGTGATGTTCACGACCTGCACCGACGGGTCGACCAGTTGCTGGAACCCGAACTCCGAGTCCAGCGCGGTGTTCCAGGTCGCCACCCCGCCCGACAGCACGCCGCACATCGGCAGCGCCGCGTTGAACAGCTTGGGGTAGGTCTGGATCAGCCCGGCGGTGATGATGCCGCCCAGCGAGTGCCCCCAGGCGATGGTCCGGGACGGCGTGCGGTACGTCCGGTTGAACTCCCCGAGCGTGCTGACCTGGTCCGGCAGCGCCTGCTGGATGGCCCACCCGGTGCTGGCGTAGGACGAGCCGGCCAGGGCGTACCCGTGGCTGAGCATCCAGCTCGCGGTGACCGGATCCCCGGCGTCCTCAGCCGGGTTGGCCGCGCCCGGCGTCACGTAGCCGTGGCTGTACAAGAACAGCGTCCCGTTCCAGTGCCCGGACGGGCACTGGAGCAGGTAGGTGGCACCGTCCGGCAGCGTGCCGTTCACCGTGGTGACCGCCCCGGACGAGCCGCAGCCCGCGGTCCCGCCTGAGCCCGCCGAACCACCCGAACCGGCCTGCCCCGCCAGGGCGGGCGCGGCCAACCCCAGGACCAGCGCAATCGCGGTCAATACCAACACAGCCCAACGGCTCCGCCTCATCACGACCACGCTCCATCGTCTAGGACGCGAATGTACGGCTACGCCAAGGACAATAACCCGAATCGCATGAAATGCCACGCGCGCGTTGTGAGTGTCTTAGCCCCAGAAAATAAGCGGCGCCGCGCACTCCTCCTAGCGCACACTGGCCAGGTGGGTGATCGTCTTGATGCCGCATCGCCGGACCCGCTCTCGGGTCTGGCCGGGGCGCCGCGCCTGCTGTGGCCGACGACCGCGGTCCGGGACTCCTACCTGGCCGGTGAGCGGGAGAACAGCCTGGACAACGGCACCCCGCTGGACTGGCTGGACCGGGTGGCCGATGATTTCGGCGCCCACGTGCGGGAACGCCGCGGCGTGCGCACCCGCTGGGGTGTCCCGTCCACCGCGTACTGGTACGTCGCGGGTCGCGAGTACCTGGGCACGCTGATCATCCGGCACCGGCTCACCCCGGAGCTGACCCGGACCGGCGGCCACATCGGCTACCACGTGGTGCCGCCGTGGCGCCGGCGGGGGCATGCCACCCGGATGCTCGCGGGCGGCCTGGCCGAGTGCCGCGCCCTGGGCCTGCCCCGGGTGCTGGTCACCTGCGACGTCGGCAACGAGCCGTCCCGCCGGGTGATCCTGGCCAACGGCGGGGTCCCCGATGACCCGTCCGGCCATGAAGACCGCTTCTGGATCGACCTAGGACTCCCGCGGTAGCCGCTGGCGGTGCACCTGCTGGTGGGATCGCGAGAGTGGCTGGCCGGCCAGCCGGGCGGTGATACCGGCGTTGAAGTTGGGACATTGCGTAATGTCCTCGTGGGGGCAGCGCAGCCCGTGCCTGATGGCATCGCGGGCCGCCTGCGCCGTGGCGATCTGCGCGTCCAGTTCTGCGAGCTTGCGCTGGGCCAGCCGTCGCCATTCACCGGACGCGCTCTGGTCCGAAACCATGAGGGCCTTCAGCTCGGCCAGGGTGAACCCCGCGTCGCGGTAGAGCAGGATGGCGCCGACCTGCCGGGCCGCTGATTCGGGGTAGCGGCGCTGCCCCGAGATCCTGGCTGGCCGGGGGAGCAGGCCGAACTCCTCGTAGTAGCGCAGGGCCGAGGTGGTCACGCCCGCGCGGCGGGCCAGTTCACCGATGGTGAGCGATGCGGGCGGGTTGACTTCAGGTGCACTTGAAGGCATTGACTGCCGGCCATGGGAAGACGACATGAGGAAAGCATTCCACGGCGCGCGTTGGGTGCCGTGCCGCGGGCCGTGACCGCGGCCGTCGAGTACGGGGTCTCGCGGGCCGGGATCGCCGCTACGCGGGTCCTGGACCGCGACGTCATCGGCCAGGCCCATCATCCCCGCGGCGCGGCCGGGCGCGTGACCGCCTGGGAGATGGCCCACCGCCCGTCCAACCGGCAGCGCAGCCGCTGGGCCGTGTCACTGCTCGATATCCAGCCCACCGACCAGGTCCTTGAGATCGGCTTCGGCCCCGGCGTGGCGATCGCGGAACTGGCCCGCATCGGCGCAGGTCACGTATACGGCGTCGATCATTCCGGCGTGATGCTCCGGCAGGCGTCCAAACGCAACGCCGCCGCCATCCGGGCCGGCCGGGTCACGCTGATCAGGGCCTCGGCCGATCAGCTTCCGCCCGCCCTTAACGGCCCCTTCGACGCGATCCTGGCCGTCAACTCCCTCGGGTTCTGGCCTGCGCCCGGCCAGCGGCTTGCGGAGCTGCGCCGGCGGCTCGCGCCCGGCGGCCGCGTGGCCATCGCGTCCCAGCCCCGCTGCCCCGGGGCCACGGCCGACACGTCCCGTCGCGCCGCTAGGGAAATCGAGGGCCTGCTGAGCGACGCCGGCTTCACCCACCTGAGCACCCAGGTCTTTGCCCTCAGCCCCCCGGCAGCCTGCGTTCTCGCCGGACGCCGTCCGGGGGGATGACCCCTGGACCCCCCACTTTCCGCAGCAGTACATCGCCGTAGGACCTGTCACCCGCCCGGGCTCAAGGCCGGAGACTCTCGCTGGGCCGGTTAGATCGGCTCGCCGCAGCCCTCGCCCCGCCGCTCCCATTATTTAACTTGACAGCTAATTAACCACCCGGTAAATTGAAGCCATGGAGCAGCCATGGCCCCGCTGACCGGCGAGCGGCTCGACGCCACGTTCACTGCGCTGGCCGATCCAACCAGGCGGGCCATCGTCACCCGGCTGGCCCGCGGCGACGCCACCGTGAATGAGCTGGCCGAGCCGTTCGACCTGAGCCTGCCGGGGATCTCCAAGCACCTCAAGGTGCTGGAGCGCTGCGGGCTCATCTCCCGGTCCCGCCACGCCCAGTTCCGGCCGTGTCACCTGGAACGGGCCGCGCTCGACGTGGCGGCCGAATGGATCGAGACGTACCGCCGGATCTGGGACGAACGGTTCGACAAGCTCGACACCCATCTGCGTGACATTCAGGCCGGCCAGCAGCAGGCCGAGGAGGAGACATGAGCGGCCAGTCCGAGAAAATGGGCGAGCTGTCCTTCACCCGGGTCTTCGAGGCCCCGCGCGAGCTGGTGTTCCGCTGCATGATCGAGCCGGAACACTTGGCTCATTTCTGGGGGCCGGCCGGAACCAGCGCGCCGGTGGAGCGCATCCGTGTCGATCCCCGGCCAGGCGGGGTGTTCGAGACGGTCATGGTCAACGACGCCGACGGCAGCGAGTACCCGACCCGCGCCACCTACGTCGAGGTCGTCGAGCCGGAGCGGCTGGTCTGGGCCGAGGCGCACAGCGGCATGACGGTCACCGCCACCTTCGCCGATCTGGGCGGCGGCCGGACCGAAGTCCACGTTCACCAGACCAACGTGCCCGCTCCGTTCCTCCGGCCCGAAGCCCAGGCCGGGTTCACGACCTCGCTCGACCGCTTCGCCGCCCACCTGGCTCAGCTCACTGCCCGGGACGCCCGGTGAGCGGCACTGACGACCCCCAGCTGCCGGCCATGATCACCGCCCACCGCCGTCAGCTCACCGAACTACTGAGCACGCTCCCGCCCGAAGCCTGGGACCAGCCCAGCCTGTGCGCGGGCTGGCGAATACGCGAGGTGGCCGCCCACATCCTGATGACCCTGCGCACCCCGGCTTGGCGGTTCCTGGCCGAGATGGCCCGGTCCCGGGGCGATTTCAACCGGATGGCCGACCGGGTCGCCCGGCGCGACGGCGCCGTTCCCCCGGACGAGCTGGTCGCCGCCCTGCGCGCGCACGAGCAAACCATCTGGAAGCCGCCCGGCGGCGGCCTGGCCGCCGGGCTCACCCACGACGTCATCCACGGCCAGGACATGACCGTCGCCCTGGGCATCGAGCACCGGGTTCCCGAGGCAACCATGCGGGCCGTGCTGGCCACCGTCAACGGGGCCCAGAGCCGCAAGCACTTCGGCGTCGATCTCGACGGCACCCAGCTGCAGGCCGACGATATCGACTGGTCCTATGGCTCGGGCCGCGTACTGTCCGGCTCGGCCCAGGATCTCGCCCTGGTCGTCTGCGGGCGGAAGCTGCCGCCCGGCACACTTCATCCGTGGGGATGACCCCCCTGGACCCCCCACTTTCCCGCGACGGTACTTCGCCGTAGGACCGGCCGCTCGCCCGGGCACAAGGCCCGGGACTCGCTGGGCCGGATAGGTCGCCTCGCCGACTAACCCGGCTTACTGAGAAACTCGCGCAGGGCCCGGTAGTAGGGCTCGATGGTGCTGATCTCGGCGTACTCGTCGGCGCCGTGCTGGCCTTGGCCGCCGACGCCGAACGCCACCGCCGCGATACCCAGGCTGCCGTAGAAGCGGCCGTCCCCGGCCCCGTGTTTGCGCAGGAAATCGGGCTGGTAGCGCTGGGACCGGGCCGCGGCCTGGAGCTGGGCGATCTCGGGGCGGTCCCGGTCGGTGTGGTGCGGCGCGTCCAGCGAGTTGACCACCGCGGTGACTCCCGGCTCGCAGAAACTCTGCAGGTAGGCCGCGACTTCCGGAGCGGACCGCTCGTTAAAATCATGATCTTCGGACGGGAACCGGATATCCAGCCAGGCCTCCGCCTCGGCCGGGATCTGGTTCCGGGCCTGGTTCGGCGTATGCACCCGGGCCAGGTTCACGGTCGTCCGCCACTGCTCGGTCGTGGCCACCGGATACCGGTCCAGCACCCGCTCCACGCTGCGCACCAGTTTGACCAGGGCGTTGTCGCCCAGCCACTGGTACGCGCTGTGCGCCCCGTGCCCGGCCGCCCGCAACGTGACCCCGAGCATGCCCTTGGAGTCGGTGACGATCCGCAGCCCGCTGGTCTCGCCGATGATCACGAACCGCCCGCGGACGCCCCGTTCCAGCTGGTGCCGGGTGCCGTTCCGGCCGCCGGTCTCCTCGTCGGTGACCAGCTGCAACGCCACCGGGTCGGGCAGCGTGCCCGCCAGCTCGCGGAAGGCGAGCGCCTCGGCCAGCGCCGACACCTTCATGTCCTGCGCGCCCCGCGCGTACAGCCGGTCGCCATCGCGCCGGGCCACGAACTGGTCTGCTGCGGCGGGCACCACATCGAGGTGTCCGTTCAGGATTATTTTAAAAAGGTCATCCCAGCGCTGGCCCGCTGGGCGCTGCGGCGTTCCCGCTGGCCCCGGCCGTGCCGCTGACCCGGCCGAGTAGACGAGGGCGCTGGGCTTGCCGCCCGATTCGAACCGCTGCACGGTGAAGCCGGGCCCCACGAAGTCCAGCACGTACTCCAGCGCCCGGTGCAGCTCCGCGGGCCGGTCGGCCGTGGACGGGATGGCCAGCAGCCCCCGCGCCACCTCCAGGAACCAGTCCCGGTCGAAGTCGTCCATCCGCCCGGCCTACGGGAGCACGGCTTCGATCAGGTGCGGTCCGGGTTCGGCCAGCGCCCGGCGCAGCGCCGCGGCGAACTCCGCCGCCGTGGTGGCCCGCTCGGCTGGCACCCCCATGCCGCCCGCGATCGCGGTGAAGTCCAGCGCCGGCGGGGCGAGCTCGAGCAGCTTCCGCGCCGCCGGGCCGGCCCCGGGCACGGCCCGGTCCAGTTCCATCCCCAAGATCGCGTAGGACCGGTTGCTGAACAGCACGGTGGTTACGTCCAGGCCTTCCCGGGCGCAGGTCCACAGCGCGGAGATCGTGTACATCGCGCTGCCGTCAGACTCCAGCGCGATCACCGGCCGGTCCGGGCAGGCCACGGCGGCCCCGGCCGCCATCGGCAGGCCGTGCCCGATCGCCCCGCCGGTGACCGTGAGCCAGTCGTGCGCAGGCGCCCCGGCGGTGGCGCCACCCAGCCCCAGCCCCGAGGTGTTCGACTCGTCGCTGACGATGGCGCCC
>CAXUJF010000053.1:0-18728 GCA_964250865.1 uncultured Streptosporangiaceae bacterium
GGCCGGCTGGCGGCGAGCATGCCGAGGCCCGTGACGGCGAGCCCGCCGGCTGCATCCAGCAGGAAGTGGTTGGCCGAGGCCAGCACGATCAGCGTAGTGGCGGCGGGGTAGAGCCACGCCAGGTGCCGCCACCGGGTGCGAGAAGTGATGACGATGGCCGTGGTGCACCAGGCGGCCCAGGCGACGTGCAGGCTGGGCATGGCCGCGTAGAGGTTCACCAGGCTGGTGGCGCCGTGCGGGTTGGCCGCGCCGAGGATGTCGTGGGTGACCAGAATGTCGGTCATCCCCGGCTCGGACAGCCGGGGCGGGGCAACTGGCCAGGCCCAGAACACCACGTTCGCGGCGGTTGTGGTCAGCACCAGCGCTGACCTCAGCCGACCGAACGCCGCGGGCCTGCGCAAGTACAGCCAGGCTAGGACCAGCGGGGTGATGATGAAGTGGAGCAGCCCGTAGTAGTAACCGGCCGCCTCAGCGAGCGGGGGGTGGGCCGCGGCGAGGCCGTTGAGCCAGGGCTCGATCCTCAGGTGCAGGTGCCGCTCGGCCTGCGCTAGCTGGGCCGCGTGCGCGAATGCGGCATGACGGTCCGCGTGGATGGCCAGGCGCACCAGGGCGTACCCGAAGTAACCGGCGCCGATGGTGGCCAACTCGGCCACCGCGGGCAGCCGCGGCCAGACCAACCCGGACCGGGGTGCCCGAGCCGTGGGGGTCACAGGCCGGGCGGTCGCCGGCGGTGCCTGCAGGGGGGCTGCCATTACCTGTACTGCCCGCGGCCGCGGACCCTGGCCCGCGCGGTGGTCCCGTCCTTCGTTCCGCCGTTCTCGCCGGTGGCCAGACCGAGACGGGGGCGCCGGGCGCGGCGCAGGCCGACAGCGACGATGAACGGCCAAGAGGTCTCGATCGATGACGTCAGCCGCTCGGCCAGGCCCAAGACGCTGCCGTCGCGGGTTTCGATGAGCAGCCAGCCGAGCAGGGCAACAAAGACGGCTGTTGCGGCGGCGGCGCCGTAGATGTTCAGGACCAGCGACCGCGGCGAGGTGCGCCGGGCGGCGAAGGCGGGCCACATGGCGATCGTGACCGCGCCCAGCACAGTCCAGACGAGATGCTGCGGGGTCACGCCGCTGGCGGGTTCCGGAGATGCGGCGATGCCGATTCCGGCCAGGCCCGCGATGATCAGTAGGGCACGGGCGGGCGCCCGGACACCAGTCAGGCCCGCGGCGGTCACGAGATAACAGCCGCCGACCATGAAGATGCCGCCTGTCATGATCCACCGGTCGGTTCCGGCCTGGCCAGCCATCACGCTGATGGTCGTGCGCACCGGGCTGTAGGAGGCTGGCTGGAAGATGCCGGCAATGAGGTAGGCCCCGGTCAGCAGGACCGGCGCCAGGCCGGCCGGAATAGCCGCCCACTGGTGGACTATCGGGCTGGAGCGCACCGGCCACGCTGCCGGGATCGGCAGCCGCTGTGGCTGCCGGTGGGCGGTACTGGTCGTGAGTGTCCCGGCTCGCGATCGCGGTCTGGTTTGGGTGAGTGTCGATGAGCGCATGTCCGTTACTCCGCTCAGGTCATGAGGCGCGAGGCCCGGCAGGTTCTGGTGCCACCGCAGCGGCGCTCGCTCCGGCGGCGCCGTTCTGGCTGGGGGAGCGCTGTTGTGCGGCGAGGAGCATCGGCATGATCGTGATGACGTCATCGCGGCCCTGCTTGGCGCCGGCCGCCCAGGCTTCCTTCTCCTGGGCGTGCCGGTCGGCGGTGGCCTTGTAGCGCTCGGTCTCGGACTGCCAGTAGCGGATCTGGCTGTCCGTCTGCTGCCGGGTCCGGGTCGTGGTCCTGGCCGCCTGGATCAGGGTGAGTACCCAGCCTGTGGTCGCCCCGGCGAGAAACCAGACCAGGGTAAGGAAAACTTCCATCTGCTTACTTCCCTTGTGTCGCGTCGCGCTTGGGGGTGTGGGCGGCGAGGAGGCAGGCGAGGGCGGCAAGGGCGAGGAGAATGCCGTTGACGACCAGTGCCGTGTGCAGTGCCGACGTGGGGCTGGCTCCGGCGCTGGTGCGGTCGACGAAGATGACGCCGAGGATGGCTGGGCCCAGGGCGCTGCCGTACTGGCGCATAGCGGTGTTGGCGGCTGCGGCCATCCCGGCCAGTTTCCAGGGGACGGCGTTGATCGCGGCGACCGAGACGGTGGTGAGCATGATGGCGAGGGACAGGCCGAAGATGGCCAGCCGCCAGCCGAGCCCGGCGAGGCCGGTGTAGGCGTCGACGCCGGTGAGAAGGAAGACGCTGACGGCGGAGACGGCCAGTCCCGCAGCGAGCAGGTAAATGACCTTCACCTTGTGCATGACCCGCCCGATGAGGGGGTTGAGCACGGCGGCGACGCCCGTGATGAACAGCAGCCGCCAGCCGATCTGCAGCGCGGACAGGTGCTGGACGTAGCCGAGGAACAGGCTGAGCAGGAAGGTGACACCGACGACGGAGAACAGGGCGATGAGTGCGGAAAACCCGGCCGCGGTGAAGGCGGCCGACTTGAACAAGGTGAGGTTGAGCAGCGGGGAGTCCGAGCGCCGCTCCGCCATGATGAAAGCAGTGAACGCGGCCGCGCCGACACACAGCCCGGCGATGGTCACAGGGGCTGACCAGCCCTTGCTGCCACCTTCGATGACGCCGTAGATGGACGCGGCGATGGCCAGAGCGCCGGTGATCTGCCCGGTCCAGTCCAGGTGGCGGCCTTCGGGGGCCTTGGATTCGGGTAGCCGGGCCAGCGCGGCGGCACCGGCGAGGGCGGCGAGGGTGACGGTGGGCAGGAAGGTCCATCCGTAGCTGGCGTGGTCAAGGATCAGGCCGGACACCAGGGGGCCGGCCGCCAGGCCGAGGAGCAGCCCGGTGGCCCAGATGCCGATGTACTTGCCACGCTCTCGCGGGTCAGGCACGACATGGGCGATCAGGGCGAGGGTGGTCGGCAGCAGCAGCCCGGCACCCAGGCCGGAGATCGCCTGGCCGGTCCACAGCATGCTGAGCGCGGCGGTGTGGCCGAATGCGCCTGACAGTCCGGCGACGGCTGCGCCCATGAGAGTCAGGGTCATGCCGCCGAGGAACATCCGGCGCCGTCCGTACAGGTCACCGAACACGCCGGCTGACAGCACCGCGGCGGCCATCGGGATCACGTACGCGTCTGAGACCCACTGCAGGTCCGACGTGCTCGCGTGAGTCGCCTGGCCGATCGTCGCCAGCGCGACGCTCACCGCGGTGATCGGCACGTAGGTCACAAACACGCCCAGCACCGCCAGGCCCACCGTCAACATTAGGTGACGGCGATCCAGCGACACCGCCGACGACGGCGCCCGGGCGTCCTGAACATGTGATGCCATGAGAACAGCTCCTCGATACCTGGCCGATGCGATCCCGGCCGAGAGGCCATCATTGGCGCGGTGAGCCAGAAGATGCCATTGAGATGTTCTTGGATGCCGGATCTCGACACAAGTACACGATCAAAGCATGAAAGATAATCACCCGGATTACTTCGACTGCAAGCTAGTGCCTGCCCTGCTCATCGCGCCACGCGCGCCGTTCCGCCAGCTCACCCTGCCGTGAGGTCTGGACCTGTGGGGGATAGAGGCTCCTCGCCACCTTGATGCACCGGGGAGGAACTCTCGCCGTCAGCTAGCTCAGAACGCCGCCCAGCTGTCGGCTGGCGCAATAACCAACCGCGTCACCCGCCTGGAGAAAGACGGATACAGCGTCGCTGATCAGCGTCCGGTTTGCCTGGGCGCACGAATCCGCGGCGGCCAAATTGCCCGCCCGGCCTGCTTCCCGCGCGGTTCCCCCCCGCATTTTCTCCTGCGGGAACGCCGCAAACTTGACGCTGCAGAACGTTGCGTGCTCAGGCGGGTCCTGCCACTCCGGATCGTTTGAGGGTGCGGATAATGGGTGCTGTCTCGATGTGGCGGACCCCGGCCAGCTCTCCGAGCTGGGTCGTGAGGTAACGGTACAGATGGCCGGTATCGGCACAGACGACGCTGGCCAGGAGGTTGGTCGGCCCGGTGGTGGCGCCGGCAAAGGCCACCTCAGAGTGCGCGGCGATGGCAGTCCCGACGGCATTGAGGGCGCGGGGTTCTGCGGAGATCCACAGCTCAGCGGAGACGGTGCTGCCCAGCACGTGTTCGTCGAGGTCGATGTCAAAATACAACGCTCCGGCGCGCTGCAACTGGGCGATCCGGCGGCGCACGGTGGCCTCGTGCCATCCGGTGCCAGCGGCCAGGGCGGCGGCCGTGGCGCGCCCGTCTTTGGCCAGCAGGGCAGCGAGGACCTCGTCTTGCTTGCTGAGTTGCACGGGAGCGTCCGAACTCTCCTCGCTTCGCGGGCCCGGGTCTTTCGCGTCGGCCCGGAGGCTGTCGATCTCATCAGGAGCCAGCGCCCGGGTGAACTCGTGCCGGGCCACGGCGCTGAAGGTGTGCAGCAACTCATGGGCGCTGACCCGCAGGACCCGCCGGCTTCCGGTCAGCCGGTCGAGCAGGAGAGTGTCGCGTTCTTCGGGTCCTCGCGGCTGGAACAGGCAGTGGATCTCAGTACCGCCTGAGGCCAGGCGCACCCAGGAGGTATCGGACCGCCGGGCTAGAGCTGAGCCGACCGCCACGGCGGCGTCGGGTGTGCACTGCAGCCGCAGGATCCAGTCGACCCGGCCGACGAGGGTACCTTCCAGGCGCCCGAGAACCTGCAGCCCGAGGGCGGAACTCAGGGAACCGTAGCGGCGGCGGACGGTCTGGTCAGAGACGCCCAGCGTCGCGGCCAGCTGGCGGAACGGCGCGCGTGGCGCGATCAACAGGGCGTGCACGAGCTTGCGGTCGATGATGTCCAGCTGATCGGCTTTCATGCTTTAATCGTACATCTGTGTCGGGATCCGGCACCTAGGGTCATCTCTGTGGATCCGACCAGCCGGAGACGCTGACTACGGCTGAGGACTTCCCAGGGTTAGTCGGCTTCGCATACGGATTTCGTCGACCACCGTGGCTGCGATTCGCGTGCACGCCCTGAATTCTTGGTTGTCCGGGCAGGTAGGTGACCTTGAGCCCGAGCTGCTCGTAGATGGCTGCCTTCATGGCGGGATCAGCGGTGCGGATGACGTTACGCAGGTCGCCGAGGCTGATGACGAGGGCGCGGATGTCGTCTTCGGTGAGCCGGCGGCCGGCCTGGCGGCGGATCTGGCTGGCGTCGCGGGCGAGCGCTGCGGCCCGTTCGGCCTTGACCTGGCGGCCCCACTCGGCGACGGTCTGCGGGTGCGCGGCTTAGCTGGTGACCGCCGAAGCAGCCCTGACCGCTCAGGACGGCGGTTATTTCGCCGTCATGCAATCAATCCTGATCCAACGCGATCATTCACATGAGGAAACACTGAACACGAGAATGCGGTCCGTATGCTAGTGACGTGAAATTTTCCCGATTCGGCAAATTTCCCCGGCATGGGGGTTCAAGTCCCCCTCGGACACATATTTAAGTACCTGAGCTGCGGTTACGTTCCTTACGATATTGCTGGTTCAGCAAAGCCGCAGTTCACAGCCGTGAGGGTTTAACTCCCTCCCGGACACACGTCTACGTACATGACGCCAGCTTTGCGTCGGTACCCGTGTTGGCGGCCTGTTCACGCTGTGGGTTCGGCTGTCGATAGTGTTTGTCAACTTCGGCATCGCGCTACCAGGGGAGTGCGCTGGGCTCGGGTGTCCAGTCGGCCGGGCGGTCAGGACGGAAGTAGGCCGCGTACATGTCCAGGGCTGTGTCGAGCAGGGGAATCAGGCGACTTTGAGTGAACTCGGTGTCACGTTCATTGGCTAGATGCTGGGATCCCACGCCGCCCACCATGACCATCAGTAGCGCGACGCCGCTCTCGGACGCTGCGGCAGCATGGAGCTCGCCATGCTCGGTGGCTGCCATGATCGCGGCCTGCATCAGCTCAGCGACGCGCAAGCTGGGGGCATAGGCCTGCTCGGACGGAGTGAATCCGGGCACCGCCCGGGTGAACATCAGCTCCGCCAGCTCCGGCTGCTCGGCGGCGAACCGGACCGTTTCCCAGGACGCGGCGCGGACCGCCGCCCAGCCAGCACCGTGCCGGTCAATGGCCGCGGAGAACAGCGCGGCGTGGATGCGCATGCCGCGCTCAAACAGGGCGTCGAACACGGCGTTGCGCGAGTCGAAGTACTGGTAGAGGGAGGGCTGACGCAGGCCGATGCGGCGGGCGACCTCAGTCAGGTTGAGCGCCGCAACACCTTGCTCGGCCATGACCATCAGCGCGGCGTCGAGAATTTCCTCGCGGGTCTGGAGCCGGTGCCGGTCTCGGGGCGTGACGGCGCCACTGGCCGAGCGGGCAGAGGATGACATGAAGCTAGTCTAGAATATCCAATAGGGTATTGCTTTCCCGATAACCGATACCTACCCTGGTCTTTTCAGCCCCGATAACCAGGGAGGCGTCGTGAAGCGCCTTGACCACGACGAGGTACGGCTGGGTATCAGCACCACCCCCGAGCTGCTCTACGCTCTCGTTTCCGATGTGCCTCGCACGCCAGAGTGGAGCCCCGAGGTCGTCTCCTGCCACTGGCTCGGTGGCGCGGACGCCGCGGTACCCGGAGCACGATTCAGTGCCCGGAATAAGAAGCGCTGGTTTACCTGGTCCAACCGGCCTGTGGTGGAGATCGCCGAGCGGGGCCGGGAATTCGCATTCACCCGCACCGAGCCCGGCGGCGGCACCATCCGCTGGTTCTTCCGGTTCGAGCCCGATGGCGAGGGCACCGTTACCACCCTCGGCTACCTGGTAATCAAGCCTGTCCCGGTTGGCCTGCACGTCATCCTGCGCGCCTTTCTCGGGGTGCGTGACCTGGAAGCCGACCTGCGGCTGAACATCACCACGAGCCTGGGTCGGATCGCAGAAGTCGCCGAACGCGAAGCCCGTGCCCCCACGTCGGCACCGCAAAGGAATTCATCATGAATGCTCGTGCCGTATCGCGCCGCGCGTTCGGCATGGCCCCTCCGCAGCGACACTCATCCGCACCCTGGCCGAGTCCGCCCCGGTCCCAGAGATTTCGGTTAATAGCACAGCCGTCAATCCGATAACCGGCCGACAAGTCCCCAACGCAGCTGAGCAGCTCTCGCTTCAGTCATCGCTGTTCCGCAGCTGCGTGCCTCTACAGAATCTCCAAACAAAAAGGAACCGTTCGAAATGCCAGATGTCAGCAGCACACCCGCGATGGTAAACGCATCTGATCTTCAGTGGTTTGACTGCCGTGTCGAAAGTGCGGGCCCCGGAGAGGACGAGACGATCTGGGTAAAATGACCGATACGGGAGGTACGTTTAAGCAAGTATGGTTCACCGCGCTGCCTGCGATAGGGCAGCAAGTTCTGGAGACCGCCCTAGGGGCGCTTTAGAGTAACCTGATCTGCTACGTCGGCGTAACTGGTACGGATGACCAGAGCCAGATCTACCGTATCCACGCCAACGCTCAATAGTCCCGCGGGGCCTCTCCATCTCTCCCGGAGAGGCCCCCGAAATTCTAGGCTGGGCTGTACCTGGCCGACGACGCTGGCATCCCCGCGGGCGCGGTACCGTCCGGGACGATCGAGCTGGCGAGCGCCGTGGCGGGTGACATGGGGCTGGGTGAGGACGTCCCGCTAGCACACCCCGAAGACCGAGAAGTGGTCAACCGGCGAGCTAACGAGTTGGGGCTGACGTGAGCGATCAGGACGGGCTGGTCACGGTCTACCTGACCACGGCCATCAGGACGAGTGCCGGGACAGGTCCGGCCGTGTCCAAGCGGCTGCCCGTGAAGGTCACCCGCGGCGCTATTGCCCTGAGTGATCACATAGAAGTTTACTCGCCCTCACTTCCGTGACCGCTGATCGCGTAATCAGTCTCGTTTGAGGGCGATCCAATGGCCGCGCCGTGAATGCCGACAGGAATATTTACGGCGTCATGACCACGTAACAGCTCAATGCAACAGTGCCGCCAGCACTATCGCTGCCACCAGCCACCGCACATCCCGCCCGGGGCCTGTTGAGAATCTGGTTTGTTGCGACGCCGGAACGGATGATCTGCGCTTCCTGTGCCGCAAGATTCTCAGCGCCGCCAGCCGCCGCTTCTGTTAACTAGTCAGAGAGCTTGATTGGCAGGCACTTGTGCTTGCCCTCGGCCCACCAGTTGATCGGGCAGTCGGCGCTGACCCTGGTAATCGACGGGGCTGTCCTCGGACCACCCGATACCGCGGTGAGCCCATAAATAGTGACCGCCACGAAGGCCATCACGATGACGACGGCGAGCGCGGTGGTACGTACCATGTCATTCCCCTGTCTTCGTCTTACAGCGTCTCAGACGCACCCGGACGCCGCCCCGGATCAATGATGCCGTGATCCAATGGTGCTTGTGTCCATTTCTATGAGTTTGGCCTGGATCTGAGCCGTGTCAGGGTGCTGCAGCCCAGCGAAGATCGCCAGCGCCTGGCGCAGGCAGTCCCGGGCGGCACGGACGTTGCCGTCGTCCTGGCGGACCGCGGCCAGGTGAACCAGGATCTCGGCCTGGCTTACCTGATCCCCGAGTTCGCGCACCGCGCTCAAGGACTGCTGGAAACAGGCGGTGGCGTCGGCCGCCCGGCCGAGGCCCCGGTATGCCTCGCCCATGCTGTCCAGCGCGTTGGCCTCGCCCCGGCGGTAGCCGAGCGCGCGGAACATGACCCGGCTTTGCTGGCAGCAGCTCAGGCCGTGCTGGTAGGCGCCGAGGTGGATGTGCAGCAGCCCGATGTTGTTCAGCGCGCCCGCCTGGCCCGCCTGGTCATCGCAGGCGCGGAACAGATCGAGGGCACGCTCGGCCGACTGGCGCGCCTCGGCCAAGCGACCCTGCCGCCAGAAGGCGTCCCCGGTGCGGACATGGGCCCGGGCCTCGCCGGAGGCGTCGCCGAGCAGGCTGAAGAGCCGGGCCGCTCGGTCAAGGTGCTCACGCCCGGACCCGTAGTAGCCCTGCAGCACGCGGGCCCAGCCGAGCCCGCAGCTGGCGTGGGCCTCCCCGGTCGTGTCGCCTGCTCCGCGCGCGGTCTGCAGGGCCAGCCGCTGCAGGTCATTGAGCAGATCCCAGCGCCCGCAGCGGGTCAGGAACGTCTCGAAGGCCCAGACGAGCTGCCAGGCGTGCTCGGGCAAGCCGGCCTCCGGCGCCAGCGTGACCATACCCCGCAGCACCGCGGCCTCCGCCTCACCCCAGGCCCAGGCCTGCTGATAGGCGGCGAGGCCGGCGGGCAGTACGCCGGCTTGCAGCGGGGCCAGGATGATCGAGGGCCGGGTGGGGTACAGACGCCCAGACATCGCATGCGCGCTGTGCAGGTAATAGTTGAGCATCCGGTGGATGGCGGCCTGGCGATGCCCGGCTGGCTCCTTGGCGTGGGCTTGCTCACGGGCGTAGGTCCGCAGCAGGTCGTGCAGGCCGAACCGGCCCGCAGTGGTCTCGGCGACGACGTTCGAGCGCGCCAGCTCCGCCAGCATTCCGTGCGCCTGACCGGCCGGGACGGCGGCCAGGCTGGCGACCGCGCCCACCCCCGCATCGGGCCCCGGATGCAGCCCCAGCAGCCGCAGCATCATCGCCGCCGGGGCCGTCAGCGACGCATAGGACCAGGAGATCACCGAGCGTGCCGACGCCAAGGCCTCCCCGGCATCGAGCACGTCGAGTCTGGCCCCAGGATCACGCAGCTCAGCAGCCAGCTGACCGAGTGAGAACGCCGGACGGGCGGCCACCTTGGCCGCGGCTACCGCCAGGGCCAGCGGCAGCCGGCCGCACAGCTCGGCGATCTCTTCCACTGCGCCCGGCTCCCCGTCCGCCCGGACCCGCCCGATGCGGGCCGCGATCAGCGCCCTCGCTTCAGGCTTGGCCAGCACGTTCAGGGTGATCAGCTGGGCGCCGTCGGTGGCCGACAGGCCGGCTAGCCAGTCCCGGCTGGTGATCACCACCATGCTGCCCAGGGAACCGGGCAACAGCGGGCGCACCTGGCCGGCGTCGCGCGCGTTGTCCAGGACAATCAGCAGCCGCTTGGCCGCCACCAGGCTCCGATACAAGTTCATCCGCGCATCCAGCTCGGACGGGATCGGCACTGACGGCCGCAGCGCATCCAGCAGCACTCCGAGACCCTCTCCTGGCGACGCAGGCGCGGCGTCGGGGCTGAACCCGCGCAGGTTGAGGTAGAGCTGGCCGTCGGGAAACTGGCTGGCCGCCCGGTGCGCCCAGTGGATGGCCAGCGCGGTCTTGCCGACCCCGGCCGTGCCGCCGATCACCGTGACCGGGACCATGGTGTCGAGCCGGTCCAGCTCCGGTTGGCGGCCGACGAAGTGCGCGGACGCGGCCGGGAGCTGATGAGGCACTGGCGGTGCGGCCGCGGCTGGACGCGCGCTGATGCCATCGGCCAGCGCGGGCTCGCCGGCCAGGATCCGCTCGTGCAGCCGCCGCAGCTCGGCGCCGGGTTCTACCCCGATCTCGTCGATCAGCACCCGGCGGGCGTCCTGGAAAGCAGCCAGCGCGTCGGCCCGCCGCCCGGCCCGGTCCAGCGCCAGCATCAGCAGCCCGTGCAACCGCTCCCGCAGCGGCTCTGCGGCGGTCAGGGGCTGCAGGTCGGTGATCACCTCGGCGTGCCGGCCGCAATGCAGGTCGGCCTCGATCCGGTCCTCGAGCGCTTGCAGCCGCAGCTCTTCGAGGCGCGGCCCGTGCTGGATGACGAGCTGGTCGCACGGTACGTCAGCCAGCGGGCGACCTCGCCACAGCGCCAGCGCCGCCCGCAGGGCCGCCGCAGCCTCGGCGTGCTGGCCGGCCCGCAGCGCCTGACGGCCCCCGGCCGTCATGACCTCGAACCGCGACGTGTCCAGGCAGGAGGAGGGGACCCGGAGCAGGTAGCCGTCGCTCTGGGTGGCGACCAGCCTGCGGCCGTCATCCCCGAGCGCCCGTCGTAGCCGCTTCACATAGTTCCGTACCGTCACCCGGGCGGACGGCGGCGGGCCGGCCGGCCACAGCAGCTCGGCCAGCCCGTCCGGCGTCAGCGCCGGCTCGGTGTTGAGCAGAAGCGCCGCCACCAGCACCCGCTGCTTGCCGGCAGCGATCGGCACCGTGGTCTCGTCGCGGCGCACCAGCAACGGCCCCAGGAGCCCGAACTGCAGCTCCTGCACCATGGCGCCAGGCCGCCTTCCGCGCATCCGACGGGAAAACCGGGGGAAACGCGATCATACCGTCAAGCGGGGATGCTGGCCGAGGGTGACCGCCGGAATGGCGGTCCGGCGATCACCCTTTCAGCGGAAGCCGGTGCTGGCTGCGGTCAGGAGCCGGTCAGGTTGAATCCTGGTGCGCTGGCCGGGCTCTTCGCCGTGCCCTTGGACGTGATGTGCACGACGCACTTGGAGGGGCCGCCGGAGATGTAACCCCTCTCCCAGTTGTAGCTGTAGCCCCAGGCCCCGAACGAGATTACGGCGTAGTTCTTGACCAGGTGCGACGCCGACAAGTTGGTGGAGGTCGTCACCGCGTTCTGGATTTGCTTACTCACGTCCGAGTGCGCCGACGCGGTGATGAACTTGATGTTGACCCCCACGCCGGTTCCCCAGGTCGTGGTGTACGTCGACCCTACCTGAGTGCCTTTTCCGACCTGCATGGTCAGATCAAGCCCGCGGTTACCGGAGACGGTCCACTTTTTGATGGGCTGCTTGACGACGAAGTAGCGGTGGCCGCCGGAGGTCTCGTAGAAGGAGGGGGCGCTGCAGCCGTGCGGGATAGCGGCGGTCCTGGCCGCCGCCGGAGCGCTGGTGGCGGCGAAGGCCGGAGACGTGGCCAGGCCAGCGGCCACGACCGAGGCCGCACCCGCGGCGGCCAGCGCGAATCTTACCCGGAACATTAAGTAACTCCCGTGGGTAGGTCAGCTAGGTGAGTTGCAGACCACAGAATTGCGCGCACCTGTAGCGCTCCCGTAGCGCCGGCGTAGCAAAACCGCCTTGACGATCCCGGCCCCGCTTCCGGGTCAGGCCGATCCCGGCGCTCTGTCCGCTGCAGAAATTGGGCGGTTTGGCATTGGTTGATCGACACTGTTGCGTTGTGCCCCCTTGGGCGTCGCGGCATGTACTGCCGCCGTGCAGCCCGGATCAGCCGCCCACCTATGGAATCCCAGGGGTTACGCCAGCAACGCCTGGGCCCGGCCGATGGTCATCACCCCTAGGCCTGCTCCCGCATGAGCCCGGCGTGCCGTTCACCCCCGATGGCTGATTGAGCCGATGTGCCCGAACAGGTGCGCGTACCGCTCCCGCTGGTGATGTGCGGCCGCCCAGCCAGACGGCGCGCGGATCACGTCGCAGGCTGAGGTCGCTGACCGGGTGACCCGCAGGTGGCCTGTCGTAATGTCACCGGAGACGGCCAGCCGGCTGAGCACGGCCGGGGCCGAGCCGTCCAGCACGACGCTCCGGACGGCCGCGAAGGTCGACATCTCCAGGGCCCGCCGGTAGTTCAACTCGCTCATCCGGGCGCCATCTTCGTCTGCTGCCCCTGGCCGGTCCGGCCGAAGTTCAGGTTCCGGAACGTCGTACGTTCTCCGCTGCTGCTCCTCGTAGTGCGCCCGCCGCCGCGCCGCCCGCCGCCCAGCAGGCAGCGGCGAGCATGAGGTGGGGCTCAAGCTCACGTGCAGGTACGCCACGCCCGCAGCGGCAAGGCCGCCGGGGACGAGGGCGTTCCGCAGCACCAGCCATGCGTCCAACCCGACCGCCCATACGGACACCCCCGCCACTCCGGCTAGCGCGACCTGTCCCGCCAACACCAGGCCAATGCCAGCCTGTGCCCAAAATGACCAGGCAAGCGCGAGTGGACGCCTATAGGACATGTCGCGCGGCCACCCGCCGGGCACGGGGAGGCTGCGGACCAGAAAGGCGGCGCCAGAAGCCCTGATTCCGCTTCCGGCATGATTGATATGAAGAAAGTGTGCATTACGGGAGCAGCTAACACTGCACAGACGCGCCTGCGGCAAGATGGCTTACGTGATCGAGACCCCAGCCGGCCAGATCATCATCCGAAACGTCTGGTTACAGATACCTCTGCACTTCCGGTCCAGAGATCGCCAGCGGCGGCCAGTTTCCGTAGCTGAGGGGCGGCGAATCAGGTGAATAGCCGCTTACCACGTCTTCCGGATGCTGCTGCGTCAATAAAGAGACGCCGGGCAGGCGAAGTACGTTGTCTCAGCCTGCAAGAAGAGGTCCTTGGTCCCGGATAGGGCACCTGCTCTTAAGAGCTGCCATTTTGTCGGATGACCTCCTCCGTGTGAACCAGCGACACCTCGGCCGATCGACGTCATTGGCGCAGTTCATTCTGGCTGCCGTAAATGGGCTATCCCATATCACTTGGACCGGGGCGCGCCCGATTTTTGAAGTTGCCAGCACGGCGTTCGGCTTCTGCCAAGGTGCGCTCATGGCCATACCGATGACGGTCGAGGCATTCCGGGAATCCATCGCGCTGGCTCTGGGTGATGCCGTTATTGCGCGCTGGCCGCTATGCGACGTTTCAGGATGCCCGTCGCCATGTGACGATTCCTCACACGCGGACAATAAGCAGATTGTCAGCAATTACGAGTCGGTGGCCGAGGTTCTGCAACGCCTTACCGATGATGAAGTTGCCGGCCTGCTGGAACGGCTGCATCCAGCAGCGGCGAGTCCGAGGTCACCGGATGAGCCCACCACCCTGCGCAACGCCAGGCGGGACCACCCATCGGCCAGAGGATCACGATCAAGGTTTCGCATCGTTACGCCAGAATCGGCGACGACGACGGCACCACGGCGGACCATACCGCTCAGCGAAGCCACGAGATTGCTCATCCGCGCTCGCGCGGGCAAGGAGGACCGGTGCAACGCCCGATGCGAGGCCTGCGGCAAATGGCTTGGCAGCGAAGGCGGCGCGTGCCAGCCCCGGACACTGCAATGCGTGGACGGGGGCTCACCAGCTGACCTCGATTCGCCGGCGAACGGAACACTTCTCTGCGATACTCCGCCCGAGAGCTGCTACGGCCGTTGCGATGGCCGGGATTTCGACATGGCCGTCGCCGGATTCTGGCTCGGTCCAGATGAGGATCCAGCTCTTACACCCATCCAATGGCACAGCACCGGACACCCTGGGCTCACGCTGTGGCTCGGCACTGACGGCACCTATCAGCACGAGCCGCCGCCCCGCCCGCAGAGCCGGCCGTCGTAGCCCGAGCTGCGGAAGCAAGCCGCTACGGACGTGGACGACTGGCCGCCGCCCACCCCGCGCAGCAGTACACAGGCGGCCCTGGGCTGGTGACGGGACCAGTGAAGACGTTAGCTCAACTTTCAAGAGCCTCGGAAGATGACGTGCCTGAGGTGTTGGGATCACACAGTGGGCGCGCGCTTGAGGAGCTATCAGATGAGTTGTCCAAACGTTGCGGTCATCGCTGAGTCGTGCTCCTGGAGATTAATCCACGGTAGGTGACCTATTAGCCGAACCTGAGCAGCATAATTCGAAATTATATACCTGCAAGCATCAACGCGTTGGTTGAAACGATAGGCAACGAGCTAAAGACCAGTAATCTCAATGCTGCTCACTATAATCAATGGGCGAATCGTTTCCCGTGACAATTCACACGAGGGGACACTGCGGAATACTTGAACACGGGCATGCGGCCTGTACGCTGGGCTACGTGAAATTTTCCCGATTCGGGCAAATTTCCCCGGCATAGGGGTTCAAGTCCTCCCTCGGAAACATATATCGTGACCCTGACCTGCGGATATTCGTGTCCGGTACGGACAGGGGCAGCAACACCGCAAGTGACAGCCGTGGGGGTTCAAATCCCTTTCGGACACCTGCTTACGTACATGCTGACGGCCCCATGCACGTGGCCGGACTTGCCGGTGCCCCCGGCTGCGCGCCTGGGAACGGGCACCTGGGCAGGGCACCAGTTGCGGCGGTCCACGGCTTCCGCCGTGACGACGGCACAGCTCTCCCGCAGTGACTCCTTGACCTGACCGGCGACCAGGGAATCAGAGGTCGTCTGGCAGGACACGAAAGGCCTTGTGTGGTGTCAGCGGCCGGATCGCGCGGAAATTCCGCCGATCCAGGGTCAGTATCGCGTCCGTGCGATAGTCAGCCGCCAGCGTGACATTGACCGCGTCGGCTAGGTCAAGATCCAGGCCCGCGTACTTCCGCTGCACCTCACGAGCAAGCTTTAGCGCATCGGGGCTAACCTCGGGCACCTGGAAACGCGTGCGCAGGGCCTGATTGATGATGTTGTCGAGGATCGCGTGCCTAGCCCGGGCGCCGAACCGGACCTTAGCCAGGTGGTCCACTTCAGTAAGCACGAGCGGGGATACGATCACGGTACCGGCACTGCCCAGCAGGCCCCGGCAAGCGCCGGACTCAGGAGCCCTGCGATCAGAGGCCGCAATTATCCCGGACGTGTCCGCGACGACGATCATCCTCGGTGGGCATTCCTCGCCACGGCCTGGCTGATCTCCTCGTTGGTTACCGGCTGCCCGCTGCCCTCGAAGGTGGGCCACTCCAATGGCTCATCCCACACTCGCGTGCTCATCGCCGCGAGATGGATCCCCTCACGGATGATCTCAGCCTCCGGAACGCCACGGCGCGCAGCGGTCTGCTTGATGAGAGCCAGATCCTCTGGATCAGCATAGATGTTAGTGCGCTTTAGCGACATGTACCGATGCTAATACACGTTGGCGTCGTCATACCGGATCTCTAGTCGAGGCCTCGGTGTGTCCGGCCCAGCTAAACCGGCCGCAGCCAGGATTACGCGCGGCACCGAGCCAGCTGGCTGCGTTTGCATCAGGAACCCGGCAGCACGGAAATCGAGGGAGGACGCGGCGATGATCAACGTCGGCCCCTGTCTGCCGCCGCGCACTTGCTAATGTCATTGCGTGTCCGGGAGTACGAGCATCGCAGGCCGATGGCGTATCACGGAGATGGACAACTGGGATCAGGGGGTCATCGACCTGATCCAGCCCGGCTTCATCGAATTCGCTGAGGACGGCCTCGGCGGCCTGGGTTTCATCGTGGTGACGGGAGAGCTTGACTACCGTGACGCGGATCGTGATGGCAGGCCAGGGGCCGAGTTTTCGTGGCAAGGTTCTGACGAGGGGGACGAGGTGAGCGGTCGCGGCTGGGCCGCGCTCAACGCCGATGGCACACTCGAGGGCCACGTCTACTTTCACCTTGGTGATGATTCCGCGTTCCGCGCCGAGCGGTTTGATGGAGCCGTCCGGACAATAGCCCACCCGATCGCCTGAACGCTGTCGTCCATCGCATTGAAGTCCAGACGGCATGCCGTCAGCGCGCTTGTGCCGATGCAAGCTGGCTCGCGGTCCGCGATCTGCATGACACACGCTCTCACCTACCATGGGTCGTCATGGTGGCGAACCGGATGAACCGTGACGAGTTCTACGCCACGATGGCGCCGAGCGACGAAGCTCGCCTCCGCAAGATCTTGTGGACCCTTACTGGCGGGGGGACACCCGGCTCCGCGAGCGCATCGAGGACGAGCTGCGCCCGCCGGGCCAGCCGAAGGTGAAGCATAAGACCGAAGTGCCCGCTCCGGACGCAGTACTGAATGAGGTGGCGGCGTTCGTCAAGCTGGCGAGAGACGGCGCCGACATGGCCGGGGACCGCCGGGTGCACCACACCGAACGATCCAAGTGGCGGCTCACGTTCCGTCGGCTGGCGGGCGATGCATTGACGGCGCTTCAAACCGACAATCCCGGGCCAGCGCAGCAAGCCGTCGCGGAGATGGTTGACCTTGCCTGCGAAACGAAGAGTTACGACTACTTCCACTCCGACGACCCGGTGGAGGCCGCGAAATTCGTGGTTTCGGACGCTGTCGCCGTGCTGTGGGAGTCGGTGCTCCGTCACGACGGCTTCACAACCTTCGCCCAGCGCGTTCCCGAACAGCTCATCCGCTGGGAGGCGGATTACGGCTGGACCCGGCGGGGCTACGGCCAGGTGCCGGAAAAGGCGACCGCCCTGGGTATTCTGCTTGCCCAGCTGCTCACCACGCCGGACATGTGGCGGACGTTCGCCGAGGCCTACCTGGCGGCACTAGACGCGACCGGGCAGACGGCCCCGAAGACGGGCTGCTCGACCGGCTAGCCGCGAGCCCGGGCCTGGCCGGGCCGGGCCGGGCCGGAACTCACCTTTCTCCGCGCGCGCATCGCGAAGCGTCGCGGTGAACGCATCCAGGCCGCCGCACTGGTCACTCAGTGCCTGAAGGAACTGCCCGGTCATCCGGCCTACCTGAGCTTCGCCATAGAGGTCGGCGCGGAACTTCCTCCCCGCGCACGCGAGCTGCTGTCCGAGCGCGCCCGGTTCCCGGTGTCGCCGGACCACTCGTAGGCATTTGCCGCGAGCGCCCCGCCGGCGTCTCCCGGTGAGCCAGACCGGCCTCGAGGACCTGCTGAGACTGCCGCCGCAACGCGGACCCGGGCGCGGCGGCGTCGATGCGTCCACCATGGGATAGCCAGCAGCGACCCGCCGAAGATCAACGCCTGTGGCAGTGGCGCCGTCCCCGGTCCGGCCGCGGTGGCCGCGCTGAGCCAGGCCCCGGAGGCCAGGGCCATGGCAGCGGCGTAGATCCACTCGATCCGTGTCGCGAGTCCCATCCGGCTGCCGAATATCGCCACCGTCCAGGCAGCGATTACGGCAACGCCGAGCACGATCTCCCATTGGCGCTCGCGGGCGGTATGCAACCGCCAGCCGACGAGAAGAAAGCACGGCTACGGCTGCGGGGGCGAGTTCAGAGCGATACCGCCACATGATCCGCAGGAAGACTAGGTCGCCGGCTGGCGGACCACCGGCGTCGCCGATCAGGACGATGGGCTGGATGCCGTGCCGGTGGAGTTTGCGGGCCTGGCAGCGCATCTGGCGTGGGTTGGTCATCGATCCGCCTCCTCGCTGCCCGGCTGACTGTCAGGCCAGAGGAGGTCGGGGCCGTTCGGGATCACCGCGCTGTACATCCCGGCATACTGGCCGACCATCAGCGGACGTCCAGGACGGCCTTGCCGTCGATCTTGCCGCCGGCGAGGGCGTCGAGGGCGTCGTTGGTGCTGTCCCAGCTGGTGTGCAGGCCGATGGGGGCGGTGAGGCGGCCGCTGGCGAGCAGGCCGGCCAGGGTGGCCAGGTCTTCGCCGGGCGGGACCGGCTCGGCGTAGGAGAAGTAGCTGCGGATGACCGCATTCTCGTGCCCGAAGAAGCTGGCCAGGGTGAGCTGGGCGGGCTCGGAGTCGCTCACGCCGATCAGCACCACGGTGCCGCCGGGAGCGACCTTGCCCACCGCGGCGGCCAGGGCCTGGCCCCCGACATCGTCCAGGACGACGTCGAACAGGCCGGCCGCGCCGGTGACCGTGGCGGCGACGCTGGCCGCGCCCTCCGTGAGCAGCGCCGGGATCGCGTCCGGGTGGCGGCTGACCGCGGCTACCTCGGCGCCGGCGAGCGCGGCGAGCTGAATCTGGAATCGGCCCACGGCCCCGGCCGCGGTGACCAGGACGCGGCGGCCGAGCAGGCTGCCGCCCAGCGCTACGGTCCGCAGCGCGGTGCGCCCGGCGATGCCCAAGGTGGCCGCCGCCGCCAGCTCCACGCTGTCGGGCAGGGCGGCCAGCGCCCGCACCGGCACGGCAGCCCGCTCGGCCCAGCCGGCCCCTTCCACCAGGGCCGCGCCCCGGGCAGCGAGGGCATGTAGAGCCCGAATGTCTCCAG
>CAXUJF010000054.1:0-18705 GCA_964250865.1 uncultured Streptosporangiaceae bacterium
GCCGAGGGGGCGACCATGATCGCCTGCCGCACCTGCCGCCACACCGCCCGGTCGGGGGGGGGGGGGGCCCCCCGGGCGGCGCCCCCCCCCCCCCCCCACGCCCCCCCCCCCCCCGCGCTGGCTGCGGCGGGATGCACGCATGCCCGGGCATCACCGCAGTGTGACCGTTTCATTCCACAAGTTTTCGATAATTGTCGCCAGCCGCGCGTTTTGTCCGGTTTGACTATTTGCCCAAAGATGTCCGGAAAGTTAATTTTATACAGCTGAAAGCATAACCTTTACTGACATGTCTCCCATATGACAGTCTGCTGGCAGCACGGAGGGACACGGAGCGGGCATGCAGGAAAGTCGTCGTAGTTCTGGGCGCTGTCCTGCAGGGGTAGGGGTTATGTGTCGAGTTCAGTTCTTACTGATCACAGTTATGACGGGCAGGTTGCCGGACGGACCTCCGCCTGGACTCGGGACTATCTGCGTCGGGTGGCACTGATTGATCTGGGGTGCGCGGCGCTCGGCGCGGTCGTAGCCCTTGAACTTCGTTTTGGTTACGGCGTCAGCCCGCTCTACGTGGTCATGACCTTGGCTCTGCCGGTGCTGTGGCTCGCTGTCCTCGGGCTGGCGGGCGGATACGACGCTCGTTTCATCGGCACCGGTTCCGAGGAGTTCCGCAAGGTGTTCGAGGCCGGGGTGAGCCTGACCGCGGCGGTGGCCATCTTTGCCTACGCGGTCGATTTTCAGCTTTCGCGCGGCTACCTGCTCATCGCGCTGCCCGTGACCACTCTGTGCGATCTGGCCGCCCGTTTCTGGACCAGGAAGCAGCTGCACCGACGGCGTAAAGCAGGCCAGTGCATGCAGAACGTGCTGGCGGTCGGCCATGCACCAGCGGTCGCCACGCTGGTCAAAGAGCTCAAGCGCGACCATTATCACGGGCTGGCGGTGGTCGGTGCCTGCCTGGCGCAGCAGGCTGAAACGGAAATCGCCGGCGTACCGGTCTACGGGGGCCTGGCTGACATCCCCGCGGCCGTGCACGCCTACGGTGCGGGCACCGTGGCCGTACTGGCCTGTCCCGAGATGGACGGCGTCAGCCTCCGCAATCTGGCCTGGCAGCTGGAGAAGACGGGGACCGACCTGTGCCTGTCACCCGCGCTTCTCGACGTGGCAGGCCCCCGGACGACGATCCGGCCGGTCGCCGGGCTCACGCTTCTGCACGTGGATCACCCGCAACTGTCCGGCCTCCGCCTGGTCGTCAAAGACCTGTTCGATCGGTGTGCCGCTGGTGCGGCGTTGCTCGTGCTCATGCCGGTGCTGGCCGTGCTGGGGGCCATGGTGCGGCTTCACGACGGCGGCCCAGCTCTCTTCACGCAGGTCAGGGTCGGTAAAAGTGGCCGAGTCTTCAAAATTTACAAGTTCCGGACCATGGTCGTCGACGCCGAACAGCGCAAGGCTGAGCTGCTTGCGAGTAACGAGAACGACGGTCTTCTGTTCAAGCTGCGCATGGATCCCCGTGTCACACCGGTTGGCGCGCAGCTGCGGCGCTGGTCCATCGACGAACTGCCGCAACTGCTCAACGTGCTCAAGGGCGACATGTCGCTCGTGGGCCCGCGTCCCGCGCTTCCGGACGAGGCGGCGAAATATGCGGATCACGTTCGCCGGCGTCTCATGGTCAAGCCGGGCTTGACCGGGCTTTGGCAGGTTAACGGCCGTTCCAACCTGTCGTGGGAGGAATCGGTCAGGCTCGACCTCAGATATGTAGAAAACTGGTCGTTTGCGCTTGATGTCCAGATCATGTGGAAAACGATCTCTGCGGTGGTGCGCCGATCAGGGGCATTCTGATCACGCGTTGCTTGCGCAAAAGGCCAGGTCAGTGCCCCTGCCGTTGATGATGTTGTACGTCGATCCGGACAGAAGCACCACAAGCCCCATGCGTATAGAACAGAGCATTAATAGGTAAAAGCTGAAATTTGCCAAAAAATCATGTTGATACTCGTAAACCTGAATGTTCGTGATGACGTCATCTGTATGTATATCTAAGTTGTCTGCTGGTCAGGTGTGGGGGGAAGAGCGTTGGTAACGCAATCAACTCAGGCTGAGCACAGTCTGGCTTGGCTGTTCAACGTGCTCTTTTCCGGATCTCCGAATACGGCATGGGCCGCAGCGGGGGCGCTGCCAGGCGGGTTTGAGCGCGCTGAGCGATTCGCCGTGTTCCCGTCCGGTGGCGGCCGGAAGTTCGTGGTGTCGCTCGCGTCCCGGCGCGGTTCGTCGGCTGCGCTGACCGAGTACAACTCGCTGCGTCCAGGCCGGACGCGACTGGCCCGGCAGGTCCTGGGACTAGGGTTGCGAGCCGGATTTGTCCAGCCTCTGGCCTGGGACAAGATAGACGTCGGGATCGCTGCGGACATGGCCGACGCCTCGCTGGCCAGTGAACTACTCACCGAGCATCTTGGGCAGCTACTGGGCCGAAAGCCGGTTGTCCTGGCGTTTGGCGCGGGCTTGGGGCCCTACCGCAAACCGGTGCTGCAGGTCTTCAGCCAGGCCGGGCTACCGCTCGCCTACGTCAAAGTGGGCTGGAATGACTGGGCGCGGGCCGCAGTCAAACGTGAAGCCGCGGCCCTGCAGTCCTGTGCCGCGCAGCCGATGCAGCTCGGTGTGCCTGAATTTCTCGGCCTCTCGTCCTGGCGTGGCCTTGACTTGCTGGTCACTGGTCCCCTGCCCCGCGACAGCAGGCGGGTGAGCCTTGCTGCGGGCCTGCCTCCGGCCGGCGCGCTCAGGGAGATCAGCGCGCTGGCACCAGCAGTAACCGGCGAACTCGCGGGCAGCCCGTGGTGGCGGGATGCCCGGGCCCGGATCGAGGCCGCTCATGAGCCAGCGGCGAGGTCGGCGCTGGCCGGTGCCGCCGACAACATCGAGCGAGCTTATGGCCGGGTGCCACTGACGTTCGGCGCTTGGCACGGCGACCTGGTGCCCTGGAACCTGGCCAGGTCCGGTTCCCGGCTCTACGCCTGGGACTGGGAGTACAGCACACGGTGTGTCCCGCTTGGCTTCGACGCGGTGCACTACCACTTCCAGATTGCCTTCGTGGCCCGGCAGGAGCCGCTGGGCCAGGCGGTGACGCTGGCGGCCGGGCGGGTCGCGGGTGCCCTGCGCGAGATCGGGCTCCCAGCGCGGGCTGTTCATCTTGTCGTGGTGCTGCACCTGCTCGAACTGGCCATCCGCCATGAAGAAGCGCGTGCCATCACGGGTGACACCGACGAACGGTTCTATCCGGCCGTCACCGAAGTGCTGGCCTATGCGGTCGCAGATCCTCGTGGGCTGCTCGCCACTGCGCCGAGCGGGAGCGCCGCATGAAGGCATTGCTCGTCTGCTCAGCGGGCGGTCATCTCACCCAGCTCTACAAGCTGCGTCCGTGGTGGCGCGGGCACGAGCGAACCTGGGTCACGTTCTCCCATCCCCAGACGGCATCCCTGCTGGCTGGCGAACGTGTCATCGCCGCGTTCGGCCCGACCACGCGGAACATCCCCAACGCTCTCCGCAATCTGCGGCTGGCGATCAAGGTGATGCGCGGCGAACGACCAGACGTGATCATTTCTGACGGTGCGGGCCTGGCTTTCCCGTTCTTCGTCACCGCCAAGCTGTTCGGCGTCCGCACGGTGTACGTAGAGGTCTACGACCGGATCTCACGCTCCACCCTGACCGGCCGACTGTGTTACCCGATTACAGATCTGTTCCTGCTGCAGTGGCCGGAGCAGGCCGACAGTTACCCCCGTGGCACCGTGATCGGACAGTTGCTGTGACCGCCGGGGACGGCCAGCCGGGTCCGGCCGCCGGGGTTCAGGTGGTCGTAACGGTCGGGACCGATCATCATCCGTTCGACCGGTTGGTCCACTGGGTCAATGACTGGCTGGGCGTCCATCCGGACCAGGCCCCGGGTTTTTTCCTGCAGTCAGGCACGGCCGCCGTGCATCCGGCCTGCGCCGCCTCGCGGTCGGTCGAGGTACAGCAGCTGGATCAGCTGCTCGATAGCGCGGACGTGATCGTCTGTCACGGTGGGCCGGCCTCGATCGCCGCCGCCTGGGCTCGCGATCGCCTTCCCATCGTGGTGCCACGTCGCCCGGACCTCGGTGAGCATGTCGATGATCATCAGGTGATCTTCAGCCGCAAGGTCGCGCAACTCGGGCGTATCCGCCTGGCTCAGACCCGCGCGGAGTTCGAGGTGGTCATGGCGGAAGCCATCCGTGATCCTTCCAGCCTGCGGGGCGCGGTACCCGCCGGTGATGCCGGTCCGGCCGTCGCCCGCTTCAGCGAACTGATCGAGGAACTGCTCAGCCAGCCACGACGTCGGCTGCGGCCGCGGCGTCAAATTCCCCGCGGGTTGGTACCCGCACCTACCGCAACGCAAGAAAACACTTCGCCCACCAGCTACAGGGCTCTATCCAGAACAAACGAGGAGCAGGGATGAGACTAAGATCCCTCGGCGCTGCCTCAGCCGTCGCACTCAGCACCGCGGTCTTGGCCGCATTGCCAATGGTGCAGGCGGCGGCGGTCAGCATGGCGCCGGGCACGAGAACGGCGGTGGCCGTGGAGGCCACCGCGCCATCTCCGCTGCCCGTGGGGCAGTCGGACGGCAACGTGAGTTCGAGTGCGCTGTCCACCTGGCAGACCGACAGCACGGTGTGGGCCGAGGCCTACGCGAACGGCGTGGTCTACGTGGGCGGCCAGTTCCTGAACGCGCTGCCGCCCGGTGTGGCCGCCGGTACCACGTCGGGAGAGGTGTCCCGCACCTATCTGGCCGCGTTCAACTCCAGCACCGGAGCACTCATCACCTCGTTCGACCCGGTGATCACGTCCACCTCCAACTCATCGTCGCTCGGCGTCTACGCGCTGGCGGTGTCACCGAACGGCGGCACGCTGTACGTGGGCGGCCTGTTCAATCACGTCAACGGGTCGTACCGAGACAACCTGGCGGCCTTCAGCACCTCGACCGGTGCGCTGACCAGCTGGGCGCCTTCGGCGTACGGCAAGGTGAACGCCCTCGCCGTTTCCCCGAGCGGTTCGGAAATCTACGCCGGCGGCGCATTCAACGAGCTCGGCACGGCCGGGTCGACGGCCGGGATCCAGAACCGGACCTATGTGGGCGCCGTGGACGCATCCGGGAACCTGCAGCCCTGGGCGCCGGTCGTGGACAACTCGATCGCCGCTCTCGCGGCGGACCCCGATGGCTCCCAGGTCCTGCTGGGTGGCTACTTCGGGAACCTCAATGGTGTTTCCCAGCCTGGCGCCGGCGCGGTCGATGCGGTCAACGGCACGACGAACATCGCGTGGGGTGCCAACATTGTTCCGGACTCCGGTCGCTGCTCTCCGCCGGCCATCAAGGTCATCACCATCAGCAACGGTGTCGCCTACCTGGGTTCCGAGGGCACCGGCGGAGGCTGCTTCGACGGCGACTTCGCGGTCAGCCTCACCTCGTCTTCAGACACCCTGGCCTGGCAGAACGACTGCCTCGGGGCGACTCAGTCGCTGGTGGTCATCCACGGATACCTGTTCAAGGGTTCGCACGCGCACGACTGCGCTTACGCCCCTGGCGGCTTCCCGCAGGTCAACAGCGGTTCAGGCTGGGTCACCTGGCACCTGCTGGACCAGTCACTGACCGACGGGTCGCTCGGGCACTGGACGCCGACCGATAACGCCACGAGTCTCGGCCCGCGGGCGATGGCGACCGACGGGAACCAGTTGTTCCTGGGCGGCGACTTCACCACGGTGAACGGCAAGAACCAGCAAGGCTTCGCGATCTTCCCCGCCAAGCCCGACTCGGTCTACCCGTCGAACCCCACCACCGCACCGACGGTCAGCAGCACCTCGGCCGGCACGGTCACGGTCAGCTTCCCCGCGGTGAGCAGCGCGGATACCGGCACGCTCAATTACCAGATCTTCCGCGATGGCGGCAAGACGGCGATCGCCACGCTGACGGCCACGTCCTGGCCCTGGGCGCTGCCCGTGCTGCAGTACCAGGACACCGGCCTGACGGCCGGCTCGGCCCATACCTACACCTATGCCGCCACCGACGGGACCCACCTGAGCGGGCGGTCGCCATCATCGGCTTCGGTGACGGTGGCCTCGTCCAGCCCGGCCCAGACGTACAGCCAGACGGTCCTGAGCAATAACCCGTCCTTCCTCTGGCCGCTGAACGACACCGGCAGCACGGCGGCCGATGCCTCCCCGAACGGCGTCAACGGCACCTACTCCGGCGGTACGACCCAGGGCACGCCTGGTCCGCTGACGGGTAGCACGGCGACGTCCTTCGACGGCAGCAGCGGCAACGTGGCGTCGCAGACCGCGGTGACCGGACCGCAGACGTTCACGGTCGAAGGCTGGTTCAAGACCACGGCGAACACCGGTGGCAAGATCATCGGCTTCGGCGGCAGCCAGTCCGGCCTGAGCGGTAACTATGACCGGCACATCTACATGATGAACGATGGCCAGCTGGTCTTCGGCGTGTACAACAGCGGGACCCAGACCATCGAGACGCCGAACGTCTACAACGACGGTCAGTGGCACTACGTCGTGGCGACCTACGACGCGACCAACACCAGCAGCCCGAACCTGGCGCTGTACGTCGACGGTCACCTGATCGGGACCGGCACCAGCAGCTCGGCGCAGGCCTACACCGGCTACTGGCGCGTCGGCGGTGACAACCTCAACGGCTGGAACCTCGACCCCTGGGGTAGCAACAGCCAGGGCACGACCCAGCCGGCCAGCTATTACTTCAACGGCACCATCGCCGATGTGGCTGTCTACCCGACCGCTCTCACCGCATCTCAGGTGACAGCCCACTACGCCGCCGCACTCGTGCAGGGAGGGTGAATTAACCGGCCTCGCCTGAAGGATTAACCAATCGCATGTCGCCAGCGCGCCGGTGGCGGGCAATCACACGGTTGCCTTCTCTGTCCATCGGCGCGCTGGCGGCAGCAATCAGAAAGTGCGGGTTGCTGGCGCACGCATTACCCAGCGTCAGCCGCTTGTCGCGCAATGACGCGCGGCCCGTCTGCGGTGAATAATTGGCCACTCGGCATTGAACCCGTTATGAAGGACGCATCTATGGCCGTAAGGCAGCCGAACGACCAGGACGATTTTGCGAACGAGCCGCATTCAGTGGATCTGCACGATTACTGGTCCATCATCCGCCGCCGCTGGCGCCTGATCGTGCTGTTGGCCGTGGTAGGTGCCGTCGGTGGAGCGGGATACTCTCTGGCCAGCGGTCCTTCGTACACGGCGACCGCCCAGGTCGTGGTGCAGCCTGTCACTCAGGCTCCGCTGAACCAGACGAATCAGACCACATCTCAGGTCAACATGAGCACCGAGCAGGCCATCGCCCAGTCGGGGTCGGTGATCGAGCGAGCCGCCGCCACGCTCAAGGTCTCGGCCAGCAAGCTGCAGTCGGCCGCAGTCAGCAGGCTGTCGGTCACTGTCCCGGCCAGCACCCTGACCACCTCGAACGTGCTGCAGATCACCTGGCGGGCCGGCAGCAGGCCGTTGGCCCAGCAGGGGGCCAACGCGTTCGCCAACGCCTACCTGTCGTACCGGCACCAGGAACTGGCGGGCCAGATATCGGCCCTGCAGAGCACGCTGCAGCAGCAGACATCATCACTGCGGAAGCAGATCAGTCAGCTGTCTGGGCAACTGGCTCAGGCCACCTCGCAGGCGACGCGCCAGGTGCTGACCATCCGCCTGAACGAGCTGAGCGGGCAGCTCACCACCTCCGACACCCAGCTGTCCGCGCTGCCCACCTACAACGATGCCGGCGGCAGCGTCATCCCGGCCGTTCTCAACAGCAAGTCTTCCGGCTTCGGGCGCGCGGTGCTGGTGGCCATCGGCCTCGTCCTCGGGTTGCTGATCGGTTTGATCATCGCGTTCGCGCGGGACCTGTCCGACGATCGTGTCCGCGAGGCCGCGCAGCTCGAGCGAGAGCTGGGCGCTCCGGTACTTGCCGTCCTGGCGTCGCCCGACGTGTCCGACCGCAGTCTCCGGGCGGGCCTGCTGTCCACCACCGTGGCCGTCGCCACCGATCCCAACAGCTATGCCGCCGCCGCGGCGCGGGTTCTTCGCGCCACTGTCGTGGCGATGTCTTCACGGCGTGATCTGCGCACCCTGATGTTGGTGGCAGCAGACGCGAGCGTATCGGCCGGCCTCGTCGTAGCAGAGCTGGGCCTGGCTCTGGCGGAGTCGGGACAGCGGGTCCTGCTGGTCGCGTCCGACACGCAAGGCTCCGTCCTGCCCATCATCTTCGGCCTGGCCGGGGAGCGAGGCCTGACGGATCTGCTGCCCCGGGACGATCACCTGGACGCATACACCCATCCGGTCACGCAGGTCGCCGGTCACGTGCTGCCGGACGAAGTGTCGGAACGGCTGACCTTGCTGCCCAGCGGCCAGGATGCGCAGCAGGCGGTCTCGGCTCTGAATACCGACCGGATAGCCGGCGTACTGCGCGCGCACCGCGCGGCCGACGACTTCGTGTTGCTGGACGCGCCGTCTCAAGCGGGGGCCGACATCCTGGCTCTCGCGTCTCAGGTGGAAGGCGTGATCGTACTGGCCCGGCAGGGGCGGACCAAGGGCCGGGATCTGCTGGCGCTCCGGCATCAGCTCGGGCAGGTCAGTGCCACCGTGGTGGGCAGCGTCCTGGTCACCAGGCCGCGGCGGCGGCCTGCCCGACGTCCGCAGGCTCCGGCTCCTGCCGGAATACCGGATCCTGCGGCGGCGCCGGCTCCTGAGTCAGCCTCGGTGTCCGAGCGGGCCCAGAAGCCTGTTTCCCCGGCCCAGGTCACGATGCCGTTGCCGATGCTGCGCGACGATGACGACGAGGTCAGCTCCGTATCCCCGGGCAGTGGGCTGGAGCGGCCGCAGTGACTGCGGTGGTGCAGCGGCCAGGCCCGCTGCCCGCTGTTGGACCAGGCGGCGATCCCGGTCGGCTCAGGCGGCCCGGCCGCAGCCTCCGCCTTCCGGTGACCTGGCCGCTCGTGGCGCTTTTCGTCATGTTCCCGCTCTGGTGGGTCTTGGGGCTGAGTGCTCTCATCTGGCCCGTACTGGCCGCGCCGATGGTGGTGGCTCTGATCTGGCGGCGGCGGACGCGGGCGCCACTGCCCATTTTCCTCTGGTTCCTGTTCTGCAGCTGGGTGCTGATGTCCGGCCTCCAGCTGGGCAGCGGAACGAAGCTGGTCACCTTCTCCTACCGCCTGCTGCTGTACGCCGGCGCAGGCGTCCTGTTTCTGTACGTCTACAACATGCCCCGATCGCGGCGTGTGGACGTCAAGATTCTGCGCATCCTGACCACGTTCTGGATGATCGTGGTCGCCGGTGGCTACGTGGGCCTGATCGGAGGTGCCCACACCTTTCCGTCGGTCATCGAGTTTCTGATCCCGCACGGTCTGCGCAGCCAGCCGTTCGTGCAGGAATTGGTCCAGCCCGTGTTTGCGAACGTGGAGAACTTCCTCGGTTTCCCGGATCCGCGCCCGGCGGCACCATTCCCCTTCACCAACAACTGGGGCGGGAATGTGGCGGTGCTGACCCCGGTGGCACTGGCCGCATTGTCGGCCACGCGGCCGGGCGGGCGCCGCAAGCTGATCATCGTTTTCCTGATCGCCTCGCTGGTGCCCATGGTCGTATCGCTCAACCGCGGGATGTTCCTGAGCATCGGCGTGGGCCTGCTGTACGTGGCGATCCGATTCGCGGGACGAGGACGATTCGCCTCGCTGGCTGCCCTGCTCGGGCTCGTCGCCCTGGCCGGTCTGCTCGTCGCCTTCACACCGCTCAGCCACATCGTCACCGCGAATTTGTCCAGCACCCACGGCCACAGCAACACCACCAGGGTGAGCGTGGTCCAGCAGGCGATCGACGGGGCCAACCAGTCGCCCCTGTTCGGTCACGGAGAACCGCAGGCAGTGACGGGCCAGGGCGGCACGCCGCCTATTGGTACCCAGGGCCAGCTGTGGATGGTCCTGTACTCGAACGGTTACGTGGCTACTGCACTGTTTCTGGCGTTCTTCGTCGCGGTGCTGTGGCAGACGCGCAAGGTCCGGGGTACGGCCGGCTTGTGGCTGCACGCCGTCCCCCTGGTCGCGCTCGCGCAGATCACCGTCTACGGCTGGCTGCCGGTCGAGCTCCAGGTCGTCATGGTGATCGCGGCCTTGGCCTACCGCCGGTGCATGCCGCCGGGCGAAGCGGACGTGACGCGAACTGCTCCTGCTCTGGAGGACCAGTTCTTCCTGCCCGCGCAGGCGCCGGGACCGGCCCGGGCCAGCTACGCGGGCGCCCGGCCGGTGCCAGCGACGGATGGTGGGCAAAAGAAAGCCCCGGTGGGTGCCGCGGCGATCCTGCTCCGTGGATCGTTGATCAACGTCGTGGCCATGGTGGCCGGCGCGGCCATGAGCTTCGGGCTGGTCGTGCTGGTCAGCCGGTGGCTGCAACCCCGGGGTGCCGGTGCGCTGTTCGAGCTGATCGCCTTGTTCACCATCTTGTCCAACACGTTTGAGCTCGGCGCCGACACCGGCCTGATCAGGTGGATATCGCGGGCTAAGGCCACCGGTGGCCTGTCTGATGTGCGGCGGCTGGTGGTGGCGGCGATCGTCCCGGTGGCCGTGGTGGGTGTCGCCGCGGCGGTGGCCGTGTGGCTGACCGCGCCGCAGCTGGCGGGGCTCTTCCTGCATGGTGTTCCCGCCCATGAGGGGATCCTGGCGATCCGTATCGTGGCGCCCCTCGTGCCGGTGGGGGCGTTGTCCTCGTGCCTGACCGACGGGGCCCGCGGTTTTGGCCGGATGTGGCCGTATCTGCTGATCGAGGGCGCCGGTAAGCCGACGATGCGGATCGTGGCCGTGGCGGCGGTGCTCGCGGCAGGCTTCGGCCTGTCCGCGGCCGTGCTGGCCTGGGGCCTGCCCGTCATCGTCGGGCTGGTGGCCGCCGCCATCATCTTCGTGCGGCTGCTGCGCAAGGAGGCACCCGCCGGGGCGGCAGCTGCTGGACCTGGCCAGGCCGCGGGTACGTGGAGCTGGCGGTTGGCCAGGGAATTCTGGGCCTTCACCGGGCCACGTGCCTTCCAGGCCACGTTCCAGATCGTCATCCTCTGGCTGGACATCCTGATCGTGGGCGCGATCACCTCCAGCTACGCCGCCGGGGTGTACAGCGCGGTCAGCAAGCTCGCCATCGTCGGGACGTTCACGCTGGAGGGCAACCGGCTGGCGATAGGCCCTCAGCTCAGCGCGTTGCTGGCCCGCGGGCAGCAGGATCGGGCGGCGAGACTTTTCCAGCGCAGCACCCAGTGGCTGATGCTGGCGTCCTGGCCGCTGTACCTGATTTTCATCATCTTCCCCACCACCGTGCTCGGCATCTTCGGGCCGCGTTACACCGTCGGCGCGTCAGCTCTGGTGGTGCTGTCGCTGGCCATGCTGATCAACCTCGGCACCGGCAACGTCACGGTGGTCCTGCTGATGGGCGGCCGGAGCACCTGGAGCGCGATCAACGCGGGCACGGCGCTGACGGTCAACATCGGGTTGAACCTGGTGCTGGTTCCGCGGATGGGCATCCTGGGCGCGGCCATCGCCTGGGCGGCCAGCATCGCGGTGGACAACCTGACCGCCATGGGTGAGATCTGGTGGGTCATGGGCTTCGACCCGTTCGGCCCGGGCTACTGGTTCACGGCCGGCATCACCGTGGCCTGTTTCGGTGGTCCCGCAGTGCTGGCTCGCGTTCTGCTGGGGTCCACCTTCCTCGCGTTGTGCGCGGGGGTCGTAGCGGGCCTGGGCACGTTCGGGATCGCCCTGTATTCGGCGCGCGGGCCGCTTCAACTGACGGACATCTTCACCACGCTGGGATCGGCCGGGTCCCGATTCACGAAGGGGAGGCAGTGATGGACGCAGCGGGCCGAGGACCGGTCAGCCAGGCGGTACGTGAGAACGCCAAACAGGTCCTGCGCAAATACGGTGAGACAACCGCAGGACTGCGGCGTGGGCCGGATTTTGTGATCGTCGGGGCCAAACGCGGTGGCAGTACCTCGCTGTACAACTACGTGCTCGATCATCCGAGCATCGTCCCGTTGTTCCCCGGCCGCCAGCACATCAAGGGACCGCACTACTACGACACCCGCTACGCGAACGGGCTGACGTGGTACCGATCGCATTTTCCGCTGGAAGCCGGCGGCCGTCACCTGGCCCGGCCGGCGCGGCACCCGGTCATGTGCGGTGAGTCGAGCCCGTATTACCTGTTCCACCCGCTGGCCCCAGAACGGCTGGCCCGCGACTATCCCCAGGTGCGGGTCATCGCGGTGCTGCGTGATCCGGTGGAGCGGGCGTATTCACACTTCAAAGAGCGAACCCATCATGGCGGCGAGACCTTGAGTTTCGAAGACGCGCTGGCGGCCGAGCCGGACCGGCTGCGGGGTGAAGAAGAGCGGATCATCGCCGAGCCCGGTTACGTCAGCGCAGAGCACGAGAACCACTCGTACCTGGCCCAGGGACGTTACCTGGACATGCTTCCGCGCTGGCTCAAGTTTTTTCCCCGGGAGCAGGTCCACATCGCCGTGAGCGAAGAGTTCTACGCGGACCCCGATCGGCAGGTGAACGAGGTGTGGAAGTTCCTCGGGCTGCCTCCGCATCGGCTGCGTAACCGGAAAAGGTACAACTACCTGCCCGCGCCGGGGGTGGCGCCGGAGACCCGGCGGCAGCTGAACGAATCGCTGGCCGGGCACCACCGCGACCTCGCTGAGCTGCTCGGGCGGCCATTGCCGTGGCCGGCGGCCTCGGTGCCGGAACATTGACGGCGATCCCGCCGGGTGAGTCCTGGCCCGATGTGAGCGTGGTCGTCGCCACCAAGGGGCGGCCGCAGCTGCTGGCTCGCGCCGTGGCCAGCATCCTCAGCCAGGACTACCCCGGGAACCTGGAGTGTGTACTGGTCTTCGACCAGCAGGAGCCGGAAGACGTCCCGGTCGAGGTACCGGACGGACGGCAGCTCCGGGCGCTGGCGAACACCCGCACCCCGGGTCTGGCCGGGGCCAGGAACACGGGGATCACCTCGTCGCGGGGCGCCATGATCGCGTTCTGCGACGACGACGACTCCTGGCAGCCGGGCAAGCTCACGCTGCAGGTCGGGCTGCTCGAACAGTCGGCGGCCGGCTTCGTGGCCAGCGGCATCCGCGTCCACCATGGTGATAGCGCGGTCGTCCGGATTCCGCCCGCTGAAATCGGGTTCACCGAACTCATTCGTGACCGGATCACTGAGCTGCATCCCTCGACCTTCGTCATGCGCCGGTCAGCCCTGGAGGAGATAGGGCTGGTCGACGAGAAGATCCCGGGCTCCTACGGCGAAGATTACGACCTGCTGCTGCGGGCGGCCCGGTACGGCGGTGTCCGCGCTGTCCAGCAGCCCCTGGTCGACGTGTTCTGGCATGAGCAGTCATATTTCGCCGATCGCTGGCAGACGATCGCGGCGGCGCTCCGGTTCCTGCTGGCCAAGTACCCCGAATTCAGTACGGATCCGGTCGGTCACGCCAGGATCGAGGGCCAGATCGCCTTCGCGGAGGCCGCCCTGGCCCGCCGCCCGGCGGCGATCCGGTCCAGTTGGCAAGCTTTGCGCGGCAACCCCAAGGAGCGCCGCGCGTACCTGGCCCTCGCGGTGGCCGCCGGTGTGATCTCACCGACGACCATCGTCCAGGCCGCGAACCGCCGGGGACGCGGCATCTGAGGCTGACCCCGGCCCGAGCAGAGATTGAAGGTGGTTCCCATGAGCAATGACGGCCAGAGGGCCCGATCCGCCCGGCTGGTTCGCAGCGGATGGCCGGCCTGGCGCATCCTGCCCGCGACAGCGGCCGTGGTGGTGCTGGCCGCCGCCTGCACCTCGTCGAAGCCGGCCGCTTCCAGCGGGACGTCGAAGTCATCGGCTGGGTCATCGACGACGGTTGCGGCCGGGAGCACTTCAGCGCCGGCGGCAGCCGCTGGCGTCCCGTCATCGACCCCGTCCCCGAGCAGCACCAGCAAAGCGCCGAAGAAAGACATCATCGCCGGTCTGATCGCGTTCGACGGCAAGCTCAGCTTTTCCGGCGCGCAGCGCGTCGGCATGTCTTTCTCCGCTTTTCCTGGCGTAACCAGCCCGAAGAGTTCGTGTGCGCGCATCGGAACGGTGGGCACTCCGGCTGGTAAGGGTCGCGTACAGCAATTCAAGATTCCGAGCCCGCCGGAGGGTGACAATGCAACGATCACGGCCGAGATATCGCCCTACCGCGGTCCCGGCACTTACCGGAAGGCGTCACTGGCCGGTGTCGCTCCGAACGTTGCCGTGGGGAGTTCCTCGTACAACCTGCGCGCGGCAGCCACGGTCGTGACCGTGACGGTGGACGCCAACGGCTCGGGTGACCTCTCCTTCAGCCAGGCCGCGGCAGCCCAGTCAGGTCGGCCAGCCCTTTCCGGTGAGATCCACTGGACGTGCGCACTAAAGTCCTGATTTGCTCTGGCGTCACCACCTCGGTCACGCTTTTCTCCTGGTCAGCCGCTGACCTCACCGGGTCTGGCCAGCTCAGCGAGCCGGACGAGTGATCGCATGATCAGCCAGCCGAACAGCCAGCCACCCAAGATATCCTCGGGCCAATGTCGGCCGAGGTACAGTCGCGAGCCGCCTTGGGCCAGGATCACGGCGGACACTATGGACCAGATGGCCCGTCGCTCAGTTGGGGAATTCCACTGCTCGGCCAGTAGATGGGCCAGCAGCCCGAAGGTGATGAGCGTGCGCGCGGCCCCACCGGAAGGAAAGTCCCCGGGCGGCCCCACCGAGTCTTCCTCGGCCGGCTTGCTGCCCTTGACCAGAATCTTCAATTTCTTCTGCAGGTAAACCTCGCTGGCCAGCCCACTGACGAGCAGAGGCACCGGTGTCCAGTCCCGCCGCTCATATGAGACGAGGCCGCCTACCAGCAATGAGAAGGGGACGAGGACCGGATAGTCGCCCATGCCGGTGATCGTCTGTTCGAGGCGGCGCGCCACCGCGGGCGACCGGCGCGTGCGAACCTGGTCGTATATCTGCCGTGACGGCCGTACAACTAGGTCCTTCTGCATCAGCTTTCCGACTGCCCAACTGCCCAGAACGGTCGTCATGCCCCCCACGGCCAACGCGCCAGCCATCTTGCCCGCCCGGCTCGAAAATAGTGATCTGGTTACCGTCGCAATCCGCATTTGATCACAATAGCGGAGGTAGCAGCCCGTTTTAGGAGTTAACTTCTCAACGTGTCATCGGGGCGCAAGACAGTTGCCTAGCTGACACCTTGGGCTTATCGGTTCTTATTTGACGCTTCCGGCTAACGGCTTCCGTGGTGGGCGGCCAGAGAGTCAGGCGCGGTGACGAGAGCCCGCGACGGCGGCACGCCAGGCTGAGATGGAAGCCGGGTCCCGTAGCGCCATCCAAGGATAATACTGCGAGTTGAACAGGGTTCCGAAGGCGGCGCCGGTCCGCCTGAGGTAGCCGGCGACCTGGTTGAGCCATTGTGGTCGGCCCATCGGAGTTCCGAGGGCAAACTCGGCGAACCCGAATGGGAGCCCGACGCTGCGGGATGCGGCCTCGGCTGGACCCATGAACTGCGCCGCCGGTGTCGGCTGCGGATGCGAGTCGTGCACGGTGCCAGCCGGGTAGGCGTCCCAGGACAGGTTCTTCACCACGTGGCCTGCGGGTAGGTAGTCCTTCCAGTGGACGCCGGACGCCGGGTTGAGATCCCAGCTCATCAGGATCAGCGTGGGCACCAGGCACGAGTTGTGTACTCGGGCCGCGATCGCGGCTATATGGGCCCACGCCTCCTTGTACTGCTCGAGCGTGAAAGCCCCGCTCTCGACCAGAGGCTCAGGCTCGTGATAGTAGGAGTAGTAGATGGGATGCACAGCTGGAGCGGTGTCGAAAAAATGTGTCAGTGCGGCGTCATCGGCGCCCGACAGCACTGTGGCCGGCGGCGAACGGAAGCTCAGTACCACCGCGGAGCGGTTGAGGGCCGGTGTGCCGGTCTTCCAGGCCTGCGGATCTGGCATACCGGTGTAGTAGACACGGATGATCGGCAGTGGCCCGAATTCGGCGGTGGCCGTGTTGAGCGTGCTCGTGGTGCTCGCGGTGACCCCGAGCAGCGTACCTCCCGCGGCCGTCTCCGAGGTGGTTCCGCAGACGGGCGCGACAGCAGAGGTTTGCCCGGCGCCGGCGTCCCTGTGACCGCCCAGATGGAGTACAACGGCGAGAATGACCAGTGCGATGATCGCCGTTCCGGCAGCCGACAGATATACCTTGCGGCGAAGCAACGTGTGCCGGCTACGGCGCATGGACCCTCCCCGCCGATGCCCGGGCACCAGCATACCGATGGGACATTGATCACCCCCCCGTCGTGTGATGAGCGACTGCAGTGACTGACGCCGGGACCGTGGTGGCGCTGCGCCGCTATCCGGTCAAGTCCATGCTGGGCGAGGACCTTGGCTCGGCCCGGCTCACCGCGAGCGGCCTGGAGGGGGACCGGGTCGCGGCGGTCATCGACGTCGAGACCGGGAACGTGGCCACGGCCAAGCATCCGCGGCTGTGGCGCGGGCTGCTGGCCTTCACCGCGCAGTGGAACGGCGGGTCGCCCCGTATCACGCTGCCGGACGGCGAGTCGATCGGCGTGGACGACGCCGCGGCCGAGCCGCTGCTGTCGGAGCTGCTGCGTCGCCCCGTCCAGCTGACCACGGTCCGCCCGGAGCAGGCCCTGGTGGGGCGGCCCGACCCGGAAGATGTGATCGAGGCGGGCGACGACGCCGACGTGCCGTACCAGGTGCTGAAGATCGGCCGGGGCACCGAGGGGGCGACGTTCGTCGACTTCGCGCCGGTGCACCTGATCACGTCGGCGACGCTGGCCCACGTGGGGGCCGAGATGATCCGCTATCGCCCGAACCTGGTGGTCCATCTCCCGGGCAGCGCGCCGTTCGCCGAGAACGACTGGGCCGGACGCGAGGTGTCGGTCGGGCCGGCCCGGCTGCGGGTGATGCTGCCGACCCCGCGCTGCGCGGTCCCGACGCAGGCCCACGGAGCGCTGCCCCGCCGCGTTGACGCGGTCCGGGCCCTGCTGATCGAGAACCGCGTCGCCATCCCCGATGCCGGCGTCAAACCCTGCCTCGGGGCCTACGCCCAGGTGGTGACCGGCGGTACGGTCTCCGTCGGCGACCGGGCCGCGCTCAGCTGAACCGCGATCCGTCAGGCCAGGGATAAAGACATTGGCCGGAAAGGCCGAATTACTTCCCGGCGGGCAGGCCCGGCGGCGGGCCGCCCAATTGCCGAATGGCCGCCGCTAGTGGGCGGCCTCGTACTCCTTGACCACAGAGGCGGGAATGCGGCCGCGTTCGTTGACCTGGATGCCCTGGTCTTTGGCCCAGGAGCGGATGCCGGCGGTTTCCTGCCGGGTCCCGGCGGTGCGCTGACGACGGCGGCCGGACGACGCCGCGCCGGTCTTGCGGGCCTGCGCGACAAACGGCTGGAGACCGTCGCGGATCTGCTGAGCGTGCTTGGCGCAGACATCCACCTCGTAGGCGGCGTTACCCAGGCTGAACTGCAGGGTCTCCTCGGCGTCGACATTGCCGTCGTCCAGGTCGCACAGCAGCATGACCTGTACCTTCTGCGCCATCTTGTCTCCTCCTCGTAAGGTCTTACTAAGCGGATCGGCTTTATATCAGCAAAGACTACTCAGTCGTATCTGAGAGATTATTTAACCACAGCTAAGGGCGGTCATAGCGTATTTTTAATGAGGTTATCTGTACGCAAGTGCGTAGCAGAGTGCCGAAGCGGACAGTCGTCCGAGAAGTGAAGTTGGCTTTCCCCGCAACCAAATGCCGACCGCCGCCTAATGACCTTGCTCAGCCCATTGTGTCGCTGCCGCCACAGCGTTATCGCAGCAGGTAAGTGGCGGTGGCTGGCCCAGTTATAGGCCCGGTGGGAGCAGCGTTAGCCCGGCCCGGCGGTTCGATCCACGGCGGCCTGGTCCACCGCGGCCAGCACCGCGCGGCCGTCCGGGCCGGTCCAGGCGTCCGCGCCCAGTCCGCGAGCGTGCCCGGCGCCGGTGATCGCGGCCCCGCCGACCAGCACCGGGGCATCAATGCTGGCGTCGGCCAGCGCCGCCACGGCCGCCCGGACGCTGTCGTCCAGCCCGGGCGCGGTGACCCCGATGACCACCGCGACCAGCCGGCTGGCCTGCTGTGCGGTCTCGGCGAACGAGGCGGCCGGCGTGTTGGCGCCCAGGTCGATGACCTCGAATCCCCGGCCGCGCAGCAGGTCGGAGATGATCGCGCCGGGCAGGCCGTGCTGTTCCCCGGCCGGGCCGCCGGTCACCACCGTGCCGCGCTTGCGGCCCCGGCGGGCGAACCGGGGTCCCAGCCGCCCGATGATCCGCTGCGCCACCGCGGACGCGCGGTGCTCGCCGGCGATGGAGATCGTGCCCTCGGCCCAGGCCGCGCCGACTCCGCGCAGCGCGGGCACCAGCAGGTCCAGGTAGACCCCGCTCACGTCCATGCCCGAGGCCAGCGCGTCGTCGACGATCCGCCAGGCCCCCGCTTCGTCGCCCGCGGTCAGCCTGGCCATGAGGCTGGGGACCCGGTCGGCGTGGGCCCGCCGTCCGGGCGACGGCGGGGGCTGGTCGCGCAGCAGGCTCAGATCACCCGGGTCGATCAGCCATTCCTGGCCGTCACGGCG
>CAXUJF010000055.1:0-16591 GCA_964250865.1 uncultured Streptosporangiaceae bacterium
TGTTCAAGCATGGCTCTTGACGCCTCCGGCTCGGCGGTCCGTGAAGGATCGGCTGCCGGGGTCCCGAGCAGTGCTGCGGCTGGATACAACTTCGGCCGTGCCGGAGTGCCAGCTCAGCTAGATTATCTCATCGTCCTGATTAACTATTGTCACCCCCATGATGAGTCTGGGGATCACCGAGGGTGACATCAGCGCCGACGCGGCGTTTACTCCTTCTGCCCTCTGCAGTGCAGCGACCGCGGGTTCAGCCCGCGGTGGGTCAAGAAGGTCTCGAAACCCGCACGCTGTTGAGCTGCAGCCCGTTGCGCCGCATGGAGCCGCCCGGCATCGGCCAGGGTGGGCCGCACCAGGTTGACAGCCCCGCCCAGGTTCGGGTCGGGCTCCGCCCGGAGGCCATCGGCCCGGGCCAGGCGCCGGTTGAAGTCATCCTGAGACGGTCCCAGGTCAGGCATGACCCAGAAGGGACCGTCGACGCCCAGTTGGTAGGAGCAGTAACTGCCACCCCACGGCTGCGCGGCAGACCGAATGTCGGCCGCGAAATTCGTGCCGCCTGGATCCACCCGCACGGCGTCGGCGCCGAGCGCAGCGCTGAGCGCCCGCTGACCCTCGGCAATGACGGGGGACCCCTGCAGGGCCGAAGACTCGTAGTTCTCCGTGGCATCATCTTCCACGTAGAACGCATGCAGGTGGGCGTGCTGCGCCTCCTGGCGGGGATTCTTGGTGATCACCGCGTCGGCGCCACTGGCAGCGACAGTTCCACTCGCGACCTCCACGTCGAGCAGGTAGGCCAGGTTGAGGGCGCTGTCGTTGGCCCCGAAGACCACCTGTCCGCCGTCCAGGCTGCAGTACCACTCGGCGATCAGGGTCATCGCGGTGTATCGGGCCGCCAATTCCGGAGCCGTGGCCAACGACCATCCATCCCGGTGGGTACGGGGCACCATGAGCGCATGGGGCCGGGCCACCCGGCCGGGTCCATTAGCCAGCATGAAGGGGTTGCGATCGAGCATCAGATCCACCAGCGCGGCACCGTCTGCGGCAGTAATCGTCCCCAGATAGTTGGGCAGGCTGGGCACGTCACCAAACACATCCACCGGATGAAACCGGCGTGAGAAATCTCCCGGGGGCGCCAGGCCCTGGATGGTACCGGTCGCCTGATCGACCAAGGCCCAGCTCCCGGCCCTGGTGTCACCACTTGGGAACGGGTACCCCTTGGCGGTAAGAACGTCATCGCGGTACGTCCACAGCTGGCGCAGCTCGACCTGGGTGAACGGGAAACGCCAGCGCTCCGGATGATCGGCCACGGTCCCATGATCTCGCTCATCGAAACCCAGCGCACCAGGTCCTGGGCGTGGGCTTCAATTCGTGCTGACCGAGAATTCTTTGAACTGGGTGGATGACCAGATGCCGCGGAAGGCGTCGGTCTCGATCCCGGGGATGCCGGTGGCGTAGTTCGGGTCATTGTCGGTGACCACCGCTACCTGCTGGCCATCCACCCAGGCGGTGATCGTCGTCTCGTGGACCGCGATCGCGAGCGCCGTCCACTCCCCCGCCGGCGGCGCCGCTATTGAGCCGCTGGCCAGTACGGTGTGGCCGATGCTCATGCTGTTTTTGGTCAGCCACCAGGCGCCGGCCGACCCGAGATCCAACAGGTAGCCGCGGAAGTTGAAGATCTGGTTGCCCTGGCTGCTGAACCGCGCGATGAGACCGCCGGATTGGCCGCTGGCGGTGAAGCAGATGCTGGCGCTGACCTTGTAGTCGGTGGCCATTTCGCTGGTGCCGATGGCCGCGTAGGGAAACCGCGTCGCGGCCTGATCGCGCGGGTGCCAGAAGATCGGCCGCTGGGGGGTGGTCTGGCCCACGACGTAGGCGCCAGAGCCGTCGGCGGCGGGCACGAACTCGAAACTGCCGTCTTGCGGGGCCAGATAAGGCGGCATCGTCCCGGCCGCAGGCGCCGCCGGAGTCCACGGGTCGGAGTAGGGCAGCTGGAAGGGCTGGCTGGCCGGGATGGCCGGGGTCATGATGCCCTGGCCGGCGGTGCTGGTGAAGCTGTAGATGTAGCCGGCCAGGCAGCGATGAGTGAAGCTTCCGTCGGCGTCGAGAGTGATGTCGGCCCGGCGCAGCAGCCAGTCCGCCGGGTTGGCCGATGCCGGGCTGGTGCGCCAGACGCGGACCGTGCCGCCCGGCAGGCCACCCTGGACAGAAACGGTGATGGTCTGCGGTGAGGTGGCCGTGGTGGTTTCGGCGATCAGGCTCCAGGCTTTGGCGTCCGGTGCCCGCAGGGCCAGATAGGAACCTCCTGCCCGATCCCCGCCCAGGTATCCGCAGGCACTGTCGACATGGATCCAGCCGGGTTCAGTGAACTGGGTGATCGCAGCGATGGTGCCGAGCATCGCCTTCGGGAGGTAGTAGCCCGAGCGTGGCTGCGCCGCCCAGATCAGGCCCCGGTCCAGGTAGTACAAGCCGGGCGGTTGCGTGGTGATCAGGGGCCACTGGATGTGGCCGGTCAGCTGGGCGTCGAGGTAGCCGCGGATCACCGAGCGGATCATCGCCGAGCCGTCCGTGCCCGGCATCGCGCCGACTTCGCTGTGCCACAGCGGCTTGCCGGAGGCCACCGCGGCCGCGGTCGACCAGCACTGGATCCCGGTGGTCGGATAGGAGCAGACATCATGGGCGCCAATAACGCCGATGGCCGAGGCCAGCTCGGCATCGGACGTCATGTCCGCGGCGATAGCCCAGGGCACGTCGGGCCGGTACGTGCCATCGATCGCCCAGTCGAACGGATCTTTGTCGGACGCGACGATCTTCGTGCCGGTGTACCCGGCCGAGTCCAGTGACTTCCGCAGCGACTTGAACCAGGCCGCGTCGTAGTCCTGCTCGTTCCAGCCACCGAGGTAGTCGATCGTGAGGCCGTGCCCAGTGGCGCAGTCCAGCCAGCTCACCAGGTAGTCGGCCAGGTCCTGGGACCAGAAGTCTCCCCCGCCGATCCAGCCGGGTGCGGCCCACGCCAGCGCGTACAGCTTGATGGCCGGGTTGCGGGCCTTCGCCTCGCGCATCAGCCACCACTCGTAGCCGCCGCCCGGGTTGATGACGCCACGAGTGTGCTGGTGGCTTGGCTCGGCCCCGCAGGACGAGAACGCATCACCCCCGATCTCGACCTTGAGGACCTGCAAAGCCGCGCCGGCCCCGGGTTTGAACAGGTAGTCCAGAATGTCGCTGCGCTGAGGTTCGGTGTAGCTGATTAGCTGCACCGAGTTGCCGCCGCCGCCGGAGATGGCACCGACCCCATCAAAGACGCGGCCGCCTTTGGTGCCGTCGATCGTGATCGCGGTCATACAAATGACCTCCTGTGCCGGCGGCTGGCCCACGTCGCAGCGAGTCGGCTCACGGCCAGCCGGCGCCAGCGGCCGGCGCCCGGGTGGTCCGCACCTGGCCGGTTTGGGACGCCTCAGCCATGCCCTCGGTACCGCGCCAGTGGGTGGCCACCATGAACAGGGTGGTTCGGTTCGGGCCGCCGAGTGCGCACGAGAAGCAGCCGCGGTCCAGCTGGATGGTCTGCAGCACATCTCCTCCTTCGCGCACCCCGCACGCACCGCTGGTTGGGAACGTCGGCGTACCAGATCGCTCCCTGGGCGTCGAGGCAGATGCCATCGGGCACCCCGTCGCCGAGGTTGGCCCAGACCCGCGGCGGCGACAGGCTGCCGTCGGCAGCAATCTGAAACGCGGTCAGTTTCTGACCGTATGACTCAGCAACGATCAGCGTCGAGTTGTCTTCTGTTATGGCCATACCGTTAGGGAAGGCTATCCCGTCAGCCACCAGCCGGGCTGACCCGTCCGGCTTGAGCAGGGCGATCGTGCCGGGCGCGAACTCGCCGCCGGGGAAGTCGAAGCCCTGGTTGTTGAGGTAGGCGTTGCCCCGCCCGTCCACCACGATCTCGTTCCAGGGATGCCCAGGATCAGACAGCCCGCTCAGGTCGGCGTGGGTCACCAGCGATCCGTCTGGCTCCTGGCGCAGCAGCCGTCCGTAGCGGGCCGCGACGATCAGCAGCCGGCCGTCGGGCAGCCAGTCGATGCACATCGGAAACGCGGGGAAATCAACCCGGGCCATCACCTCGGGCCGACCCTGGTTATCGACCGCCACGATCTCCTGCGCACCCCAGTCAGCCAGCCACAGACGGTCCTGATGCCAGCGCAGCGACTCAGCAAAGGAAAGGCCATCAAGGAACTGCTGGACCTCAGCCACGGATTACTCCTTCCATCGCTTCGCCCGGATGGCTTACCAGCAAGTTATGGAGCAGATGGTTCGCCGTCGATATCCAAAATTGCGCTGTTCGGCCATACCAAGTCGGTGTTATACCCGTGAGGTGGACATTTTCCTTGACCCGGAATCTGGGCCGCCGCTGACCGGGCAGCTGTACGAGCAGCTCCGCCTGGCCATTTCTGGTGGCCGTCTGCTGCCCGGAGATCAGCTCGTCCCGAGCCGTCAGCTGGCCGGTGAGCTCGGCGTGTCCAGGCATACGGTGACGACTGCGTACGGCCGCCTGGTGGCCGAGGGCTACGCGGAGGGACGGGCCGGCGGCGGCAGCGTGGTGGCATCCGCGTCCCCGGCACCAAAGGCGGTGAGTACGCCGGCCGCCCTTCGTCCCAGCCCCAGGTTCGCGGGCTGGTCTCCGTATTTCGGGCGGCCCTCGTACGGCTACCGTTTCGATCTCCGGCCGGGCCTTTCGGATCCCGCGCTGTTCCCGGCGGCGATGTGGCGCCGCCGGGTCGCCGCCGCAGTCGCCGCCGAGCCTCGAGAGTACGGCGACCCTGCCGGGAGGATCAGGCTGCGGCGGGCGATCGCCGGCTGGGTGGCCCGGTCGCGATCGGTGGCGGCCCGGGAAGACACGGTCGTCGTCACCTGCGGCACCCAGCACGCCATCGACCTGGTCGCCCGGATCCTGCTCGAGCCCGGCGACTGTGTCGCGGTCGAGGACCCCGGGTATGTGCCAGCGGCGCGCCTGTTCGGCGCTCTCGGCGCGAAGGTCGTGGGCGTACCCGTCGATGACCAGGGCCTGATCGTGGATCTGCTGCCTCCCTCAGCGCGCATGGTGTACGTCACGCCCTCGCATCAATACCCGCTCGGCATGACGATGTCGATGCCACGGCGCAGGGCGCTACTGCGCTGGGCCGAGCAGCACGACGCCGCGGTCATCGAAGATGACTACGACACAGAATTCCGCTACGTCGACCGGCCACTGGAGCCCCTGCAGGCCCTCGATGCGAGCGGCCGGGTGGTTTACGTAGGTTCCTTCTCCAAGACCTTCTCCCCGTCGGTCCGCCTCGGCTTCGTCGTAGTCCCCAGCACACTGGCCGAGCCGATCATCGCGCTGAGGCAGCTGATCGACTGGCATCCGCCGATCGCCATGCAGACCGCCCTGGCCGGCTTCATCGAAGATGGCCTGCTCGACAAGCACATCCGGCGCAGCAGGCGCGTCTACGCTGACCGCCACCACATCCTCACCGCGGCGCTGTCCGGCCCGCTGGCCGGCCAGCTCACCGCGCGCGCCTCCAACGCCGGACTACACGTGGCCGCCATGTTGCGGGAAGGACTCCGCGAGAAGGAGGTGCTGCAGGTCGCGGCCCGGCACGGAATTGCCGTATCAGGCCTGCACGACTGCTTCCGCACCAGCCCGGCGCAACCCGGCCTCGTGATCGGATTCGGCGCGGTCAGCACCACCGAACTGCCGGCGGCGTTGCGCATGCTGGGCCGAGCACTTGCCTCCCAAAGCCAGTGACCGGCTAGGCAGCGGCCACCTCGCTCTTGCGAGGACGCCCGCGAGGGCGCTTGCGCGGAATGATCGCGCCGCGCATCAGCAGCTCGCCACCCCAGACACCCCACGGCTCGCTGCGCTCAAGCGCACCGGCCAGACAAGCGATCCTGGCCCTGCATCCCCGGCACATGGCCTTCGCCCGCTCCACATCCTCCGGAGAATCGGCGAAGAAAACCGCCGGGTCCTGCAGGCAAGGAAGGTCACGTCCTACCGGCAGAGCCGGGCCCCTCGAACCTGCCGTGTTTATCCCACCGACGGTGGCATCGCGCCACTGCATCGGTACCATCCCCTTTCTCTGCCCCGTAGGCGACTGGTCGGGACGCATTCGACAGAGGTGTCACCCGCTCAACGAACCATCCCGCCCGATCCGCACATCAGCACGATAGAAAGGCAGATGGTCTCCCGTCGATATCCAAGATGACTCTGTCGGGCCATACCAAGCTTGCGGACTGCCCGTCTCCACACCCGGGTCAGTGATCCCCGCCGATGACCTGGCCGCCATCCCGAGACGAGGTACTGCCCGGACTGCGCGGCCGCAGCCGGGGCCGCCCGGACCCAGACATCACCCCGGCCCGCGGTGGCCGGTGCTCGCCGACGAATGCACCCGTTGCAGTAGATGCAGTAAGTGCAGCAGAATTGGTTTATGCCCTATGGTCCGCCCCCTCGTGGGGACCGCCCAGCGAAAGAGTCCCGCGATAAGGAATCCCGTCCCAAACCCGTCCGGATCACGGTCGACCTGACCCCAGACGACTATCAGCTACTGAATCGGTGGCTGGCCCTGGCTAGCGTGAAACTTGACCAGCCGATCAGCAAGATGACGCTGGCTCGCGGGATCAGGGCGATGATCCAGGCGGCCGCAGCCGACCTCGTGGTCACCGACGCGGTGCTCGACATCATGCGCCAGGAGCAGCCCTAAGGAGCGAGAGGCCCGGCCGCAGCGGCTGGCTCGATCCCGGTACCGTTCTTTCCCATGACGGACTGGATCTTCCAGGGCAGCGGCAAGAGCAAGCGGTATGACCTGGAGGCCGTGCTGGGTGAGTCGCCGTTGCGGTCGTGGCGGACGCCGCGGTACCGGGATCGGACGGCGGCGGGCGATCGGGTCTGGGTACAGGTGGTGGGCCGGGACGCGCCGGGCATCTACTATCTGGCCACGATCCTGGCGCCCACCTACGAGGATCCCGAATGGCAGGTGGGCGACTCTCCGTACGCGCGGTGGCGGACCGACATCAGGGTTGACCATCGCATCGATCCGCCGCTGCTGCGGGTGGAACTACGCGCGGCAGCCGAGCTGAGCTCGTTCTGGCCCTTCCGAGGATTCCAGGGCTCGACCGTGCCGTTGCCGGCGGATGTCGCCAGGGCATTGGGAGAACGGGCTGCGCCACGCCTGGCCGCGCTGTGACGCGGGGTGGCGATCTCCGGCCCGCGGGCCGGCCGAGGGGTGGAGCACCGGCATGGCGATCGCCGCCGCAGCGGCTTCTCGTCACCGGCGAGCAGAGCGGCGGAGAGTTCGCGTTGTTCGAGACCACGGGCGACGGAATCAACATCGTCGGTCCTGGCCTGACCGTGGACGACTACGTCCGGTAACCCGCCCTACCCTTCAGCCGGCCCGGATCTGACCGTCTTCGAGTACAGGACGCGGTCGGCCAGGTCGATGAGGTTCGGGTCGTGGGTGGCGACCAGGGCGGTCACCCGCTCGGACTGCACGACGACCCGCAGCAGGCGCATGATCTGCTTGGCCGTCTCGGAACCAGGCTGGCCGGTCGGCTCGTCCGCCAGCAGGAGATCGGGGCGGCCGGCCAGGGCCCGGGCGATCGCGACCCGCTGCTGCTGGCCACCGGACAGCGGGGAGTGTCATCTCCCTGCCTTTTGCGTGCCGGCGGACAGGTGTATGTGCTGCTCAGAGGGTAGGGGCAGGCGCATGGCATTGATCAACAGCACGGGATTCGCCCACGTTCGGCTCACGGTCACAGACATCAACCGCTCGAAGGCCTTCTACGACCAGGTCTTCGGCTGGCCGGTCGCCGTCGACGCCTCGGAGTCAGCCGGTGAGCCCGGGGTGGCCAGCTCCCCGGAGAAGTTCTACGGCGGCACCGTCTACCAGACCCCGCAAGGCGCCCTGTTCGGCCTGCGGCCGGTCGGCACGGCGCAGTTCGATTCCCAGCGCACGGGGCTCGACCACCTCAGCTTCGCCGTCGCCTCCCGGGCGGACCTCGAGCGAGCCGCCGAGGCCCTGACCAAGAACGACATCAAGCACGGCGAGGTCAAGGACCTGACCGACGCGGGCATCGCGATCCTGTCCTTCCAGGACCCCGACGACATCAACGTTGAGCTGACGGCGCCCCTGGACTGATCAATTGTCGATGCGGGTCCCTAGGGTGTGGCGACTAGGGAGTTTTCCCAGGGTTTTTGTTTCCGCCTAGATCGAAACTGGATCTATCAGCAAGAAACAAACCGCAGAACACGGAGACCCCGCCATGAGCATAGGCCGGGACACCCTCCCGGCCTATCGCCATTTTCTGCGGCCGGAATGATCACTGGGGCAGGAACGGACTTGGCTCGCCCGCGTGGGAGACGTAGAGGTGATCCCGGGCCCGGGTGCAGGCCACGAACAGGACGCAACGCTCCCGCTGCAGGTCCTGAGCGTGGGCCTGGGGGTCGTCGTCGTCGGTGGTGAGGGCGGCCGGGTCCGGGACCACGCCTTCCTCGACGCCGATCACCGCAACGGCCCGGAACTCCAGGCCCTTCATGGCGTGCATGGTGCCGACCCGGACGCCCGGGGTATCGCCGCGGCCGGTGACGGGGGTGGTAGCCAGACCGGCGGCGCTAAGGGCATCGCGGGCCTCCCGCACCAGGCCAGCCGATCGGGCCGCGATCCCGATGGCTCCCGGCTCGAAGCCGGCCGCCAGCCACGAGCGAGCCTGTTCAAAAAGAAAAACGAACTCCTCGCCGCGCGTGGCGGCCCAGCGGACCTGCGGTCGCTGGCCATGCATCGGGGACCGGTAGCCGAGCAGCGAATCGACCTCGCCGTCCAGGCCGGTGACCGGATCAGAGCCGAGCAGCGGCATGGCCCAGGCCAGGATCTCCTGGGTGGTGCGGTAGTTCAGGGACAGTTTCCGGCTCCGCCCGCGCACGCTGACCCGCAGGCTGGCCAGCGAGACCCGGTTGGGGTAGATGCGCTGGTGCGGATCGGCCGCGATGAACAGGTCGTCCGGTCCTTCGGTGACCGCCGCGCGGAGCAGCCGCCAGTGGGCCGCGTGCAGGTCCTGGGCCTCGTCGACCAGGATGTGCTGGTAGCGCGGCGCTTCGCACTCCCGGAGCAGGTGCGCGGCCTCGTTGGCCAGTTGCAGGTGGGTGGTCTGGTGGGCGGCGTCCAGCTCAGCCAGGACGCGCTGGGTGGCCTGCCAGACCCGGCTCCGCTGAGCCTTGGTCAGCGGGCGTCCACGGCCGGTCCGCGGGCAGGCCAGGTAGGCCTGCTCGCTGCGCAGGTCCTGGGCCAGGATGACCTGCTCCCACTCGTTCTTGAGGAAGGCCGGGGTGAAGTCCAGGCCGAGCGCCGCCACCGCCTGGGCCCAGCGGGCGCGCAGGACGCGTTCATCGGCGATGACCGGAGTGCCGCGAGCCTCGGTGACGATGCTGTAGGCCAGCCGGTCGACGTTGCGGACCTGGATCAGGCGGCGCACCGCGGGGTCACGGATCAGCAGGTCGAGCTGGGACTGCAGGGCTTCGGCCAGGTTGCCGTTGAACGTGGTCAGCAGGACCGGCGCCTGCGCTGGGCCAGGCGACTCAGCTGGGCCTGACGACTCAGCTGGGCTGGGCGGCGATGCCCCGGCGGTGCGTGCGGCCAGGAACGCCGCACGGTGCAGCACGGTCACCGTCTTGCCCGTCCCGGGACCGCCGGTCACCTGGGCCGGGCCGCTGTAACTCGGCCGGTAGGCGGTCTCGCGCTGGCTGGGGTGCAGGAAGGTCCGCCAGGCCGCGAACGGGTAGGCCAGGATGTGCTGCAGCTCGTCGCGGCCCGACACGAACGCGACCTGGGCCGGGCTCCGTTCCATGGCCGCGACCAGATCACCGGGGTCGATCCGCTGGTTCTTGGCGACACCCGCGAGAAGCTGCGCCGCCTCGGCCTGGGCTTCCTCGACCGTCATCCCGCTGGCCAGTGCGTGCAGCGCGGTGTACTGCGCTGCGGGCAGCACCGACTGGAGGTCGTCCAGGTCGGCCTCGCTGACCAGAAGGCGGACCAGCTTCCGCATGCGCGGGTCGATACCCAGCCGGGCCAGGTCCGGTTCGCTGACGTCGCCGAACAGCCGCGCCCCGGCAGCGTCGGCCGTCGCCGCCCCGGAAGCCTGCAGGGAAGCCTGCAGGACCGGCTGTACCTGTGCGTAAGCGTCCGGATGGGAGACTTCCAGCATGCCGGTGACCTGGTTGACGACGACGCGACGGCTGGCGGCGTAGCCCACGGCCTCATCGCGAGGCAGGATCGTGAGCAGGCAGTAGGTGTCCCCGCTGTCCGGGACCAGCACGGCGCCGTGCCAGGCGTCATCGACCCGGAGCAGGCGAATCCGGTCGTCCAGGCGGCCGGGCACCTTTTCCAGGTGCGCCGCACCGTGATCGCCGCTGGCAAAGTCGGAAATGGCCGACTGGACCGCGCCCTGGACGGTCTTGTCGAGCTTGCCGAAGGCCGACAGGACGTCCTTCGTAATCGCCAGGCGAGCCACTGGCTGCGTCCTCCCCCTGCCGGCTGTCGTCCCCCGGAGCTGCCGGAATAGCTAAACCGGCATGCTAGCGGCAGCGAAGTGCCCGGGAGGGTTAACCAGTCATTCCCGGCCGCGTCGCGACCAGGTGAAGCGGGGGTGCCAGCCCAGGACGTGTTCGGCGGCCGAGCAGTCGACCAGGGCCCGCCACGGCCGTCCTCGGTAAAGAGCCTTATCTTTAACCGGCACGTCTGGGGCGAGCTGGGCGGCCATGGCCAGGCTGGGCTTGGTGGCGGCGATGTCGGCGGCGCAGAGGGTCACCCGGTGATGCCCGGTCAGGGGAACCGCCAGGGCCAGTTCGACCGCCGACGCTACGTCCCGCACATCTACGATCGCGCCGAACTCCCAGAACGGCTCCCACTCCGAGGCGGGGTCAGCCCGCCACCGGGCCTCGATTTTTTCGTACTGGTCCGGATGCCAGACCCACATTGGGCGCAGCGACACCGTCGGGATCGAGGTGCGGGCGCTGAAACCGGCGCACAGATCCTCACCGAGGATCTTGGACAGGCCGTAGGGGTGCATGGCCCGGCGCGGATGCGCATCGTCCAGGGGAAAGTAATCGGGGAGCCGTTCGCCTTCCGACGTCCCGAAGACCTGACCGCTGGAGAAATGGACGAAGCGTTGCGCTCCGGCCTGCTCGGCCGCCAGCAGCGTGTGCCAGGTGCCCAGGACGTTGACCGCCATGATCTGCTCGGGGCTACCGAGCGAGTCATGGGCCACCGCCCCGAGATGGACCACGGCCGAGCAGCCCGCGGCCGCCGCTTTCACCTGGGCCAGATCGAGAAGGTCGTCGCCGTCGGCGAGGTCGAATCCCGTGACGTCATGACCCAGGCTGGTCAGCTGCCGAGCTACCGGCGCGCCAACGTTTCCGCGGTGGCCAGTGACGAGTACGCGCATGCACTCAGTGTGCTGCTTTGGCCAGGGTGGTGGATCGCCCGGCCTGGTCCAGGTCGGCACTGAGCTTGCGGGCCAGCCCCTCGACGTGCTCGGTGACGCTGGACATCAACGCGCCCTCGATCATGTGCTCGCGGTGGCCGGCCGGTGCGTTGCGCCTGATCAGCGAGCGCCAGGACCGGGCGATGGCCGGCTCTTCCATTGCGTTGCCGGCCAAGGCTTTAACGGCGTGACCCTGCGGGCGGTACGGCAGCGCCCGCGCACCCTGCGCAGCTACTTGGAAGAACTCGATGCGCCCGGGCAGGCGGAGGGACCGGCGGCGGAGTCGTGGCGTCAGTGCCGGCGTGACCGCTGCAGCAGGCCGAAGACCCTGGCCGCGACCGGGCCCGCCAGCCGGCGCAGGGTGTCCACGAACGGCGGCTCCCGCGTCGTCGGCCAGGACCAGTAGTACAGCTGCGGGGAGATGTACGGCATCAGCGGGGAGCGCCGCCGACGCATGAGGGCGGAGAACTGCCGTGGCGTGAGGCCGATGTAGCGGGGGACGTTCTCGAACCACTGGGAGCTGTACCGGGACGCGATCTGTGTCCGCAGGATCGCCTCCTGCCGTTCCCGCTGGTACGCGGCGAGGGCCGTGCTCACGTCATCATGCTGCTGCACGCTGCTGGCCAGCGCGATCGCGTCCTCGATGGCCAGCCTCGTCCCGGATCCGACGCTGAAGTGGGTGGTGTGGGCGGAGTCCCCGATCAGCACGACCTTGCCGTCGTACCAGCGGTCGTTGGTAATGGTGCGGAAATCCACCCACTGCGCGTTCAGCCCGTCAGCCGTCTGCCCAATGAGGCCTTGTCCCTCCAGCTGCGCGGCGAAGATCTTCTCCAGCGCGGCCAGGCATTCCGCCGCCGGCATCGTGTCGAATCCGAGTCCAGCCCAGGTTTCCTGGCCGCATTCCACGATGAAGGTGCTGGAGCCGGCGTCGACACCGTAGGCGTGGGCCCACACCCAGCCGCTGCCCGTCTCCACAAAGGGGAAAGTGAACGTGCTGAACACCTTCTCCGTGCCCAGCCAGATGTACTTGTTGGTGCCCGGGCGCACGTCCGTCTCGATGCCTTTGGCTTCCTGACGGAGCTGGCTGTTCACCCCGTCGCTGGCCACGATGAGATCGGTCTCCGGCAATTGCGACGCCGAGGTCACCTCGTGGCTGAACTCAATCCGTACGCCGGCTTCCTGCGCCCGGCGCACCAGAATGTCCAGCAGCTGGCGCCGCTTCATGCCGTAGCCCTGGCTGACGCCGTGCAGGATCGGCGTGCCCGCCACGTCCACGATCTCGTTGCTCCAGGGGAACGCGGCCTGAGCGATCTGATCGGCCGATTCCGGATCGGCGCTGCGCAGCTGGTCCAGCAGGTCGTTCCAGAACACCACGCCCCAGCCCCGCGTGACGCCGGGCGCGCTCCGCTCATAGACGGTGATCTCGTGCTCCGGCTGGCGGAGCTTCAGCAGGAGCGAAAAGTACAAGCCCGCCGGCCCCGCACCTACGCATGCGATCTTCACCGCGACTCCTCCATGACACGGTCCGACATGACACGGGCCGACATGACACGGGCCGACATGACACGGGCCGAGCTGGGTGCTCCGGCTTGGTCCAGGTCGGCACTCAGCAGGCGGCCCAGTCCCTCGACGTGGTCGGTGACGCTGGACATGAGCGCTCCCTCGATCGTGTGCTCCTGGTAGCGGGCCGAGTCATCAGGCGCCAGCAGCGGCTGCCAGGCCCGGGTACCGTCGTCCACTATTTCGCGGGCCCAGTAGAAGGTCATGGTGCCGTTGTAGCGGCCAGTACGGTAACGTCCGGCCAGCCAGCTGAAGACCCCGACGTAGTCCCGGTACAACGCGCTGGCCGCGGGGAACATCGCAGCCAGGCGCGGCTCGATCACCAGCAGCTTCCCGAAGTCTTCCACCCGTTCACCATCGGGCCGCAGCCGCCGGTAGACATGACGCAACGCCTGCCGCACCCGCAGATAACCGGTCACCTGAGCGGCCTTCGGCACGCGCAGCATCCCGTTCAGCGCGTCGACCATGCCCTGAATCAGACCGCTCTGGAATGGCGCCGACGGGTTGACCAGGCCGAGGAACTCCACCTGCTCCCCCTGCCGCTCCAGCTGGCGGGCCATCTCATAAGCCAGCAGCCCCCCGTTGCAGAACCCGCCCAGCCGGTAGGGTCCCTGCGGCTGCACGGCCCGGATCGCGTCCAGGTGCGCGGCGGCCACCGCCTCCAAGGCCAGAACCTCATCTTTGTCCTGGTCCTGATGGCCGAACACGTACGGCTCGAGCGCGTAGAAGGGCTGTTCAGGACCGCAGGCCCGAGCCAGCGCGTAACAGTAGAAGGCGCCTCCGGTCCAGTCTCCGTGCAGGAAGAAGAACGGCCGCCTGGTCCCGGCCGTTTGCACCGGCCGCAGTCGCACCCGCCGGGACTGGTCGTCGACCGGCGCACCGAGGTCATCAAGCTCCTCGGCCAGCTGCTCGATCGTCGGCTTCCCGAACAGCGTCGAGAGGGTCACCTTCTTGCCGTAGCGCTGGTCGATCCGGTCGATCAGCTGGGCCGCCAGCATCGAATGACCGCCGAGGTCGAAGAAGTTGTCGCTGATCCCGATGGGCCTGATGTCGAGCAGCTCTTCCCAGACTTGCGCCAGCTGCTCGTGGATCGGCGACTGGGGCGCGAGGTAGCCCTCTTCGGTTCGCTCCGACTCGCGCGGCATCTCCATCAGGCGCCGCCGGTCCGGCTTGCCTGAGGCCAGCCAGGGCAGGTCCGCCAGCGGCTCGATCACCGGCGGCACCATGTAGGCGGGCAGCCGGTCGCGCAGGAACCCGCGCACCTCGGCCTGGTCGAGCTGAACTCCGCGCCGGGCCACGACGAACGCGGCCAGCTCCGCCCCGCGGCTGCCCGGCCGGGCCACCACCACGGCCTCGGCGACGCCCGGGTACTGGGCCAGCGCCGCTTCCACCTCACCCAGCTCAATCCGGTAGCCGCGGATCTTAACCTGCTGATCCTCCCGGCCCAGATACTCGATCCGGCCATCGGCCAGGTAACGGGCCCGGTCCCCGGTCCGGTACAGCCGCGCGTGCGGCTCCCCCGCCGCAGAATCGGGCGCGAAGGAATTGGGCACGAAGCGCTCGCTGGTCAGCTCGGCCCGGTTCAGGTAACCGCGCGCCAGCAGGCCGCCGCCCACGTACAGCTCCCCCACCACGCCGGCCGGGACCGGCTGGCCCCGGTGGTCCAGGATGTAGGTCGTCCGCCCGGGCAGCGGCCGCCCGATCGTGATCCACTCATCGTCCGGGTGGATCTCGGCCATGGTTGCGGTGATCGTGGTCTCGGTCGGGCCGTAGACGTTCAGCAGCCGGGTCTGCGGCAGGCCGACTCGCGGCCACTGCTGCAGAATCGGACGGCTCAGCTGTTCCCCGCCCGAGACCACCAGCCGCAGCGGCATCCCGGCCAGCGCACCCGGCGTATGAGCCCACTCCCGCACCGCCTGCTGCCAGTACGCCGCGGGCAGGATCATCACCGTCACCTGCTGCGTCTGGAGCTCCTCGAGCAGCTGACGCGGCGACCAGATCTCATCACCCCGCATGACCAGCCGGGCTCCGGCGGCCAGCGCGGGCAGGATCTGCTCCAGCGAGGCGTCAAAGTTGTACTGGCTGAACTGCGTGACCCGGTCCTGCGGGCCCAGACCCCATAGCTTGATGATCGTCCGGCAGTGGGCCGACAGTGCCCCGCGCTCGACCACGACGCCCTTGGGCTGCCCGGTCGAACCCGAGGTGTAGATGATGTACGCCGGCTGGTCCGTCCGGCTGACCGGCGCCGGCTGCTCCTGGCCCGGCTCGGCCGCCGTCGCTTCCGCCGCCTCAGTGTCGGTGTCGGTGAGGCACACCACCTGGGTTCCGGTCCCGTCCACCCGCTCCTGGAGCCGGGCCTGGGTCAGCATGAGCGGCATACCGGCGTCCCGCACCACGTAACGGATCCGCTCCGGGGGGGCCGCCGGGTCGAGCGGCACGTACACGCCCCCCGCCCGGAAGATGGCCAGCAGCGCGATCACCTGCTCGGGCGAGCGCTCCAGGCACACGCCCACGGCCACGCCGGGGCCTACACCGTGCTCCTGCAGGTACCGGGCCAGCTGGCCGGACCGCGCGTTCAGGTCGCCGTAACTCAGCTGCTCGGACCCGCACACCACCGCCATCGCGTCCGGGCTCTTCCGGGCCTGCGCTTCGATCAGCTCCGCGACGTCCGGCCCGGCCGGCACCGCACCGCCCGCGCTCCACTGCTTCAGCAGCTGGGCCCGCTCCGGCGCGGTGAGCAGGTCCAGTTCGGTAACCGGCCGCTCGGGTGTCGCCACCATCCCCTCGAGCACCAGTTGCCAGTGGCCGGCCATCCGCTCGATCGTCTCGGGCTCGAACAGCCCGCGATGGAAGACGAGCCGGCCGCCCAGGCCCTCGGCCCGTTCCTCCACCTCAACGAGCAGGTCGAACTTGGGCGCTGGGGCGTCCAGGCCCACGGGGGTCAGCGCCCAGGCCGAGCTGGACACCGGCGGGTGGGCGGGCGCCGTAGTCACAGCAGGCGCGACGGCCAGCGCCACCTGGACCAGCGGCGGGCGCCCGGGAGTGTGCTCGGGCTTCAGCTCCTTGACCACCGCGTCGAAGGGCACGTTCTGATGCGGGAGTATGTCCTGGCTGGCGGCCTGAGTCCGGCGCAGCAGCTCGCGGGTGGCCGGTTCCCCGGCCAGGTTGGCCCGGTGCACCACGGTGTTGGGGAAGCACCCCATCATCGGCTGGGCCAGCGGGCCGGGCCCGCGCTCCGGGATGGTCCCGACGAGCAGGTCCTCCTGCCCGGTGTAGCGGTAGAGCAACGTGGCCAAGGCCGCCGTCAGCGTCGTCCGCAGCGGCACCTGCTCCCGCCTGCTCAGCTCGCGCAGACCGGCCGCCAGCCGCGGGCTCAGCTCGAACGGCTGCACCCCGCCCCGCAGCTGCGGCCCGCTCGGCCGCCGGTGGTCCGCCCGCAGTTCCAGCGTCGCGGGCGCGCCCCCCCCGGACTCCGTACAGAACCGCCCGGGCTCCCCCCCCGCGGCCCCGGGGCGGGTCCGCGGCCCCGTGGGC
>CAXUJF010000055.1:16601-18491 GCA_964250865.1 uncultured Streptosporangiaceae bacterium
CGGGGTTCAAGTTCCTGGTCACCGAGATGGTGTGCTGGGCCGCCGGTGGGCCGCCCGCTTTTCCTCCGGCGGGGGCGCGCCCGCCAGGTACTCCTTCCAGAACCGCAGGTGCTCCGCCCGCTCGGCGCCGGGTCGGTTCCGCTGCCAGTTGGCATAGTCCGTGTACTGCCGTTCCACCTGGGGCAGATCCGCCGTGTGCCGCTGCATCCTGGCTTCGTACAGGGCCTGCAGTTCCGGCAGGAAGATCCCGGTCAGCGAGACCCAGTCGGCGACGATGCGGTGCAGCGTCAGATACAGCCAGTGCTGGTCCGGGCTGAGCCGCACCAAGAGGGCGCGCACCAGCGGGCCGCCGGCCAGGTCGAAGGGCTCTTGCGCCTCCGCCTGTACGCGCCGCAGTGCCTCCGCCTGAGCCTCAGCGCTGGACCGGTCGCTCAGGTCCAGGACCGACCAGCTGAACTGCCCCTCCGACTGCACCATCTGTACGGGGCGGCCGGTGCCATCGTCCGCCCGGGGAAAGGTGGTCCGCCAGATCTCGTGTCGCTCGCTGAACGCGTCGAGGCTCTCCCGGAGCGCCTCGGCGTCCAGTTTCCCGGCCGGGAGCGTGACCATCACGCATTCGTGATCCAGAGACGATTCCGGCATGAAGTGGTGCGAAAACCACAATTGTTCTTGTTCGTACGAAAGCGGAACTTCTTGCCATGCAATATTGCTGGTCGTCGGCATACTCTCAGTAGCCCCCCCAGGCCTGGGTGCAGGTACGGGCCATCCGTCGGCTGGCCATCGCTGCATATTTGTTCGTTTGTCCCGATGTAGTTGGACGCACCAGTGACCGATTACGTTGTCATGGCCGGCCTACTCAAAACAAATCGTGACTTATGTCCTTCGGCCGGTGCAGGTCACCGCGGTCCGGCGCAGCAGGTAGGTGTCCATGATCCAGCCCTTGCGCGCGCGGTGCTCGGCTCGCTCGGCCACGATGCGGTCGGCGACCTGCGACAGCGGGCCCGCGATGAGGATCTCGTCTGGGGTGCCGAGGTAGGCACCCCAGAAGATGTCGACGTCGTCGTGGGTGAACTGCTGAAAGGCCTGGCGGGAATCCAGCATCACCACCACGTCGTCGGTGCCGGGCGGCCACTCCCCCGCCAGGCGGCGCCCGGTGGTCACGGTCACCGGCGAGCCGACCTGGTTGAGCCCGATGTGGTGGCGGGCGGCGAGCGCGGAAACGCTGCTGATCCCGGGGATGACCGCCAGGTCGAAGGGGACTCCGCGGGCGGCGACGTCGGCCAGGATCGGCAGGGTGCTGTCAAACAGGGCGGGATCACCCCAGACCAGGAAGGCGCCGGTCTCGTCGTCGCCCAGTTCGGTGGTGATCAGTTGCTCGTAGGCGTCGGCCCGGCGGCGGCGCCAGTCGGTCACGGCTTCGGCGTACTCACCCGCGGCTTCGGCGTGGCCGCCCGCAGTGCGGTCGCGTTCCGGGTCCGGCGCGTGCACCAGCCGGTACTCGTGGTCGCGCACGTAGCGGTCGAGGATCTCCTGGCGCACGTCGAGCAGTTGCTGCTTGGCCGGTCCCTTGTCCAGCACGAAGAACACGTCCGCCTCGTTCAGGGCGTCCACCGCCTCCATCGTGACGTGCCGGGGATCGCCCGCGCCGATGCCGATGACCGCGATCTTCTTCATGGACCGCACCCTACGATGCAGTCGTGACCAAGCGTGTGCTGGTGCTGGGTGGCACTGATGAGGCGCGGGACCTGGCGGCCCGCCTAGCGGACCAGCCCGGCATCGAGGTGATCAGCTCGCTGGCCGGCCGGACCAGCGACCCGGCGCGGCCGGCCGGGCGGCCCCGGGTCGGCGGGTTCGGCGGCGCGGACGGGCTGGCGGCCTGGCTGACGGCCG
>CAXUJF010000056.1:0-815 GCA_964250865.1 uncultured Streptosporangiaceae bacterium
ATGCTGGGCCGTCTGGTGATGCCGGGCCGTCCGGCGATGCCGGGCCGCAGCAGGCCTGGATACGAGCCTGCACCGACCCGTTCGGCAGCCGCGGCGAGCTCGTGGCCTACCTGCGCCAGGCGGCCGGCTCGCCGGTGACGGAATCGGCGAAGTGGCGGATCGGCTCCGCGGCCTGGCTGCTGGACGAATCCGGTCTGGGGATGCAGTTGCTGCAGGACGCCATGTACAGGGCATCAGCGGCGGCGGCCTGACCGCGCTCGGCTGGCTGTACGTCGACACCGGACGCTGGGACCAGGCGCTCGAAACCGCGGCGGAGGCGGCGGACTGGGCCGAGGCCAACCAGATGGGCATCGTGGCCGCCACCGCGAACGTGATCGCGGCCACCGTCCTGGCCCTGCGGGCGGACGGGCGGGCCGCCCGCACGCACGCGGACCGGGCGCTGGCCGGGGTCGACCCGGCGGAAAACGGGCTGATCGCGGTGCGGGGCTGGCGGGCGCTCGGGGTCGCGGCCCTGACCGAGGGCGACCATCTGCTGGCGTTCACCCTGCTGCGCCGGCTGTTCTCCGAGGAGGGCGCGCCGGTGCACAACATCTTCTCCTACCTGGGGGTGGCCGATCTGGCCACGGCCGCAGTGCGGGCCGACCGGCGGCGCGAAGGCCGGGTCATCGTGGAGCGCGCCCTCGGCCACCTGAGCGGAACACTTTCGCCCCGGCTGGAGCAGCTCGTCGCCCGGGCCCGCGGCATCCTGGCCGCCCCCGCCCGGGGCGGGGGCCCCCGGCGCCGGGGGCGGCGCGGCCCCCCCCGCGCCGCGGGGG
>CAXUJF010000056.1:825-5488 GCA_964250865.1 uncultured Streptosporangiaceae bacterium
CCGGAGAGCAGTGGCCGTTCGAGCGGGCCCAGCTCCGCCTGGACTATGCCGAATGGCTGCGGCGGCGGCGCCGGATCAACGAAGCCAAGCCGGAACTGGCCAACGCGCGGGAAACCTTCCGGCGGCTGGGGGCTCAGTCGCTGGCCCAGCGCACCGAGGCGGAGCTCAGAGCGAGTGGGGTCGTTGTCACCGGCGCGGCCGGCGCGGCCGACGCGCTCATGGCGCTGACCCCGCAGCAGCGCCAGATCGTCCGGCTGGCCCGTGACGGCCTGACCAACCGCGAGATCGGCGACCGGCTGTCGCTCTCACCGCGCACGGTCGGCTCCCACCTGTACCGGTCCTTCCCCAAGCTGGGGATCACCGACCGGCATCAGCTCCGCGACGTGCCCAGCCAGGAAACTCCGCAGTTACCGCACGGCGGTTACGACTCGGGCGGTTAGGACTCGGCGCTGAGCTCGGGCAGCTGGATCTCGGCGTAGACGGCCCGGTGGTCACTGCCCGGGATGATGTGCACGGAGTAGGCCAGCACCGCGCAGCCGCGATCGACCAGCACGTGGTCCAGGGTGAGCACGGCACGCCGGCCCGGCGGCATGCCCCAGGTGGGGGTCATCCCGCCCGCGGCCTGCTGCCCGGAGTCGGCGTAGCCGCGGCTCAGCACGCCGCGGAACGCGGCGTGATCGAGGGTGGCGTTGAAGTCCCCGGACATGATTCTCGGCCGGTCGCCCGGTGCGGGCAGCGCGGCCAGGTCGGCCGGCCACCGGGCGGCGGCACCGCCGTGCTCCGATGCGGGCGTGGCCGAGTGCACGCAGATCAGCTCGACCCGGTGCCCGCCGGGCACCTCCAGCAGCGCGGTCGGCTGGGCCGCGTGGGCCGGTGGCACGGCCACGCCCTCGCCCAGCGGGAACCGGCTGTAGATCCCCGAACCGCGCGGGCCGCCCCGGAGCTCGACCTGGTTGTGCGGCAGCAGCTCTTCCAGCCCGGCCTGCTTGAGGCGGGTCACCGCGTCCGCGGTGAGCTCCTGCAGGAACAGCACATCCGGGCTGAGCTGACGGACCCGGGCCACCAGCACCTCGGCGTCGCCCCGGCCGAAGAACATGTTGAACGTGAGGACCCGCAGCATCGGCCCGCTGGCCCCCGGCTGCATCCGGAACATCGCGCGCGATCGCACCACCAGCCGGAGCGCCAGCCCGGCCGCCGCGGTGGTCGCGGCCGGCCGCCGCTGCCCGGCCAGGTGCAGCCCGAGCGCGGCCCACGGCGCGGCCTTGGCCACCTGGGGGGTGAACGATATGAACGGCACGACCGGGCCTTCGGTGCGCTGCACGCGATCGGCCGCGGCGATCCTGGCCGCCGCCCAGGCGGCAAAACCGCCCGCTACCGCCCAGGAGCCGCCCGCTACCGCCCGGGAAACATACGTGGCCTTCCGGCCGTCACCTGCCACGATTCCAGCCTATGGCCTCAGGGCGGCTGGATCGCCCGTGGTCGTCGCGCCCCGGCGGGCCAGAAACGGCGCTAGCCGGCGAGGCCCGAGGCCTCTACCGGCTAGCGCTTAGCGTCTGGTTCATTCAGTTCGTGCGGCCCCGAGGGCTGGCCCAGCTGGGTCAGTAACGCTCCGGGGTGCGCTCCGGGCTGGCCAGCCGGTTCCCGGCGTCGTTCATCTCGGCGACGATCGCGGCGATGCGGCGGCCGAAGCGGGCGAGCGGACCCCGGGTGCTGTGCGTGGCGGTGGTGTTCATCGTTCCTCCTCGTTTTTCCGGCCATCTCCTTGCCGGTCACTATTGAGTCTCGTCGTAAGACCCCCCTCAGGGCATCGGGAGAAAGCCTTATTTCCCAGCTGAGACCCCTCTTAGGCGGCCCGGAGACCGGCTTAGGCCGGGGATACGGAGACTGCGTCAGGCTAGAGGCGAGGAATAGCCCGGCCACGGCCGGAGCTTTCCCCATTGTCCCGGTAGACATAGCGGGAAATGACGGAAGGAGCCCTCGTGCCCGTTGAATTCCTCGGCATCGCGGCCACGAACGACGGCAGTGAGATCGGTGCCCGGTCGGGAGCCAGCTTCGACAAGGACTACACGCTGCGCCTGGCGCGAGCGCACGAGGAGACCGGGTGGGACCGGGTGCTGTTCGCCTACAGTTCAGGCTCGCCCGACCCGAACGCGGCGGCGGCGTTCATCGCCAGCCGGACCAACGGGCTGCAGCTGCTGCTGGCCCACCGGCCGAACGTCTCCTACCCGACGTTCGCGGCCAAGACGTTCGCCACCATCGACCAGATCAGTGGCGGCCGGGTCACGGTCCACTTCATCACCGGCGGCACCGACCACGAGCAGCAGCGGGAGGGCGACTACCTCTCCCACGACGAGCGCTACGGGCGTACCCGGGAATGCATCCAGATCATCAAGCAGGGTTGGACCGCCCGCGAGCCGTTCGACTACGACGGGCAGTACTACCAGTTCGCCGACTTCGTCAGCGACGTGTTCCCGGTCCAGCAGCCGCGCCCGAAGGTCTCGTTCGGCGGGTCCTCGGCCGCGGCGTACGCAGCGGGCGGGGCCGAAGCCGACATCTACTGCCTGTGGGGCGAGCCGCTGACCCGGACCGCGGAGCAGATCGAGTCGGTGCACGCCGCGGCCCGGGCGGCCGGGCGGGCCGACGTGCCGAAGATCCAGGTCGCCTTCCGGCCGATCATCGCGCCGACCGAGGAGCAGGCCTGGGAGAAGGCGCACAGCATCGTGGCCCGGATCGAGGCCCGGGTCGCGGCGTCCGGCGGGCAGCTGTCCCGGCGGCGGCCGGTCAAGGACCCGGAGAACACCGGCTCGCAGCGGCTCATCGCGATCGCGGCCGAAGGCGAGCGGTTCGACCGGGCGCTGTGGACCCGGACCGCGGCGGTAACCGGCGGCGCGGGCAACTCCAACGCGCTGGTAGGCACGCCCGAGACCGTGGCCCAGGCCATCCTGGACTACATCGACCTGGGCGTGGACATCATCTCGATGCGCGGCTACGACCTGCTCACCGACGCCATCGACATCGGCCAGCAGGTGATCCCGATCGTCCGCGAAGAGGTGGCCAAGCGGGACCGGGTCAGTGTGGCCGCGGGGACGGCGGCGGTATGAAGTTCATCGGCCTGGATCTGCTGGCAGGAGCCCCGGATGCCGCGGGCCAGCCCGGTGATCCGACCCGGCGGCTGTCGGAGGCGGTGGACAACGCGGTCCTGTTCGAGGAGCTCGGCTTCGACGGCTTCGCGGTCGGCGAGCGCCATCACGACCCGTTCCTGTCCAGCGCGCCGCCGGTCGTCCTGAGCCACATCGCCGCGCTGACCTCCAGGATCCGGCTGTTCACCGGGGTCACCCTGCTGTCGGTGCTGGACCCGGTGCGGGTGGCGGAGGACTACGCCACCCTCGACCACCTGTCCGGCGGCCGGGTCGAGCTGATCATCGGCAAGGGCAACGGGCCCGAACAGGCCGAGCTGTTCGGCATCGGCCGGCTCGAGGCGTGGGACACCATCGCGGAGAACTACCGGCTGCTGCGCCAGCTGTGGTCCGGGCACAAGGTGACCTGGACGCCCCCCGAGGGCGTGGCTTCGATCAGGAAGACCCCGCTCACCGAGGCCGAGGTCCACCCGCAGCCGCTGCAGCCGAAGGTCAGGATCTGGCACGGTTCGGCCACCGCGGAACGGTCGGTCGAGCTGGCGGCCGAGTTCGGCGACCCGGTGTTCTCGGCCAACGGGATGAACCCGGTCACCCGGTACGCCGAGCTGGTCCGCCACTACCGGGACCGCTGGGCCGACTACGGCCGCGACCCGGCCGACGCCCTGGTGGGCGCGGGCCATGGGCAGACGTACGTGACCCGAAACTCACAGGACGCACGAGCGGCCTACCAGCCGGTGTACGAGCGGTTCGCGGCCATGGTGGCCAAGTCCGGGCAGCTGCCGGGCACGTTCGCCGTCCACGACAGCTACGACGACTTCCTGGGACGGGGCTCGGCCCTGGTCGGCAGCCCGCAGCAGGTGATCGAGAAGGTCAACCGCTACCACGAGGCGTTCGGCAACCGGCTCATCGCCATCAGCGGCCATCGCGGAAACCTGAACCAGGCTCAGTTCACCGGCAGCCTGGAGCTGTTCCAGAGCGAGGTCGCCCCGGCTCTGCGGCAGACCATCCCCGACCCGCAGTGGCCTGCCCCGTCACCGGCGTGCGCCGCCGCCACAGCCGGGAGACGGAACCGGCCTGAGACGATAGCGGCCGGAGACGGCGCTAGCCGGCAGGGAGTGGACACCTGACGGCTAGCGGCTGATACGTGGGAGCGGACCTCGAGAGGTCAGAAACGCTCCGGGGTGTGCTGCGGGCTGGCCAGCCGGTTCCCGGCGTCGTTCATCTCGGCGACGATCGCGACGACGCGGCGGCCGAAACGAGCCAGCGGGCTCATGTTGCGGTTCATTGTTGGTTCCTCCTCTCTGGTTATGACAACCAGAACGGGCCTGCCGCTGTTCCAGATCCCGAACGGCCGTTATCATTGATAGCAGGAGGTGCTATCAATGGCAGCGCTGAATATCCGCAACCTCGATGAGACGGTGAAGCGGCGGCTTCAGGTCCGTGCGGCCCGGCCCCGCCGGGCGCGGGGGGCCCCGGGGGGCGCGCTGCTGGCGGGCGCCGGGCGCCCGCCCGCCGCGTACCCCCGG
>CAXUJF010000056.1:5498-17388 GCA_964250865.1 uncultured Streptosporangiaceae bacterium
CCCGGGCCGGGCGCCCCGGCACGGCCGGTCGATGGAGGCCGTGGGGCGCGAGATCCGGGCGTAAGCCGTCCGCGAGCCCGCCGATTCCGCCGGGCTGTTCACGGCGCTCCTCGACCAGTTCGGCACGCTCGGCGGAGCCGACCTCCAGCTGCCCGAGCGCTCCGAGGCCGCCCGGGCCGCGGACTTCTCCGAATGATCGTCCTCGACACGAACGTGGTGTCCGAGCTGATGCGGGCCGAGCCCGCGCCCGGCGTCGCGAACTGGGTCCGCGAACGGGACCGGCGCGAGCTGCGTACGACCACCATCACGCTGGCCGAGGTCCGCTACGGCATTGCCCGGCTGCCGGACGGACGCAGGAAGCAGCTCCTGCTCACCGCGGCCGACGACATCTTCGCGGCCTTCGCCGATCAGCTTCTGCCGGTGGACATCGCGGCCGCGGAGCACTACGCGGCCATCGCCAGCAGCCGTGCGCGCGCCGGGAAACCGATCGCGGGATTCGACGCGCTGATCGCGGCGGTCTGCCGGTCCCGGGGCGCCGCGCTGGCGACCCGGAACGTGGCCGACTTCGACGGCACCGGCATCGAGATCATCGATCCCTGGCGCGAGACGTCCAGCTGAAGAATCCGCCTGAGCGGCGGCACCGGCTCCCCAGGCTGGTCGCCCGAACTGCCGTCCCGCCGGGCGACTCCGGTGTCGCCCGGCGGAGGTGCGACATTGCCTTGGGCATCGTAACTCCGCAGGCGGGACGGGTGTAAGCCCCTGAGCTGGCTTACCAGGGAGCCAGGGTCTCCTTGTAGCAGAAGGCGCCGGTGGGGCCGTCGGGGCCAATGGTGGCCCAGCGGGCGACGTTGGCCGCGGCTTCCTCGGGGGTCTGCAGCCCGTGCCCGCCGTTCAGGTCGGTCGCGGTGTAACCGGGCTCGACCGCGTTGACGCGCATCCCGGGCAGCTCCTTGGCGTACTGGACGGTGAGCATGTGCACCGCCGACTTGGCCGAGCCGTAGATCGGCGCGAAGATCGCGTACTGCTGGCCGTACGGGTTGGCCACGGCGCCGAACGAGCCGAGCAGGCTGCCCACGTTCACGATGACCGGGGCCTGCGACGCGCGCAGCAGGGGCAGGAAGGTCTGCGTCACCCGGACGATCCCGAACACGTTGACCTCGTAGGCCTCGCGCATGGCCTCGGCGGTGAGGGTCTCGATCGTCGCGTGGGCCCCGGTCACGCCGGCGTTGTTGACCAGGATGTCGAGCTGGCCCTCCCGCCCGGTGAGCTCGGCCGCGGCCGCGGTGGCCGAGGCATCGCTGGTGACGTCGAGGGCCAGCCACTGCGCCCCCACTTCCTTGGCCGCGGCCTCGCCGCGCTCGGCGTCCCGGGCCCCGATGTACACGGTGTGCCCCAGCTCGACCAGACGGCGCGCGGTCGCCTTCCCGATGCCCTTGTTGCCGCCGGTGATCAGTGCGATGGACATGACACTCCCTATCGGTTCTAACTTGGCTGCCTGTTCCAGCTTGGCTGCTGACTCGATCGGCTGTTCCGTTATCCATGCTGGGGGCTGCGTCGGCCTAGCGGGTAGGCCCCGCTCATCCTGGGAGTGACAGGGACAGGGACGTGATCGCCGGGCCGGCCCGCCGCGCGTACGCTTTTCGTATGAGCAGCGGCGACCCGAACACGCTCGGCGAGTACCTGCGGGCCCGGCGCGAGCTGGTCACGCCGGCCAGCGCCGGGCTGCCGCAGTTCGGCGTCCGCCGGGTGCCGGGCCTGCGCCGGGAAGAGGTGGCGATGCTGGCCGGCATCAGCGCCGACTACTACCTGCGCCTGGAGCAGGGCCGGGACCGCAACCCCTCGGTCCAGGTGCTCGAGTCGCTGGCCGGCGTGCTCCAGCTGGACGACACCGGCACCAGCTACCTGCTCAGCCTGGGGCGGGAGAAGCCACGCCGGACCCGCCGCCGGCCCCGCAAGGAGACCGTGGCGCCCGGCATCGGCAAGCTGCTCGGCTCGATCGACCTGCCGGCCTTCGTGGAAGGCCGCTACTTCGACGTGCTCGCGGCCAACCCGCTGGCGGCCGCGATCTCGCCCCGGCTGGTGGCGGGCCGGAACCGGGTGCGGGACGTGTTCCTGGACCCGGCCGAACAGGCCCTGTACCCCGACTGGGACCGGGCCACGGCCAACGTGGTGGCCGGGTTCCGCAAGTCGGTCGGCACGGACACCGACGACCCCCGGGCCATCGAGCTTGTGGGTGAGCTGTCGCTGGCCAGCGACCGGTTCCGGGCGCTGTGGGGCCGCCACGACGTCGGCCTTTACCGGGGCGCCGCTGTCACGCTCGACCACCCGCAGGTCGGCGTGATCACCCTGAACCGGGAGAAACTAGCGATCAGCGGGTCCGGCGGCCAGATCCTGGCCATCTACCACGCCGACGCCGGCAGCGCCGACGCCGAGAAGCTGGCCCTGCTGGCCTCCTACCAGGCCAGCCAGGAGACGGCTGCGCTCAACCCCCAACACTGATCCCTGCGTGGACTTGCTGCTTCGGCCGACTCAGCGGCTCACCACTCAGGAGGCCGCCGACATCCTCGGCGTCAGTCGGCCGAACCAGAAACCCGTCCCTCGCCCCGCCGGACTTGGCCACCATCCTCGGCAGGGCAGGCGTACCCGGCTTCGCCGACGAGGTGCTCCGCCTGATGGCCGCCCCGCTGGACGGCAGCTGATGATCCGGCTCCTCGGCTGGCGACCTGGGCCTTCCGGGGGCGGCCAGTCCGCTCAGTGGACCGGGAGGAGCTTCTTGGCCTGCTCGTAGACGTCGGCCGGGAGCGGCCCCTGCTCGGCGACGGCGATGTTGCCGGCCAGGTGGGCCGGGTTCGCGGTGCCGACGATCGTGGTCGACAGGCCCGGGTGGCTGAGGGTGAAGCGCAGCACGAACTCCATGTTGGTCAGGCCGGCCTCGTTCAGCAGGCTGGTGACGCCGGAGGTCTCCCAGTTCCGCTGGCCGAGGCCGGCTTCCTGGCTGAGCGGCCCGACCTGCCAGTTCTTGTCCTCGGCGGCGGCCCCGCGGGCCGCGCCGCCGCGGATGAACGTGCCCGCGCCCGCGTCGGCGGCCTCGGTGATTAGCTCTTCGTGGTTGCGCTGGACGGCCGAGTACGGAATCTGGAACACGTCGAACACGCCCATGGCCAGGTGATCGGGCAGGTTGGGCAGGATGCCCGACATACCGATGAAGCGGATCTTGCCGTCGGCCTGCAGTTCCTGCAGCGTCCCGACGGTGTGGTTCTCCTCCAGGGTGGCCCGGCTCGGGGACATGTGCACCTGGACCAGGTCGAGGCGGTCGGTGCGCAGGCGCCGCAGCGACTGCTCGACGTCGGCCCGGACGTTGCCCGGGCTGTAGTCGTGGGCGTAGGGCGGTGTGGCATCGGCCGGAGGGTTGAGCGGGCAGCCGCACTTGGAGGCGAGGAAGAACTCATCCCGGCGGTGCCCGAGGTAGGTGCCGATCAGCTCCTCGCTGCGGCCGTAGTCGGGCGAGGTGTCGATCAGGTTGATGCCGCCGTCCAGGACACTGTTGAGCAGCCGGCCCGCGTCCTCGTCGGCAATCTCGGGCCCGCGCGGCTGGCCCCGCAGCTCCATGGCGCCATAGCTGAGGATGGTCACGTCCGCGCCGGTACGTCCCAGGGTTCGTGTCGTGATCGCCATGGCTCTAACGCTATCCCGCCGGGGTTTCCTGGCTGAGGCGGGCGGTGGCGACCGGGATCCTGGTCGCCCGGGCCGGGCTGACCGCGGACGACCCCGAACCGCAGACCGCCGACGCGACCTGCGGGCACTTAGCCGTAGGAGTTTGTTAATAATGAAAATAATGAGGCATCATGATAGCTGACTCTCACCTCACGCGGGGTTTCGTCTGAGAGCAGGCAGGCAGGGGGCGACCGATGGCTGTAGCGGAGACGACGGGCCGGGTGAACCAGAAACTCCGGACCCGCAACGCGATCGTCGCGGCGGCGGTCGAGCTGAGCCGCACCGGGCGCGAGGTGACCATGCCCGAGGTGGCCCAGACCGCGCTGGTCTCCGAGGCCACGGCCTACCGCTACTTCCCCGACCTGGCCAGCCTGCTGCAGGAAGCCATCGCCGGCCAGCTGCCGACCGCGGACGAGGCCCTGGCCCCGCTGGTTGGCCGGGACGACCCGGTGGCCCGCATCGCCGCCGTGACCGAGTTCCTGCTGCGGCATGTGCTGGCCCGGCAGGGCGTGGTCCGCGCGCTGATCGCGTCCACCATCACCCGGCCCGGTCAGGCCCAGGCCCGCCCGGGTCTGCGGTTCGGCCTGATCGACAACGCGCTGGCCCCGCTGGAGGACACGCTGGGGACGGCCCGGCCTGCGGTCCTGGCCCAGCTCAAGCGCGACCTGGCCGTGGTGGTCAGCGCCGAAGCCCTGTTCAGCCTGACCGACCTGCACGGCCTCGAGCCCGAGGACGCCATCGCCAGCATCGTGCACACGGCGACCACGCTGACCCGGGCCGCTCTGCAGGACGACGCCGACGCTACTGCAGGCCGCCCCGGACCGACGTGATGCGCTGGGTGTTGAAGCCGAGCCAGTTCATCCGGCCCACGTAGCGGGCGTGCTCGACCTTGAGGCAGCGGTCCATGATCACGGTCAGGCCGCCCTCTTCGGCGATCTTGGCGCCCTCTTCGTTGATCACGCCGAACTGGCACCACAGGGTGCCGGCTCCGACGGCCACCGCGTCCTCGGCGATGCCCGGCAGCGCGGCCGGGGCCCGGAACACGTTGACCACGTCCACCGGCACCGGGATGTCCTTGAGGCTGGGGTAGGACTTCTCCCCCAGGATCTCCTTCTCCCGCGGGTTGACCGGGATGACCGTGTAGCCGTGCCGCTTGAGGTAGTAGCCGACGAAGTAGCTGGCCCGGAGCGGGTTGTTGGACAGGCCGACGATCGCGATCGTGCCCGCGTGGTGCAGCACCCGCTGGATCGCCGTCACGTCCTGGTACGGCGCCAGGTCGAAGTCGCCGGTGGCCAGGTCCACGCTCATGCTGAGGCTCCTTCTTCCTTACCGGCCGGTTCCTGGCCCTCCGTCGCGGCGACCAGAGTGAAGCCCTGCTCCAGGTCCCAGGTCAGGTCGGCCACGGTTTCCAGCCCGACCGACAGCCGGACCGTGCCCGGGCCGACGCCGGCCGCGGCCAGCTCCTCGTCGCTGAGCTGCCGGTGCGTGGTGCTGGCCGGATGGATCACCAGGCTCTTGGCGTCGCCCACGTTGGCCAGGTGCGACCACAGCGACAGGCCGCGGATGAGGTCCTGGCCGCCGGCCCGGCCACCCGCGCAGTCGAACGAAAACACCGCGCCGGCCCCGCGCGGCAGGTACTTCTGCACCAGCGGCTGGAACCGGCTGGACGGCAGGCCGGGGTAGGTCACGTTCGAGGCCAGCGGGTGCGACTCCAGGAACGAGGCGATGGCCAGGGCGTTGGTGACGTGCCGTTCCATCCGCAGCGACAGCGTCTCCAGCCCCTGCAGGAACAAAAAGGCGTTGAACGGCGACATGGCCCCGCCCAGGTCACGCAGGGTCTCGGCCCGGAGCTTCATCAGGTAGCCGTAGGTGCCGAATGTCTCGTGGAACTGCAGGCCGTGGTAGGCGGGCGAGGGGTCCGCGACCACGGGGAAGCGCCCGTTGGACCAGTCGAACAGCCCGCTCTCGACCACCACGCCGCCGATGGACGTGCCGTGGCCGCCGATGAACTTGGTGGCCGAGTGGATCACGATGTCGGCGCCCCAGTCGATCGGGCGGCACAGGTAAGGGGTGGCGAACGTGTTGTCCACCAGCAGCGGCAGACCGCGGGAGTGCGCGATGCCGGCCACGGTCTCGATGTCGAGTACGTTCCCGGCCGGGTTGCCGATGGTCTCGGCGAAGAACGCCTTGGTGCTGGGGCGGACGGCCGCGCGCCAGGCATCCGGGTCGTCGGGGTCGACCCAGGTCAGCTCCACGTTCAGCTTGCGCAGCACGTGCTTGAACTGGTTGACCGTGCCGCCGTACAGGGCCGAGGAGGAGACGACGTGGTCGCCCGGCTCCAGCAGCGTGAACAGCGCGGCGGCCTGGGCCGCGAGCCCGCTGGCGAACCCGACCGCACCGGCGCCGCCCTCCAGGTTGGCCACCCGTTCCTCGAACACCGCCACGGTCGGGTTCATGATCCGCGAGTAGGTGTTGCCGTACTCCTGCAGGTTGAAGTAGGCCGCGGCCGACTCCGGGTCCTCAAACACATAGCTGGACGTCTGGAAGATCGGCACCGCCCGGGCCCCGGTGTTCGGGTCGGGGCGCTGCCCGGCGTGCAGCTGCCGGGTCTCGAATCCGAACGCCCGGTCTTGTTCGGCCCGGGGTGGCTGGTCGGTCACGAAGAGCTCCTCAGGAAACGCTGGATGATGGGAGTCTGCCGGGCTTCCTCCAGCAGGAAGCAGTCGTGCCCGTACGGCGCGTCGATCACCTCGAACTCGACCGGCTTATCCAGCGAACGCAACGCCCCCGCGATCTCTTCCGATCCCGACGGCGGATACAGCCAGTCTGAGCTGAACGCGATCAGCAGCGTCCGGGCCGCGACGCCCTTGAGGGCCTGGGCCAGCGATCCGCCGCCGTGCTGGCGGGCGAGGTCGAAGTAGGTCAGCGCGCGCGAGGTGTAGAGATAGGTGTTGGCGTCGAACCGCCGGACGAACGAGCTGGCCTGGTGGCGCAGGTAGCTCTCGACCTGGAACTCCGGCTCGGTCAGGGTGTAGCGGAGGTCGTCGGAGTCCTGCAGGCGGCGGCCGAACTTGGTGTCCAGCGCGTCGGCGGACAGGTACGTGACGTGGCCGACCATGCGGGCCACCCCCAGGCCGGCCTCAGGGGCCCGGCCGGTGCCGTAGTAGTGGCCGTCCTGCCAGTCCGGGTCACGCATGATCGCCTCGCGGGCGATCGCGTTCCAGGCCATGCCCTGGGGGTGCAGCGCGTGCGTGCTGGCGATCGCGACGATGGCGTCGACCTGGTCGGGGTACAGGATGGCCCATTCGAACGCCTGCATGCCGCCAAGGGAGCCACCGGCCACCGCCGCCAGCCGCTCGATCCCCAGCGCGTCCAGGAACGCGCGCTCCGTGCGCACCATGTCCGCCACCGTGATGACCGGGAAGTCCGTCCCGTAGGGCGCACCGGTGGCCGGGTCGGGCGAGGATGGCCCGGTGGTGCCGCGGCAGCCGCCGAGCAGGTTCGTGGCCACGACGAAGTAGCGGCTGGTGTCGAAGGCCTTGCCCGGGCCGATCATGCCGTCCCACCAGCCGAGCGCCTTGCCCGCCGCCCCGTCGCGGTCGTCGGCCGCGAACCCGTCGCGGGTGCTGGCGGCGCCGGGGGTCTTGGCGAAGCCGGCCGCGTGGGCGTCGCCGCTGAGGGCGTGACAGACCAGGATGACGTTGTCGCGCGAGGGTGAGAGACTCCCGTAGGTCTCGTACGCCACCCGGACCGGGAACAGCTCCCGCCCGCAGTCCAGCCGCACCGGCTCCGGCAGATCCAGGTATTGGGTTTCGACGGTACCGGCCGAGCCCACCGCACCGGCCGCGAGCGTCGAGGCTGGCTCCGCCATGGGGCTATCTTAGCTGGTCCCTGCCGGTATATTGTCGATCGTCCCCATAGGGAATTTGGGGGAGACCTTCGAAAGGGGCCGTCATGACTACCGCGACCAATGGGGTTAACGTTCAGGCGCTGCTGGACGCGCGCGAAGTGCTGAAGGGCGCGCCGGAGGCGGCCCAGTTCACCTGGCGCGCGTCGGCCAAGTGGCAGAGCGGCGTGCACAGCCAGATCAAGGTGCAGAGCTTCTTCGGCCTGGGCGAAGAGCAGACCCACAAGCAAGAGTGGACCTTCGAAGCCGACCACCCCGAGGTCTTCGCGGCCGAGGACGACGGCATCACGCCGATCGAGTACCTCCTGGTCGGCCTGGCCAGCTGCCTGACCGGCGGCATCGCCTCCGTGGCGGAAAACCGCGGCATCCAGCTGCGCTCGGTCGAGTCGACGGTGGAGGGCGCGCACGACATCCGCGGCATCCTCGGGGCTGACAGCGACGTCCGCAACGGCTACAACGACATCAAGGTCACCTTCGACATCGACGCGGACGCGTCCAAGGAGGAGATCGAGGCGCTGGTGGCCCAGTCCACGAAGCGCTCGGCGGTCTACGACGCCCTGACCAACCCGACCAACGTCACCGTCGAAGTGGCCTGAGGCGCCGACCATCGAGCATGTCACCACGGTCGTCATCGGGGCGGGGCACGCGGGCCTGGCCGCCAGCCACTTCCTGACCGGCCGGTCGATCGATCACGTCGTGCTGGAGCGCGGCGAAGTAGCGAACTCCTGGCGGCACGAACGCTGGGACTCGCTGCGGCTGCTGACCCCAAACTGGCAGAGCCGGGTCCCGGGCCTTCGTTACGAGGGCCCGGACCCCGGCGGTTACATGACGGTGGGGGAAGTGACCGAGTTCATCGGGCGCTTCGCCGCGGCCAGCCGTGCCCCGGTGCGGACCAGCACCACCGTGACCTCGGTGCGGCGCACCGACGACGGGTACCAGCTCAGCACGGACCGAGGCGAGTTCGCCTGCCGGACGGTGGTCATCGCCAGCGGCGCCTGCAACCGGCCCTCGGTCCCGGCGCTCAGCGCCGGGGTGCCGGCCTCCGTGCCGCAGGTGACCACGTTCGACTACCGCGACCCGGGTCAGCTGCCCGACGGTGGCGTCCTCGTGGTTGGGGCGTCGGCCACCGGCGTCCAGCTGGCGGCCGAGCTGGCCCGGTCGGGGCGGCCGGTCACCCTCTCGGTCGGTGAGCACACCCGGCTGCCCCGCACCTACCGCGGCCGCGACGTGCTGTGGTGGATGGACAACGCCGGGGTGTGGGACCAGCGCTACGACGAGATCGAGGACCTGACCCGGGCCCGGCGGCTGCCGTCACCCCAGCTGGTCGGCACACCCGAGCGGGCCACGCTCGACCTCAACGCGCTGACCGCGCTGGGGGTTCAGCTGGTGGGCCGCTGGGCCGCCGTCCGGGACGGCCGCGCGCTGTTCTCGGGCGGACTGCGGAACGTGTTCTCGCTGGCCGATCTCAAGCTGGCCCGGCTGCAGGACACGTTCGACGAGTGGGCCCTGACCAGCGGGCGGGACGGCGAGTTCACGGCGCCCGAGCGCGCCGAACCGACCCAGGTGCCTGCCACCTCGCCGCTGCAGCTCGATCTGACCAGCGGCGAGATACGCACGATCGTGTGGGCCACCGGCTTCCGGCCCGACTATTCCTGGCTGGACGTCCCGGTGGTCGACGCCAAGGGCCAGCTCGAACACGACGGCGGGGTGGTCACCAACAGCCCCGGCCTCTACGCGCTGGGCCTGCCGGTGCTCCGGCGCCGTAAATCCACGTTCATCTACGGCATCGAGGACGACGCCCGCGACGTCATCGGCGACCTGGCCAAGTACCTGGCCGGGTTAGCGCCGGTAGCGAATTCCGCCAGTAGACTAAGCTTAGTTTAGTCTTTATCATGGTGGCATGACCGTAAGCGTCAACATCCATGAAGCCAAAACCCATCTGTCCCGGCTCCTGGAACAAGTTGCCGCCGGTGAGCGGGTAGTGATCTCGAAGGCCGGCACACCAGTCGCGGACCTCGTGCCCCATCGCGCGTCCCCCGTGACCTTCGGCGGGCTCTCGGGCGAAATCAGCTACGGCGACGAGGCATTCGGCGTCGATCCGGACATCCAGCAGATGTTCTATGGATCGGAGCCTGCCCAGTCCGACGAGACCGACAAACCTGGTAGGTCCGGCGATGCTGCTTCTTGACCGCCAGGCCTTGCTCTGGCTGCTGGACGACAACCCGCGCCTCGGCCCGCAGGCCCGGCGGGCGATCACGTCCGCACAAGGGGTACACGTCTCCGCGGCGACGGTGTGGGAACTGACCATCAAGACCATGCTCGGGAAGCTGTCCGTCCCGGCTGACCTCAGTACGCGGCTCACTGCCCAAGGCCTGGAGCTGCTCAGCATCACCGCTGAGCACGCCGAGGCGCTCCGCGACTTCCCCGAACTCACCCGGCACGACCCGTTCGAGCGCTTGCTGGTGGCTCAGGCTTCCCGCACCGGGCTGCAGCTGCTCACGGCGGACAGGGTCCTGCTCGACCTGGGCCGGGACTTCATCCTCGACGCGTCCCGGTGAGGTGGGTGCCGGTCAGGCGGGCTGGGTTTCGCTCAACGGGGCCGTTTCAGCTGAGCCCGGTGGGTAGCGGGACCGCCATGGCGGGATTGATGAGCAAGTTCCTGGCCGCGATCGGGCTGGGCGGTAACAAGGCCGAAGCGGACGTCTCCTATGACCCGGCGCTGGACGAGAACGCCACCGGCGGCGAGAAGGGCGCCGGCGGCTCGGACCTCAGGTAACGGGGCCGACCGCCGGCCTAGCCCGGCGCGATGATGGTGAGGGCCGGGAAGTAGGTCTGATAACGGCGGGCATCGCGGGTCAGCAGCCGGTAGCCCGCCAGGGCGGCGTGGGCCCCGATGTAGAAATCGGGCAGCGGTGATCGCTTGCCGCCGCCACTTCGCCGGTAGCGCACGAACGCCTTCCCGGCCGCGAAACCGGCCACGAACGGCAGTGACTCGCGTTCGTAGTCGCCGGCCGGCAGCAGCTCATCCAGCTCTTCGAGCGTTTCGTAGCCGACCGAGACCTCGGCGTAGATGAGCGGGTTGATCACCACCCGCCCGGTGTCCATGGCGGTCGCGATCTGCCTGGCCGACCAGTCAGCCCACCGCATGTCACCGGTGATGACATCGAGAAGCACATCTGAATCGACCAGCGTGGTGGGGCGGATCGCCGAGGGCTCAGTCGCCACGCAGCAGCGCCATGATTTCGTCGGTGCTCATACCGGCCACGTCCTGGCTGGTCGCCGTGTTACGCAGGCGCCTGGTCAGGCGCTCGCCCCGGCTCTCAGCGCCTTCGCTGGCCACGATCTGCAGATGGCCGCCAACCTCAACGACCTCGACCGCGTCGCCCGCGTGCAGCCCGTACTTGGCCCGGAGGTGCGCGGGGATGGTCACCTGGCCCTTGCCGTTCAGAACCATGGCATCCTCCTGTCCAGGCTACGTATTACATCTACTACGTAATACTAGCCGCGTCAGCCCGTGGTTGCTTTCGCCTGAATGGCGGTCAGGTAGCGGGTTATGGCGTCGCGGTTGCGGGCCAGGCACTGGATGCGGGCGTCCATCTGGTCACGGCGGCGTTCCAGGGCGGCGACCAGTTCCGGGGACGGATCGCGGACGCGGATGGTGGCCGGGTCCTCCAGGCAGGGCAGGATCTCCCGGATGATCGCGGTGGGGACGCCGGCGTCGATCAGGCCGCGGATCTGGAGTACGCGGGGGACGTCGTCGGGTTCGTAGTCGCGGTAGCCGTTCGCGGCCCGGAGCGGACTGAGCAGACTCTGGTCTTCGTAGTAGCGCAGCAGCCGGACCGGCACCTCGGTGCGGCAGGCCAGCTCCCCGATTCGCATCCGTGCCCCCTTTCGGTCTTTCCCTGGGCCCATGGTCTTTCCCTGACATCAGTGTGAATGTTTCAGGCTGGCCTGGTGATCGTCCTGGTGGTGCTGTCGCTGGCGCAGTTCCTCATCGCGCTGGACTACTCGATCGTGTACCTGGCCCTGCCGAGCATGGCGCGCGGCCTGGATCTGGCCCCCGCGCTGACCCCGTGGGTGGTGAGCGCGTACGCGGTGCTGTTCGCCGGGTTCCTGGTCCTCGGCGGCCGGCTGACGGACCGGTTCGGGGCGCGCCGGATGTTCGTGCTGGCCATGCTGACATTCGGCGCGGCCAGCGGGGCCGGAGCCGCCGCCGGTGACGGCGCGGTGCTGCTGGCCGCCCGCGGAGTCCAGGTACTCGGCGCGGCC
>CAXUJF010000056.1:17398-18361 GCA_964250865.1 uncultured Streptosporangiaceae bacterium
GGGGCCGGCCGCCGCGGGGGGTGCGGGGGGGGGGGGGGGGGCGGCCGGGGTCGCCCGGGGCGGGGGCGCGGCCCTGCTGCAGCCCGCGGTGCTGGGCCTTATCGGTTCTACGTTCCCGGCCGGGCCGGCCCGGTCCCGGGCGCTGTCGGTGTGGGCCGCGGTCGGGGCGGGCGGCCTGGCCGCGGGCGTGCTGCTCGGCGGCCTGCTCACGGCCCTCTCGTGGCGGCTCACGCTGCTGGTCAACGTGCCGCCCGCGGTGGCCTGCGCCGTGGTGCTGTCGGTGGCCGCCGGGGTCCGGCCGGCACCGGGGACGCAGGAGGTTCCGGGGGCGAGGGAGGCGCGCGGGCCGGAGCGGCGCATCCCGGTGCTGGCGTCCGTGCTCGGCACCGGGAGCGCGGTCACGCTGGTCCTCGGCCTGACCTTCGGCACCGCCCTGGGCTGGCGGTCCGCCCCTACGCTGAGCTGTCTGGCGGCGGCCCTGGTCCTGGGGACCTGGTTCGGCCGCCATGAGCGTGCATCGGCCAGCCCGCTGGTCGAGCCCGGGCTCCGCCGGACCCGCGCGCGGCGGGCCGGCGCCCACGCCCCCCCCCGCGAAAAGGCCCGCGTCGGCTCGGAGTTCTACCTGGTCTCACTGCTGCTGCAGACCGTACGGGGGCAGAGCCCGGTGCGGGCCGGGTTCGCGTTCCTGCCACTCGCGGTGTGCGTGACCGTGGGCAGCACGATCACCGGCCGCCTGGTCCGCCGGTTCGGGGTGCGGGCCACGCTGGCCACCGGGTTCGGGGTGGCGGCGGCCGGGCTGGCCGGGCTGGCGGTCATGGTGCACGGCAGCTACGTCACCGGCCTGCTGCCCGGGCTACTGGTCAGCGGGGCGGGCCACGGCGTCATCTACACGGCCATGTTCATCCTGGGCAGCCGGGACGTGCCCGCCGGTCAGCAGGGCACGTCCGGTGCGCTGATCACCAC
>CAXUJF010000057.1:0-788 GCA_964250865.1 uncultured Streptosporangiaceae bacterium
CCCGGGGTTTGCTCCGCCCGCCCGTCCCGATGGCCGTGCCCGCCCGGCACAATGACTGTCATGGCCGTTCAGATCTCGCCCAGCATCCTGTCCGCGGACTTCGCCCGGCTCGCCGACGAGGCCGCGGCCGTGACCCCGGCCGCCGACTGGCTGCACGTGGACGTCATGGACTACCACTTCGTGCCGAACCTCACCCTGGGCCTGCCGGTGGTCCAGTCGCTGCTCAAGCACACCAGCCTGCCGGTCGACTGCCACCTGATGATCGACGACCCGGATCAGTGGGCTCCGGCCTACGCCGAGGCGGGGGCGGGCAACGTCACGATCCACGCCGAAGCGGTCCGGGCCCCGGTCCGCACGCTGCGGGAGATCCGCAAGGCCGGCGCCCGGGCTGGGCTGGCGGTCAACCCGGGCACCCCGGTGGAACCGTACGAGGACCTGCTGGGAGAGCTCGACATGCTGCTGCTGATGACGGTCGAGCCCGGTTTCGGTGGCCAGCGCTTCCTCGATCTGGTCATGCCCAAGCTGGCCCGGGCCCGGGCCATGGTGGCCCGGCACGGCGGCTCGGTGTGGCTGCAGGTCGACGGCGGGGTCAGTGACGAGACCATCGAACGATGCGCGGACGCCGGCGCCGCCGTATTCGTGGCCGGGGGGGGGGGGGTCGCCGGCCCGCCTCGGGGGCCGGCACCCCGCGCCGCGGCGCCGATCCCGGGCGTGAGCCTGCCGTAGCGGCGGGGGGCGGCGCGGGCGAGCTCAATGATGCGGCCGGTGGAGAACAGCGCCTGCAGCTC
>CAXUJF010000057.1:798-15384 GCA_964250865.1 uncultured Streptosporangiaceae bacterium
GCGGGGGGCGCGTCTTTTGGGGGGGGGGGGGGGGGGTCTTACCCCCCCTACGACCCGGCCCGGGCCGTGCAGGCCCTGCGCGCCCAGGCCGAACAGGCCACCGCACACGCCGACTGGACGAAGTGAGGCGGTTATGACGGCTGATGTCACCGAGCCCGCGGTCCGGGCGCTGATCGACGCGATCAACGCCGGGGACCGGGATGCGTTCTTCGGCACGCTGACCCCGGACGCCACCATGTCCGACGATGGCCGGGACCGCGACCTGCACCAGTGGGTGGACAGGGAGCTGTTCTCCAGCCAGGGCCGGATGAGCGTGGAGTCGGCCACCGACGGCGGCCGGTCCCTGATCGCCGGGTCCAGCAAGGCCACTTACGGTGCCATGCGCGTGTTCTGGCGATTCACCCTGAGCGACGGCAAGATCAGCCGGTTCGAGACCGGCCAGGCCGGACCCGGCTAGCCCGCCTCAGCGCAGCGCCCGGCGTCAGCCCAGCCCAGGTCCTCAGCGCAGCGCCTGGGTTCCGATCACCGACAGCAGCTGCAGCTTCTCCGCCGCCTCGCTGCCGGCCGGGGCGGTGTAGGCGATGATGCGCAGGTCGCTGCCGTCCACGGTGAGCACGTCGCAGTCCACGGTGATCAGTCCGACGTCCGGGTGGTCGAACGTCTTGTGCGACTCCCGGTGCGTGCCGACCGCCCCGGTCTGCCACAGCGTGGCGAACCGGTGGCTGGCCGCCCGCAGGTCGGCGATGAGCTGTTGCAGGCCCGTGTCGTCCGGGTAGCGGGCGGTGGCCGACCGCAGATCCGCCACGGTCGACTCCTCGAACCGGGCCTCTTCCTCGGCGGTGCGGACCACCCGGGCCTGCTGGCCGGTGAAGTACCGCCACAGCAGGTTCCGGTCCCGCCCGGTCTGCCCGGACGGGTCACCGGTCAGCGCGGCCCACAGTGGGTTCCAGGCGACGGTGTTCCAGGCCGCGTCGCTGACGCTGACCGGCACGCCGGTCAGCTGATCAAGTAGCCGCTGCACCCCCGGGGTGAGCTGGGCGGTGATGTGACCAGGCCGCGGCGGTGCCTGCCCGGCCAGCCGGAACAGGTGGTCCTGTTCCTCCCGGGACAGCCGCAGGGCCCGGCCCAGGGCGCCCAGCACCTGCGCCGACGGCGCGGTGGCCCGGCCCTGCTCCAGCCGGGTGATGTAGTCGGCCGACACCCCGGCCAGCATGGCTAGTTCCTCGCGCCGCAGCCCGGGCGCGCGCCGGGCCCGGCCCGCGGGCAGTCCTGCCTCGGCCGGGGACACCCGGTCCCGCCAGCACCGCAGCGCCGCGCCGAGCTCCCCATGATCAGTCACCCCTCCAGTATGCGCGGCCTGGGCCCACCGGGCCTGGTACCGCCAGTCCCAGGAAGACCATCGAGGAGGGGCCGAGATCATCGTCGCGATGGCCCGGATCGGCCCGGACGGCCCCACCAGCGGATACTTCGACCGGCACGGCCTGGTTTCCTGGTAGATCGGCTCCCTGGTAAACACGAAGCTATGGGCACGCCGATCACCGAGACCGACATCGAGGCGCTGGACCGGGTGGGCGCGCTGACCTGGCGCGGGACCGAAACCGAACCGCTCGGCAACTGGCTGCTGCGAGCCGGGGCCGGGTTCACCGGCCGGGCCAACAGCGCCCTGACCACCGGTAACCCCGGGTTGCCGCTGCCCGAAGCGGCCGCGCGTATCCGGCGCTGGTACACGGCCCGCGGCCTGACCCCGATGGCGTCGGTCAGCTATCCGGCGGGGGAGCCGGAGCGCAACCCCGCGGACCGGTTCTTCGCGGATCAGGGCTGGACGCTGCGTGACGAGGCCACGGTGAGCGTGATGACCCAGAGCTCAACGGCCGCCAGCCCGGCCGCCGCCCTTCCGGTCCGCCTGGACGACCAGCCCGGTGACGACTGGCTGGCCCTCTACCACTTCCGCGGCCAGCCCGATCTGCCGCCGATCGCCCGGACGATCCTGACCTCGGCCCCCTGGCAGGCGTTCGCGTCCGCCCGGGACGGGGACCGGACCGTGGCTATCGGCCGCGTCGCCGGGGCCGGAAGCAACGTCGCCGGGGCCGGAAACAACGGAGCCCACTGGGCCGGCCTGACCGCGATCGAGGTCGATCCGGACTATCGCCGCCGCGGCCTGGCCGCCGCGGTCACCACCGTGCTGATCACTCACGCCGCCCGGCGCGGCGCCCGCCGCGTCTTCCTCCAGGTCGAGGACGGCAATCAGGCCGCCCTGGCCCTCTACCGCCGGCTGGGCTTCACTACGCACCACAGCTACCACTACCGCGTCGCTCCGCCGGAGGCCTAGCGCGTGGTGTACACCCCGGTGCTCTGCTTGTGGTAGCCCTTGGCTCCCACCGCCAGGGCCAGCGGGCTGCGGAAGTCGCGGTCTTCCCGCAGCGCGTCCAGCACGTGCCGGAAGTCGTACCGTGGCGTCCAGCCCAGCTCCGCCCGGGCCTTGGCGTTTACGTAGACGCGGCCGATCCCCGGGAACATCCGCCAGCCCCGGCTCGTGTACACGTCCTCGAAATCGGGATACCGGCGCCGCACCACGTCCGGGGCGGCGGTGCGCAGTTCGGCCAGGTCATCCTCTGTGAACGGGGTGGTCGCGCTGATGATGTACCGGCCGAACCCGAGTTGCGGCGCCCGCTCCATGGCCAGCAGGTGCGCGTCGGCCACATCTTGCAGGTCCACCCGGCGGTACAGGTACTCATTGGCCTTGATGTTCCCGTCCTGGTAAGCGGTCCGCACGTCGTTGACGTCGTCCGCCTCGGGGAAGAAGCGGGCCGTGCGCAGCACCACCACCGGCAGGCCCCGGTCCCGCTGGATGATCTCGCACAGGTTCTCCGCCGCGGTCTTGGTCACCCCGTAGATGTTGCGCGGGACCGGGGCGACGTCCTCGGTGATCCAGGCCGCGGGCTGGCCGGCGCCCGGGGTCAGCGCACGGCCGAACGCGCTGGTGCTACTGGTGAACACGAAGCTGGCCACGCCGGCTGCGGCCGCCTCCTCGGCCAGCGTCAGCGTCCCGGTCACGTTGGTGTCCACGAAATCCTGCTGGCTGTGCGAGGCCACGTGCGGCTTGTGCAGGGTGGCGGTGTGCAGCACGGCCGACACCCCGTCCAGGCAGGAGCGGACCAGCTCCCGGTCGGTGATCGAGCCGGTCACGGTGGTGCCGGGCGAGTCCAGCACGTCCAGCCCGGTCACCTCGTCGCCGCGGTCGCGCAGCACCCGGGTCAGCGCGTCCCCCAGATGCCCGGCGCTCCCGGTCACTAGCACTTTCGCCATGGCCGACACGATAGGCGCGGGTCCCGCGCGACGGCATTCCGTTTTCCCGCCGTCGGCCAGACGTCCGCCGTCGGCCGGATGTCCCGCCGTCGGCCGGATGTCCCGCCGTCGGCCGGATGTGCGGTGCCGTTCCCGCGCTGGTCAATCCGGTCTTATACGGTGAATCAGGCCAACCGCCGACAAACCGGGAGCCCATGGTGTCATCCATCGAGACCCCCACCAGCAGCGAGACCGGGCCCGGCAGCGAGTTCGCCGCGCTGTCCCGGCGGGTGCGGCAGGCCGGCCTGCTCCGCCGCCGCCGGGCCTGGTACGCCTGGCGGATCAGCGGCACGGTCGCGGCGCTGGTCGCGGGCTGGGTCCTGTTCGTGCTGGCCGGCGACTCCTGGTGGCAGATCGCGGTGGCCGTGCTGCTGGCGGTGGTGTTCGCCCAGCTCGGTTTCCTCGGCCACGACGCCGGGCACCGGCAGATCTTCGCCACCCGCCAGTCGAACTACGTGCTGGGGGTGGCCTGCGGCAACCTGGCCATCGGGCTCAGTTACGGCTGGTGGGTGTCCAAGCACAACCGGCACCACGCCCACCCCAACACCGAGGGCGAAGACCCCGACATCATGATCGGCGTGCTGGCCTTTTCCGGGGCCCGGGCCCGGGCCGCGGCTGGCCTGCGGCGAATGATCTTCCGGTACCAGGCCTACCTGCTGATCCCGATGCTGTTGCTTGAGGGGGTCTCGCTGCACGGCTCCAGCATCCGCGCGCTGACCCGCCGGCGATCCACTCGCGCCGTGCGCAGCCGGGCGGCTGAGACCGCGCTGCTGGCCCTGCACTTCGCGGCCTACCTGAGCGCGGTGTTCCTGGTGCTGTCGCCGGTCAAGGCGGTGGTGTTCATCCTCGTGCAGCAGGGCCTGTTCGGCTTCTACCTCGGCTGCTCGTTCGCCCCCAACCACAAGGGCATGCCGGTGCTGGCCGCGGGGGAGCGGGTCGGCTTCCTGCGACAGCAGGTGCTGACATCACGCAACGTCCGCGGCGGCTGGCTGACCGACGCGGCCCTGGGCGGCCTGAACCACCAGATCGAGCATCACCTGTTCCCGTCGATGCCCCGGCCGAACCTGCGCCACGCCCGGCCCCTCATCAAGGCGTTCTGCGCCGAGCGCGGGCTGCCCTACGCCGAGTCCAGCCTGCTCGGCTCCTACGCCCAGGCGCTGCGCTACCTCAACCAGGTTGGCCGTCAGACCCGGTGGCTGACCACCGATCCAGCAACGGCAGCAGCTCCGTCAGGCTCGTTATCACCGCGTCCGGCTCGGCGTCCGGGTAAGCCGGCACCTCACTGTGCGGGATGAACACCGCTCGCATGCCGAGGGACTTGGCTCCGTGGATGTCGTCGTAGGGACGGTCACCGACGAACACGCAGGCCGCCGGGTTGTCGACCCCGACGGCGGCCATAGCGGCGCGGAACGCCTCCGGGTGCGGTTTGGTCCACGGGATCTCGCTGCTGTACACGGCGCCGTCGATCAGGTCCAGCACCTCGTCCCGGACGAACACCCGCTCGTGCGCGCTGCGCGGCCACATCGTGTTGGACAGCACCCCGACCTTGATCCGGCGCCGCCGCAGCTCACGCAGCACCGCCGGGGCGTCGGGGTCGGTCAGCGTGTGCGGGTCCCAGTGCTGGTAGTAGTCGGCCAGCAGGGCGTCGGTCGGTTCCACCCCGGCCCGGTCCATGACCTGGGCCAGCGTGGCGCTGGTGGAGGCGGTACCGGCGCTCAGCCACAGCGCCTGCTCGGCGGCGCAAATGGCCGCGGCGACCTCCTCGGCCCGGCCCGGCGCGAAGTGCGGCGCACACACCGTCCGCCACAAGGCGTCGTGGTCGATGGTGTGCCAGGGGGTCAGCGTGCCGCCCCAGTCAAAGATCACGGCCCGGACGGTCATGAGGCGTGCACCAGGCGGGCCAGTGCCGCCCCAGGATCGGCGGCCGGATCGTCGCTGGCCCAGCCGATGTAAGCGTCCGGCCGGACCAGCACCGTGGTCCGCGCATGCTGGGCCAGGGCCACCGTCTCGACGTGCCCCGCCAGCGGACCAGCCAGCGGACCAGCGCCGTCGGGGGAAACCAGCAGGAACCGGCCGCTCCGCAGCGCCTCGTACAGCCGGCGTCCGTCGGCCAGCCGCAGGTCGCCGACCCGCCGGCCGGTCAGCGGGTGCGCCCCGCGGGGCGGGGGGTAGCTGATGGCCAGGCCGGAGATGGCCCCGGCCATGCGGTTGGCCAGCGGCCGGACCTTGCTCAGCGTGCGCACCGCGGCCGATCGCCCGGCCCGCAGCGGCGCCGGGACCTGCAGCAGCGCACCGTGCAGCAGCGCGCTGCTGGACCGCAGCACCTGTTCCCCGACCGGGTGCCGTTCGGCCTGGTAGGTGTCGAGCAACCCGTCGCCAGCCCAGCCGGCCGCCACCGCGGCCAGCTTCCAGCCCAGGTTGGCCGCGTCCTGGATGCCGGTGTTCATGCCCTGCCCGCCGGCCGGGGAATGCACGTGGGCCGCGTCACCGGCCAGGAACACCCGGCCCACCCGGTACTGCGGCACCTGGCGCTCGTCGCTGTGGAACCGGGACAGCCAGCGCGGCTCGCCCATCCCGTAATCGGTGCCGAACACCTGCCGCACGGTGGCCCGGATCTCGTCCGCGCTGACCGGGGCGTCGTCCGGCTGCTGGTTGTCCCGGCTCCAGGCCACCACCCGGAACCAGCCGTCGCCGAACGGCGCGATCAGCGCGAAGGCGTCGCCGGTGCTGTTGGCGGCCACGGTGCCGGCGGCCTCCTCGGCCAGCGGCACGTCGGCCAGCATCACCGATTGCACCACCGCGCGCCCGGGGAACGGCAGGCCCACGGCCGACCGGACCGTGCTGTTAACCCCGTCCGCCCCGACCACGTAGGCGGCCCGGATCGTCCGCCGCTGCGGCCGGGCCGGCGCAACATCCAGGCCGGCATCCGGCTCGGCGCCCGGGCCGCCGGTGCGCTCCAGCGTCACCTCGACCTCGTCGCCGTTCTGGCGCAGCCCGATCACCGCGGCGCCCTCCCGGATCTCGGCCCCGAGCGCGCGGGCCCTCATCGCCAGCACCCGCTCGGTCTCGTATTGCGGGGTGACCAGGGTGAACGGGAACCGGCTGGGCAGCGCGCCCAGGCTCAGCTCGCTCTGGCCGAACATGCGCAGCCCGCGCACCGGGGTGCCCCGGGCGATCAGCTCGTCGGCGATCCCGCGCGCGTCCAGTTCCTCCAGGGTGCGGGCGTGCACGGCGAACGCGCGGGTCAGGTTGGATTCGCCGGTCCGGCGCTCGGCGACCGTGCAGCGCACCCCGGCGGCGGCCAGGTCGCCGGCCAGCATCAGTCCCGCCGGGCCGGCCCCGGCGATCAGCACTTCGGTGTGAATGGCCATCTCAGGACCCATCTTTTCCCATCTGTTCAGCGGCGGGGAACCCGCAGGGGTTCTCTTTCCCGTCCGAGGGGGGCCAGACTGGTGCCCGTGCCTGATTTCGACCTGCTGGTGATCGGATCCGGCCCCGGTGGGCAGAAGGCGGCCATCGCCGCCGCCAAGCTGGGGCAACGGGTAGCTGTGGTGGAACGGCCGGAGATGCTGGGCGGGGTCTGCCTGCAGACCGGCACCATCCCCTCCAAGACGCTGCGCGAGGCGGTCCTCTACCTGACCGGCCTGGACCAGCGCGAGATGTACGGCCAGAGCTACCGGGTCAAGGAAGACATCACCATCGCCGACCTGACTGCGCGCACCCAGCACGTGGTCAGCCGGGAAGCCGACGTGCTGCGCAGCCAGCTGACCCGGAACCGGGTCGCTCTCCTGCCCGGCCTGGCCCATTTCGTCGAGCCGAACGTGGTCGAGATCGACAAGGGCGACGACGGGATGAACCGCCGGGCCAGCGCGGCCAACATCATCATCGCCACCGGCACCCGGCCGGCGCGGCCGCCCAGCGTCGCGTTCGACGAGAAGACGATCATCGACGCCGACGGCATCATCCACCTGGGCCAGATCCCGCGGTCGATGGTGGTGTGCGGTGCCGGGGTCATCGGCATCGAGTACGCCTCCATGTTCGCCGCGCTCGGCACCAAGGTCACCGTGGTCGAGCAGCGCGAGCGGATGCTGGAGTTCTGCGACCTGGAGGTGGTCGAGGCGCTCAAGTACCACCTGCGCGACCTGGCCGTGACGTTCCGGTTCGGCGAGACCGTGTCCGGGGTCGAGGCCCACCCGCAGGGCGCCATCGCCCTGCTGGCCAGCGGCAAGAAGATCCCGGCCGACACCGTGCTGTACTCGGCTGGCCGCCAGGGCCAGACCGAGGAGCTCAACCTGGCCGCAGCCGGCCTGACCGCGGACAAGCGCGGCCGGATCAAGGTCGATGGAAACTACCAGACCGAGGTGCCGCACATCTACGCCGTCGGGGACGTGATCGGCTTCCCGGCGCTGGCCGCGACCTCGATGGAGCAGGGCCGGCAGGCCGCGCACCACGCCTTCGGCGAGCCGGTGCACACCGCGCACCTGCCGCAGCCGATCGGCATCTACTCCATCCCCGAGATCAGCTTCATCGGGCAGACCGAGGACCAGCTCACCGAGGCGTGCATCCCGTTCGAGGTGGGCGTGTCCCGCTACCGGGAGCTGGCCCGGGGCCAGATCATCGGCGACTCCTACGGCGTGCTCAAGCTGCTGGTCTCGCCGGAGACGCGCCAGCTGCTGGGCGTGCACGTGTTCGGCACCGGCGCGACGGAGCTGGTTCACATCGGGCAGGCCGTGATGGGCTGCGGCGGCACGGTCGACTACCTGGTCGACGCGGTGTTCAACTACCCGACGCTGGCCGAGTCCTACAAGATCGCCGCGCTGGACGCGACCAACAAGATGCGCGAGATCAGCCGCTTGTCCAGCGACCTGCCCGTGTAGCCAGCCCCGTGTAGCCAGCGCCGTGTAGCCAGCGCCGTCCAACCAGCGCCGTCTATCCAGCGCCGTGTGACGAGCCCGGCCAACCCGCCGGCCCGATGTGACGCACGACGCAGATCCCGGGAATAGCCACTGTGGCAGAATGTTTATCACTACGAAGCGTGCTCCGGGGTCGGTGAAAGTCCGAACCGGCGGTGACAGTCCGCGACCCAGCGCCTGAACAGGGGCTCTGGTTGACCCGGTGGAACTCCGGGACCGACGGTTAAAGTCCGGATGGGAGGCAGCACGCGCGCGGCAGGCGTGAGCCTGATGCGCCGGATACGTACGCGTATCCTGCCCGCGCACCCCCCGGAGCCAGGAGAAGGCCGGTTCCGAGGAGGGAAGCGCGGATGTTCACCGGGATCGTGGAAGAGCTGGGCGAGGTCGTCGCCATTGAGGACCTTGGGGACGCAGCCCAGCTGACCGTACGCGGCGCCCAAGTGACGGGCGACGTGTCCAACGGCGACTCCATCGCGGTCAACGGCGTGTGCCTGACCGTGGCCAGCTCGGCGGGTGAGGAGTTCACCGCCGATGTCATGCGCGAAACCCTGGTCCGGTCCAGCCTCGGCTCGCTGGCCCCCGGCGCCCCGGTCAACCTGGAACGTTCGGTGCGGCTGGCCGACCGGCTCGGCGGCCACCTGGTGCAGGGGCACGTCGACGGCGTGGGTGAGCTGATCTCCCGCACCGCGGCCCAGCACTGGGACGTGGTGCGGATCTCGCTGCCGCCTGGCCTGGACCGGTACGTGGTGGAAAAGGGCTCGATCGCGGTGGACGGCATCAGCCTGACCGTGGTCGCCGTCACCGGCCGCTGGTTCGAGGTCAGCCTGATCCCGGAGACGCTGAAGCGCACCACGCTGGGCCACAAGCAGCCGGGAGAGACGGTCAACCTGGAGGTTGATGTGATCGCCAAGTATGTGGAGAAGCTGACGGGAACGGTGAACCAGTGAACACGGACGAGGCGCCGACGACCACCACCCGGATCCCGCGCAAATCGGAGCTGGACTCGGTCGAGCAGGCCATCAAGGACATCGCCGCGGGCCGGCCGGTCGTGGTGGTGGACGACGCGGACCGGGAGAACGAAGGCGACCTGGTGTTCGCGGCCGAGGCCGCCACCCCGGAACTGCTCGCGTTCACGATCCGGCACGCTCGCGGCCTGATCTGCGTGCCGATGCTGAGCGAGGACCTGGACCGGCTGAACCTGCCCCAGATGACCAGCGACAACCAGGAGCACCTGGGCACCGCGTTCACGGTCAGCGTGGACGCGCGAGTTGGCATCAGCACCGGGATCAGCGCGGCCGACCGGTCCCGCACCATCCAGCTGCTGGCCGACCCGAAGGCCCAGGCGGGCGACCTGGTCCGGCCCGGGCACCTGTTCCCGCTGCGCTACACCGAGGGCGGGGTGCTGCGCCGCCGCGGGCACACCGAGGCTGCGGTCGACCTGGCCCGGCTGGCCGGACTGCGCCCGGCCGGGGTGGTGACCGAGATCGTCAACGAGGACGGCACCATGGCCCGGCTGTCGCGGCTGCGCGAGTTCGCCGACGAGCACGGGCTCCGGCTGATCTCGATCGAGCAGCTCATCGACTACCGGCGCCGGACCGAGACCGTGGTCACCCAGCAGGCCCGCACGATCCTGCCCAACGCCTACGGCGACTGGCAGGCCTACGGCTACCTGAACTCGATCGACGGCATCGAGCACATGGCGCTGGTGCTGGGCGACCTGACCGACGGTGAGGACGTCCTGATCCGGGTGCACTCCGAGTGCCTGACCGGCGACGTGTTCGGCTCGCTGCGCTGCGACTGCGGCGCCCAGCTGGAGGCGGCCATGGCGCTGATCGCGGCCGAGGGCCGGGGCGTCGTGCTCTACCTGCGCGGGCACGAGGGCCGCGGCATCGGGCTGGTCAGCAAGCTGCGGGCCTATCAGCTCCAGGATCACGGCTCCGACACGGTGGACGCGAACCTGGAGCTCGGCCTGCCGGTGGATGCGCGCGACTACACCACCGGAGCGCAGATCCTGGCCGACCTGGGCGTCCAGTCGATGCGGCTGCTGACCAACAACCCGGACAAGGTGACCGGGCTGGGCCGGTACGGCCTGGACGTCACCGCGGTGCCGCTGCCGGTGCCGGTCACCGCGTACAACCTGCGCTACCTCGCGGCCAAGCGGGACCGGCTCGGGCACACGATCGAGAACCTGCCCCAGGCCCCGCAGGCCGGCGGTCCGGTCCGGGCTCAGGAGTCGGCGTGAGCGGCGCGGGCCGGCCGGCGCTGGAGACGGTCGACGCGCCCGAGCTGACCCTGGCCATCCTGGGCACCCGGTGGCACGCGGACATCACCGACTCGCTCATCGAGCGGGCCGCCGCCGCCGCGGTGGCCTGCGGCATCGATGACCCGCTGGTGCTGCGGGTGGCCGGGGCGGTCGAGCTGCCGGTGGTCGCGGCCGAGCTGGCCCGCTACCACGACGCGGTGGTCTGCGTCGGTGCGGTGATCCGGGGCGGCACCCCGCACTTCGAGTACGTCTGCGACGCCGTCACCCAGGGCCTGACCCGGGTGGCCCTGGACGCCGGCACTCCTGTGGGCAACGGGGTGCTGACCTGTGACACCATAGAGGAAGCCCGTGATCGAGCCGGGCTGCCGGGCAGTAGCGAGGACAAGGGATGGGAGGCCGTCGTGGCGGCGCTGGACACCGCGCTCCTGCTGCGCTCCATCCGCTGTTCCGGCCCTGACCGACGCCCGGCTCAGCCCCGGACCCGCGGCGTCGCGGCGGGCGGCGTGCCGCGACATTGACGTGACCCGTCTCCGTCCGTCACGTCTGTGCGCCCGTCCACCGATTCAAGGGGTTTCGCCGTGCTCTCCCTCGTCCTGCCCAAAGGCTCGCTGGAGCGAGCCACTCTCGACCTGTTTGACGCCGCCGACCTGACCGTCCGGCGTTCCTCCGACCGCGACTACCACGCTTCCATCGACGACCCGCGGATCGAGCGGGTCCGGTTCCTGCGGCCCCAGGAGATTCCCTCCTACATCGAGCGCGGCCTGTTCGACCTGGGCATCACCGGGCGGGACTGGATCAGCGAAACCCAGGCCGACGTGGTCTCGCTGGGCGAGCTGCAGTACTCCAAGAACACCTCCCAGCCGGTCCGGGTGGTGCTCGCGGTGCCGGAGAACTCCACCTGGCGCAGCGTCACCGACCTGCCCGAAGGCGTCCGCATCTCGACCGAGTTTCCGGGGCTGACCAAGCGGTTCCTGGACGCCCACGGGATCAAGGCGGTGGTCATCCCGTCCTACGGGGCCACCGAGGCCAAGGTCCCGGACATCGTGGACGCGATCGTGGACCTGACCGAGACCGGGTCCTCGCTGCGCAAGAACGGGCTGCGCATCCTGGACACCCTGCTGACCAGCTACACCGAGCTGGTGGCCTCGGCCGCGGCCTACGCCGACGAGGAGAAGCGGGCGGCCATGGACGACATCGCGCTGCTGCTGCGCGGCGCGATCCAGGCCCGGGGCAACGTGCTGCTCAAGCTCAACGTCCCGGCCGGGCAGCTCGGCGCGGTGACCGAGATGCTGCCCGCACTGTCGTCTCCGACCATCACCGCGCTGGCCCGCGGCAACATGAACGCGGTCGAGACCGTGGTGCCCAAACGCGGGGTCAACACGTTGATCCCCGCGCTCAAGGCCGCCGGGGCCCAGGACATTCTGGAAATCCCGATCTCCAAGATCGTTCAGTGATTCCGCTTTTTAATGACGTTGCCGCCACACCCCAGCCACACCAGTGACTCGTGTCCCTGCGGACTCGGGTGACTGGTGGCTGAGAGCATCGGTGTGGCTAATCAGTCGCGGCGGCCGGAGACGGCCAGGGCCGTTCCGATGCCGATCATGGCCAGGCCGCTGGTGCCGCCGATCAGCTCGAGCCGCCGGGGAGAGCGCCCGAGCCAGGCGCGAGCCGAGCCCGCCGCCACCGCCCAGACGCTGTCCGAGATCAGCGCGATGCCGGCGAACAACGCGCCCAGCACCAGCAACTGCGCGGTCACGTGGCCGGCGCCCCGGTCCACGAACTGCGGCAGCACGGCCGCGAAGAACACGATCACCTTGGGGTTGCCCAGGCCGACCACGAACCCGTCGGTCACGATCCGGGCGATGTTCTTATTCTCCAGCCGGGTCCCGAGCGCCTCGGCCAGCCGCCTGCGGTGCCGGATGGCCTGGATGCCCAGGAAGATCAGGTACCCGGCCCCGCCCAGCTTGATGAGGTTGAACACCAGGATTGACCGCTCGGCCAGCGCACCGATGCCGAACGACACCGCCATCACCTGGGCGCAGACGCCGGCCGTGTTCCCGGCCACCGTGGCCACCCCGGCGATCCGGCCCAGCGCGAGAGCCCGGCTCACCGTGAACAGCACGCTCGGCCCGGGCACGGCGATCAGCAGGAACGCGGTCAGCGTGAACGCGAGCAGGTGCGTCGTCGGCGGCATCAGGCGAGCGTAAGCCGACCCCGGCCGTGAACACCAAGGATTTTTCTCCCGGCCGATAACCTGACCCCATGCCAACCCAGGTCGCCGGTATCTTGCTGGCCGCGGGTGGGGGCAGCCGCCTGGGCCGACCCAAGGCGCTGGTCGAGATCGGCGGCCAGACCCTGGCCGCCCGGGGGGCCGGCCTGCTGCGCCGCGGGGGAGCGGACCCGGTCGTGGTGGTCACCGGAGCCGCTTCCGCCGACCTGCCCGGCGTGACCCTCGTGCACAATCCGCACTGGCGTACCGGTATGGGGTCGTCGCTGGTGGCCGGGCTTATGGCGGTGTCGGATCTGCCGCCGGACGGGCCTGGCGCCTGCCGCGCGGTGGTGATCGCCCTGGCCGACCAGCCCCTGGTCGGCGCCGAGTCGGTACGCCGCCTGATCGCCGCGCACGCGGCCGGGGCCACCGTCGCGGTGGCCGCCAACCCCGGCCCTCCCCCCCACCCCGTGCTAATAGCCCCCCCCCCCAGGGCCCCGGTGCTGGCCCCCCCCGCCCGCGACGCGGGCGCCCGGCCCTTCCTGCGGGCCCACCCGGAGCAGGTGACCGCGGTCGAATGCGGCGACACGGGCCGCCCCGACGACATCGACACCCCCGAAGACCTGGTCCGCGCCCTCTCGACGTTCGAACAAACATTCGAGTAATACAAGGCCGGTCAGATTATGGCCGCTCAGCTGTCCCAATTGACCGGTTCGTGCCTTTTATTGGTCCCCTGAGGCAAATTTGGGCCGAATTCGCCGCCCGCTGCCTCCCGGACACCCGCCGGTCGCCTTTGAGCTCGGCCGATGTCGGAAAAGTTCTGACGAAACGCCCCTTCGGTAATTGAGTCACGTACCGGCTGATCTGTAGCTTCTGGGACAGCCGAGACATCTGGAGAGGAATTGACGGCACGGAGAGCTCGCGTTTCCGCCGCGAAGCGACGCCGCTACTTCTCGATCAGCGCCGCCTCCGGGATGGCTCTGGTGTTCGGCGTCGCCGTTGTCGTGGGCCCGGGATCGTCGGGCAATTCCGCCGCCGCGCACCGCACGGCCTCGCCGTCCGCACCTACCCCGGCCTTGCCCAAGACGCCCCCGGCGCAAGACAGCGCGCAGGCCAAGCTGGCGGCCGAGACCACCTCGGCCGCGAACCCGGTCCCGAACGCCGTGAGCGCGGCCCAGCAGCCGTCCTGGAACGTCAAGCCCAAGGTCGTGCAGTACCTCGGCTACCAGATCCAGGTGCCCAGCTCGTGGCCGGTCTACAACCTGGCCACCGATCCCTCCAAGTGCGTCCTGTTCAGCACCCATGCGGTCTATCTGGGTACGCCCGGCAGCGGCCAGAGCTGCCCGGCGTCCGCCATCGGCCACACCGAGGCGCTGCTCATCCAGCCGGTCAGCTCGGCCAGCCCGTCGTCCGAGGCCATCGTCGTGGGCGGCGGGGAAGCCGCCCTGTCGCAGGGCACGGCGCTGCCGGCCGACACGACGGACACCACCCATGAGTTCCAGGTCGAGGTGGAGAAGGCCGGCGTGCTGGTCACGGCCGCGTACGGCCCGAACGAACCCGGGCTGCGTGCGATCCTGGCCGGGGCGAAGATCTCCAGCACCAGCGCCCACGTGTCCAGCTCAGCTGGCTCCGGCTCGTCAGCCAAGTCCGCCACGGCAGCAAAGTCCACCGCGGGGAGCCAGCCGCTGACGGTCGGGGCGTCATCCACCGCCGCCAAGTCCGCCACCGCGGCAACCACAGCAAAGTCGGCCACGACGTCGTCGTCCAGCGCCGCGTCGTCGTCCAGCGCCGCGTCGTCGTCCAGCGCCGCGTCGTCGTCCAGCGCGGCGTCGTCGTCCAGCGCGGCGACTTCGGCC
>CAXUJF010000057.1:15484-18286 GCA_964250865.1 uncultured Streptosporangiaceae bacterium
CAGCGCCGCGTCGTCGTCCAGCGCGGCGTCGTCGTCCAGCGCGGCGACTTCGGCCGCGGTCACCGGCCTGGTCGGCAGCGGCCTGGCCTTTGACACCTGCACGGCCCCGTCGGCGTCGACCATGACCAATTGGCTGGCCTCGCCGTACCGGGTGATGGGCACCTACCTGGGCGGGATGAACTGGGCCTGCAGCTACGGGAACTTCACCGCGTCCTGGGTGAGCCACACGGCCGCCGAGGGCTGGCGGTTCGCGCCGCTCTGGGTCGGCCGGCAGGCCTCCTGCTCGACCATCCCCGGCGTCTCGAAGATCAACCCGTCGGACGCCGCCGCCGAGGGCGCGTCGGAAGCCAGGACCGCGGTCGCCTCGGCCAAGCACTTCGGTTTCGCTAAGGGCAGCCCGATCTACTTCGACATGGAGGGCTACGACGCCGGCGGCAGCTGCGGCCGCGGCGTGGTGAGCTTCCTCGGCGGGTGGACCCGGGAACTGCACACCTACGGCTACGTCTCGGGCGTCTACACCAGCGCCGCATCCGGGGTCAGGGACCTGGTGGCCGCCTACAACAGCACCGGATCTTCGCGCCCGGATGACATCTGGGCCGCCGACTGGAACGGGAAGCCGGTGCTGACCGACTCCTTCCTGCCCGGCACCTACTGGGCCAACCACCAGCGGCTGCACCAGTACGCGGGAGCGCACGACGAGAAGTGGGGCGGCGCCACGCTGGACATCGACTCGGACGCCGCCGACGGGAAGGTGGCCGGCCAGGCATCCGTAGTGAATTCCTCCGCTCCGGCCGAGAGCGCCACGCCGTCCGAGCTGACCGCGGCCCCGGGCCAGACGGCCGAGGTGACGCTGACCCTGCACAGCCAGTCCGCGTCGTCGGTCAACGTGCAGTGGCACGCGGGCGTGCCCAAGGGCATGTCGGCCACCCCCGGGTCCGGGACGGTCGACCTCACGGCCAAGGGCGTCTACTCGGCCACGGTGACCCTGACCCCGGCCACGTCGCTGGCTCAGGGGCGATACGTCGTGCCGATCACGGTCGGCTCCGGCTCCCATACCGTGGCCGAGGCCTACGTCCTGCTGACCGTGGTGCGCTCCGGGGGGTCACTGCCGACCCACTCGCCGATCGTGCTGTACGCGGCGGACAAGTACGACATGGCCACCGCGGAGCAGGTTCGCCGCAGCCTGGCCCTGCCCGCCACCAACGTGACCGGCACCTTCAAGCAGGCCTGGAAGGACACGGCCGCGGGCAAGGACCTGGTCATCGCGGTCGGCGAGCCCGCCGCCGAGGCGCTCTACTTCAACGTCTGCGGCTGGACCGATCCGGCGGGCTGGCCCGCGGGTTCGACCCCGTTCTACTACCCCGGCTATCCGCTGCGGAGCTCGATCGGCCGGAACTACTTCGAGCTGGCCAGCACGCCGACCACGGCCAAGACCACGCAGCTGCTCACTGAGCTGACCCAGTACGCGCTGACCGGGTCGCTGCCGGGCTCCGGGCCCACGGCCATCGCGGCCACCCCGCCCGCCCTTCATTGCGAAGGGTCAGCCAAGGTCCCTGTTCCCTGACGGCGGGGCGCCCTAGACGGCGCGGGTCTCGACCCCCCAGGTACGTGAGACGCTCTCCCCGGGCGCCAGCACGATCAGGTCATGCCCGGTCACCAGGGCGTCCGGCGGGCAGGTCATGGGCTCGATGGCCACGGCCTGACGGTGCCGCTCGCCGTGCAGGGTGTCGCTGCTGAACACCTGCAGCCAGCCGTAGCCGGCCGCAGCCCACAGCGACACCTGCCGCCCGGCCGAGCGCAGGTGGGCCCAGACCCGGCCGTCGCTGGCCCGGCTCAGCCCGGTCAGCGCGTGATCGAGCACGGTCGCCCCGATCGCGTGGGCCTGGCGGAAGTCGCACGGGGCGCCGTCAATGTCCTGCACCGGGCCGGACGGGATGCCCCGTTCGTCGGTGGGCAGCCACTGGGCCGCGGGCAGTTCCAGCTCCCACTCGTCCAGCGGCGCCGGGCCGGCCGTGAAGTAGGGGTGCTGCCCGGTGCCGTAGGGCGCGGGCCGGGTGCCGCGGTTGGCCGCGGTCACCGTGACCTGCAGGCCACCCGCGGCGGTCAGCCGGTACTCGGCGGCGACCTCCACCACGAACGGGTAACCGGTGTAGCCGTGCGGCAGGTGGGTGAGCAGCACCCGGTCCGCTTCCTGCTGCACCGGCTCCCAGGCGGCCCAGCGGGTCAGGCCGTGGATGGCGTTGCCGTTCTTGGGCTCGCTCAGGTCGAGCTGGTAGCTCGCGCCCTGGAACTCGTACTGCCCGTGGTCGACGCGGTTCGGCCACGGCGCGAGCAGCTGCCCGGCCGCACCCGGCGGCAGCTCGTCCGGCGGGTACCCGTACACCACCGGCTGGCCGGCGTAGCTGAGCTCGCGCAGCCCGGCGCCCAGCCCGGTCACCACGGCGCGGTAGTCGCCCGCGGTCAGCTCGTACTGCGCGCCGGTGACCAGGACGGGCGGCCGCGAACCGGTAACGGTGTCGGAGCCTGATTCCGCGGAACGAGACGTCATGCCTGCCATCCTGGCAGTTATCGGGCCTCGCGCGCGATCCGGGTCGCGTCCCCGGGCCCGCTGAGCGCGAGCGCCGCCGCGCAGCCGGCCATCAGGCCCCAGGTCAGCTCGGCCCCGCTGGCCCCGCCCGCGGACAGCAGGCGCCGCGCGGCCGGTTCGAGCGGCTCCTGGCCGGTGATGCCGTGCAGCACGGCCGACACCTGCTCCGAGGCCTGGCCGCGGGCGGCACAATGCAGCAGCGCGGCGGCCAGCGG
>CAXUJF010000058.1:0-8949 GCA_964250865.1 uncultured Streptosporangiaceae bacterium
TCCCGTTCGCCATCTACTGCCTGCTGGCCGGCCTGGCCAGCGCCATCCGATTCGGGATCTGGTAGTGATGACCGGCGGGACGGGTGCGCTGTTCCTCGCCGTGTTCCTGGCCTGCGCGGTCGAAGGCGTTGAGGCCACCACCATCGTGCTCGCCGCAGGCACAGCCCGGGATTGGCGTTCGGCCGGAGCTGGAGTGCTAGCCGCGCTGGCCGCCCTCGGGGTGATCGTCGCCGTACTCGGGCCTGCCGTGTCCGCGCTGCCCCTGACCGGCCTGCGGCTGGTTATCGGTGCACTGCTGCTGGTCTTCGGCCTGCAGTGGCTGCGCAAGGCCATATTGCGGGCCAGCGGCTTCAAGGCGCGGCACGACGAAGACGAGATCTACCGCCGCCAGCTGGCCGAGGCCAGCGCCCCGGCCGCCGAGGTTGGCGATTCAAGCCAGGAAGACATCCGCCCGCGCCTGGACTGGTATGCGTTCACGCTCGCCTTCAAAGGTGTGCTGCTGGAAGGCACTGAGGTGGTGTTCATCGTCCTGACCTTCGGCGCCAGCCAGCACGCGATCGGGCTCGCCTCGGTGGCCGCCGCCTGCGCAGTACTCACCGTCACAGTAGCGGGGCTGGCCGTCCGCGCGCCCCTGGCCCGGGTACCGGAAAACACGCTCAAATTCCTGGTCGGGATCATGCTCACCGCCTTCGGCCTGTTCTGGGGGGCCGAGGGCGCGGGAGCGCACTGGCCGGGATCAGACGCGGCCCTGCTGATTCTCGTCCCGGTAGTCGCGCTGTGGGCGCTGACGCTGACCGCCGTGCTGGATCGCCACCATCGCCGTGCGCGCCGCGCCCCCGCGCCGGTGGCCTCCGCAACGGAACGGGCCTGAGATGCCGCGACGGCTGAAAGCATTCGCAGCGTTCTGGTACGACTTCCTGATCGGCGACGACTGGCTCATTCCCGTGGCCGTGATCGCCGGGTTGGCCGCCGCCTACGGACTGGCCCACGTGGGCCTACCCGCGTGGTGGCCGCTGCCCGTGGCGGTGGCCGCGGTCATGCCAGCCAGCCTCTGGCGGGCAACCCGGCGAAGACGCTAATGAAAGAACTTACGAAGATTGCTGAGACTTGGTCCCCATGAAGAACGCAGACCGCAGTGACGGAACGGGAGCTGCACCGCATGCCGGGGCCCGAACAGCCGCTCGCGGATGCTGTCCGCTATGGGTGCCTTGAGGCTGTGCGCTACGGGCTCCTCGGCCCGCGCAGACCGATCCGGGCGGTACGGTGCCGCTTGCCGTTCGCGGGCCAAGAGCAGAGCGGCGGCGACCAGGACGGTCAAGCCGCACAGCACGTAGAGGTTTCCTTCCACAGTGCGCAGCAGGCCCGGGCGGCGGCCTGGCCAGGGCATGGGGTCCAGGCCGGAGAATGCTATGAACAAGGCCACGGTGGCCACGGCCCAGGTTGGTGAGCGGCGCCGCCAGGCGGTCGCGGCCATGGCCACCATCAGCGGGATCACCCACACCCAGTGATGCGTCCACGAGATGGGGGAGACGAGCACGCCGGTGAGCCCGCAGCAGGCCAGACCGGCCAGTTGCTGGCCCCGGCGGTGCAAAATCGTGGCGATGGCGAGGCCTCCCGCGCCGGTGACCAGCGCGGCCAGGACCCACCAGGAATGAACCGTGGCCAGGCCACCGCCGAGCCGGGCCATCATCCCGGCCAGAGACTGGTTAGCCGGGTTGAAGTTGTTCCCGATCCGGCGCTGGTCCAGGAACACGCCCCGCAGCCAGAAGGACTGGGACTGGGCAGGCAGGAGAACGAATCCCGCGGCGACGGTGCCGCCGAAGGTCACGCTGGCGGCAGCCGCGGCCCTGATGCGCCGGGTCGTCAGCAGGTACGCCACGAAGATCAGCGGCGTGAGCTTGATTCCTGCCGCGACACCGGTGGCGATCCCCTGCCACCATGCGCCATCGTGCTGGCGTAGCAGGTCGGCGGCGATCAGCCCGGCCAGGATCAGGTTGATCTCGCCCAGATGCAGCGTGTAGGCCACTGGCTGCGTGAGCAGGGCCAGCGCCCCGGCCGCAAACGCCAGCTCCGGCCGTCGGCTGAACCCCGCGGCACGGACCGACAGCCAGGCGAGCAGGGCCACGCCAGCCAGGCTCAGCACGATGATGCTGATCTTGAGGACGATCTCCGCCGCGCCGCCGCCGAGCGCGAAGACCACGGCCGCGAACGGCGGGTAGGTGAAGCTGCGCGGCTCGTGCGCGGCGTAGAGGGTGGCGTCGCGCAGCGCTTGTCGCCCTCCCCACCAGTACACGCCGACGTCCCACATCGGCCACTGGGGATGAGCTGCCAGCAGCCGCGGCACCACATAGGCCGCGAGCGCGGCCAGTCCCACGAGCGCCACGGCCGGTCGGCCCCAGCTTTGCCGCAGCCGGGTCCCGGACATCATGCGCACATCAGGACGGAACCACGAATTTCCGGCCAGGGGCCCTGACCAGTGCAAACATTAACGGGAAACAAACTATTGCCGCCAGCGGTCGATGCAAGATTGCTACTACCAGTTTTGTAGTTAGCCTATGTTGGGCGCATGACGATGCCTGCGTCGGCTCGCCTCGGTGCCGATCCCAGAGCGACCAAAGTGCTGGTGGTGGAAGACGACCCGGGAGTGGCGGCCCAGCTGGTCCGGGCGCTGACCCGGGGCGGTTACGCCGTCGACCACGTCGCCTCCGGCGGCGCGGCGCTCAACCGCGGCCACCCCGACGTGGTGCTGCTGGATCTCGGGCTGCCCGACACGGACGGCGTCCAGGTGTGCCGGCGGCTGCGGCAGCGGTCGCAGGCGGCGATCATCGTCGTCACGGCGTTCGGGGAAGAATCGGACCGGGTCAGCGCGCTGGACGCGGGCGCCGACGACTACCTGGTCAAGCCGTTCGGCGTCAACGAGCTGCTGGCCCGGATGCGGGCCGTGCTGCGGCGCATCCGTCCCGAGGGCGACGTGATCCGGCACGGGCCGCTCACCGTGGACCTGCGGACGCGCAAGGTGCTGGCGAACGGCGCTGAGGTCGCGCTGACTCCCAAGGAGTTCGACATCCTGGAGTGCCTGGCCTCTGACCCCGGCCGGGTCCAGAGCCGCCAGGACATCCTGGAGACGGCCTGGGACGCGAATTGGTACGGGCCGACCAAGGTGCTGGACGTGCACATGACGTCGCTGCGGCGCAAGCTGGGTGTACCGGGGCTGATCGAAACCGTATACGGGCGCGGTTTCCGGCTCGGCGACCTGTAGTGGCGCGGCGAATCGCGGTGGCGGTGGTCGCCCTGATCACCGTGCTGATGGCAGTCGTGGCGATTCCGCTGGGGCTCCTGATCTCGGCCCAGGACCGCAGAGACTTCCAGGCCAGCACGACGACGGCCGCGGCGACGGTGGCCAACGTGGCCGAGGAACGTCTCGACGATGGTGAGCACGGCCCCGCTCTCGGCCGGTCGATCCGCGAGATGGGCCGTCAGGGTGATCAGCTGGCCGTCTACAACTCGGCGGGTCAGCTGATCGCCAGCACCGCTGGCCGGCCGCAGGTGAACCGCTCTGTCCGGCATCCGGTGCGGAGGCTGATCTCGTATCCCTCGGGGGACCGCCTGGTCGTGCTGACCCCCGTGGTACCGGACAGTGGCACGGGATCGGTGGGCACCGTGGCGCTGTCCCGGTCCACGATGGGCCTCGACCATCGGATCATGGTCTTGTGGTCGCTGATCACGGTGGTGGTGGCGGTGGCCCTGGCCGCCGCGGCGGCGGTGGCCATCGGTTTGGCTCGCTGGCTCAGCCGACCCATCACCACGCTGGCGGCCGCGGCCCGGCAGCTGGGTGAGGGTGAGCTGGGGACCAGAACCCGAGTCAGCACGGGGCCGCCAGAGGCCCAGAACCTGTCCGCCGCGTTCGACACCATGGCCGCCCGGATCGAGTTGCTGGTCCGCGGCAATCAGGCGCTGATGGCGGATGTGTCACATCAGGTCCGCACCCCGCTAGCGGCCCTGCGGCTCCGGCTGGACCTACTGGCCCAGGACGCTGACGAGGCGACCGCGACCGAGCTGGCCGGGGCGCAGGAGGAGATCGCCCGGCTGGCCCGGATGACCAACGGGCTGCTTGCGGTAGCCCGCGCCGAGAACAACACCGTCCAGGCCCAGCCGGTGGACGCGAGCGTGATCGCCCGGGACCGGGCCGAGACCTGGCGCCCGGTGGCGGGCGAACGCGGGGTCGCGCTGGCCGTGGCCGCCACCGAGCCGGTGCCAGTTCGCCTCGGCCAGGACCACCTGGAGCAGATCCTGGACAATCTGCTGGCCAACGCGCTGGACGCGCTGGACTCCAACGGCACCATCACCGTCACGACCCAGGTGGTTGGATCGCAAGGTCAGATCGTTGTCCGCGATGATGGTCCCGGTATGAGCCCGCCGCAGCAGCACGCCGCCTTCCACAGATTCACCACCGGCGGTGGCGGGGCCGGGCTGGGGCTGGCCATCGTGGACCGGCTGGTCACCGTCAACGGGGGCACGGTCACCCTGTCCGATACGTCTGGCGGCGGTCTGACTGTCACGATCGGACTGCCCCGTCGCGGGGCCACGGCAACGTCCGCCGATCAACGCTTTCTTAACCAGACGTGAACTATTGCTGAGCTAGTCCCTCGGTCGTCCCGCTGCAGGCTGGGTCCTATGCCAGCACCGGAAGAACGCTCCCGCCCCGCAGCTCCGGCGCTGTACCGCGCGGTGGCTCAGCGCCAGCGCACGGTCAGCCGCATCAGATCGCTGACGTTCGCGATTACCGCCGGCGCGGCGGCCGCTACCGCGGGGCTCGCGGCCGTTTTCGCTCAAGCCATACCCGGGCACGCCAGCACGGTCAAGCCAGCCGCCTCAGCTCCCGCAGCTAGCCCAGCCAGCCCGGCGACCCGCCCAGCCAGCAGCGCGGCCAGCCAGCCGAGCGGGGCCAGCACGCGATCGGCACACCAGCTCACCCCGCCCGCTCAGCCGCCGTCGAGCACGCCCGCGGCCCCGGTCACGTCCTCCGGAGGTTCCTGAGCTGTGACCCGCTCTGTCAACCCGCTCTGGTACGCGACCAGGGCCACCGGGGTCATGGCCCTCCTCCTGCTCACCGCGGCCGTGCTCCTCGGGGTGGCGACCGCTGCGGGCGCGTCCGGGCCCGGGATACCTCGGGTCGTCACCGGTGCCCTGCACCGCAACCTGTCCCTGCTGGGGCTGGCGTTCGTCGCGGCCCACGTGCTGACCACGGTCGCGGACAGCTACGTATCGATCGGTCTGACCGCGGCGTTCGTGCCGTTCAGCTCGTCCTACCGGGGATTCTGGCTCGGTCTGGGCGCGATCGCCTTCGACCTGCTGCTCGCCGTCGCCGTGACCAGCCTGCTCCGGGACCGGATTTCGTACCGGGCCTGGCGGGCGGTGCACTGGCTGTCCTACGCCAGCTGGCCGGTGGCGCTGGCGCACGGGCTTGGTACCGGTACGGACACCCGCCTGTCCTGGCTTCTCGTTCTCGACGCGTTGTGCGTGGTGAGCGTCCTCGCCGTGGCGGGATGGCGGCTCACCCGCGGTCCCCGTCTTTCCTCGGGGGGCCGATCGTGACCCAGGACCAGACCATGCCCGAGGCGGTCAGAGCTCCTGCCCCGGCCGTCACCGAGATCCCGGCGCGGCGGCTGACGGCCGGCTGGCACCAGGCCCGAGGTCCCGCGAACCTCCAGCAGCATCTGGCCCGCTACGGTCCGCTGCCCACCCCCGGGAGTCAGCTGGTGGCCATGGTGGTGGGGGCCGGGCTGACCGGGCGCGGTGGCGCCGGTTTTCCCACCGGGATCAAGATGCGGTTGGTCGCTGCGGGCCGCGGGCCGAAGGTGGTGGTGGCCAACGGCATGGAAGGCGAGCCGGCCAGTGAGAAGGACCAGGCTCTGCTGGCCCGGGCCCCGCACCTGGTGCTGGACGGCGCGGTGCTGGCCGCCGAAGCGGTCGGCGCGGACACCGTGCACCTCTGCCTGGAACGGGATCGTCACCAGCAGTTCGATGAGGTGGCCCGCGCGGTGAGCGAACGCCAGCGAACCGGGTTCGACGCGATCCGGCTGCTGATCCACGACCTGCCCGCCCGGTACGTCTCCAGTGAGGAGACCTCGCTGGTCCGCTGGCTGAACGGCGGGGACGCCCGGCCGGTGCTGGCGCCGCCACGGCCGTCCGACCGCGGCGTCCAGCGCCGTCCGACGCTGGTGGACAACGTGGAGACGCTGGCCCACGTGGCCCTGATCGCCCGCTTCGGCCCGGACTGGTTCCGGGAAGCTGGCGCTCCGGACGCACCCGGCACGATGCTCGTGACCGCCTCCGGTGCGGTCACCTACCCGGGCGTTTACGAAGTGGAGACGGGTGCCCGAGTCGCGGAGGTGCTGGCTCTCTCGGAAGCGGCCGCCGACGCCAGGGCCGTACTGATCGGCGGTTACGGCGGCACCTGGCAGCGGATCGGCGAGGTCGCCTCGCTGCCGCTCACTCGCGCCGGGCTGCGGCGCGCTGGGGCCAGTCCCGGCGCCGGTGTACTGGCCGTGCTGCCCGCGAACAGCTGCGGCATCAGCGAGACAGCCCGGATCCTCGATTACCTGGCCCGGCAGAGCGCCCAGCAGTGCGGGCCCTGCCAGTTCGGCCTGCCTGCCATCGCCGACGACTTCGCTCAGCTTGCCGCGGGCCGCCCGGACGGTGACCCGGTCCGGCGGCTGAGCCGCCGGCTGCGTGTGATTCCCGGCCGTGGCGCGTGCTCGCACCCGGACGGCGCGGTCCGCCTGGCGGCCTCGGCCCTCACCACGTTCGCGGGTGACCTGCGAGCTCACGCGGCCCGGCGGCCGTGCCAGGCCGCCCAGCGTGGCCCGCGGGCCACGGTACTTCCGGTTCCTCAACACGCTCAGCACCAGGCGGCGGGGGACTGGCGGTGACGCTGTGGCTGCGGATCGACCCCACCGCGTGTACCGGGCACGGAGTCTGCGCTGACCTGCTGCCCGAGCGGATCCAGCTCGACGAGTGGGGTTTCCCCATCATCAAGCCCGACGTGCCCCGGCCCCTGGCCGGGCATGCGCGCGCGGCTGTCCGGGGCTGCCCGGTCCTGGCCCTGCGCCTGCAGCGCGCCCCGACCGGCCAGCCAGGAGGGAATTCAGCCTCGTGAGCGTCACCACGAAACGGCATCACCGCCGCCAGCCCAGCGGGGCCGACGGCGTCGCGGGCAATGAACATCTCACCGCGCTCACCGGCGTCGTGCTGCTCGTCGGCTTCGCGATCGAGGGCGTGACGATCCTGCGTATCGGGCGCCTGCTGACGCTGCACTTCTTCCTCGGCCTGCTGCTCATCGGGCCGGTGCTGCTGAAGATCGGCTCGACCGGATACCGGATCGCCCGCTACTACACCGGCGCGGCCCCGTACGTGCGGCGAGGGCCGCCCGTGCTGCCGCTGCGGCTGCTCGGCCCGTTCGTGATCGCCACCTCGCTGGCCGTCCTGGGCACGGGTGTGGCTTTGGCCGTCGTCGGCCCGGATAATGGTCCCTGGCTGTTCCTGCACAAGGCATCGTTCATCCTCTGGCTGGGTTTCATGACCATCCACGTACTGGCTCACATCTGGCGGCTGCCGCGCATCATGCGCACCCCGGCCGGTCAGCCGTCATTCCGGCTTACCGGTGGAGCAGGCCGGTGGCTCCTGGTCGCCGCCTCACTGGCCGCCGGCCTGGTTGTCGCCCTGCTGACCGTCCACCTGGCCGGTCCCTGGGAGGCGGCCAGGTTCGGCCACGATCTCAAGTTCAGGCATTGAGCACCGAGGACGACGTGGTCCGTGCGGCCGACCCGGGCGAGCCGCATACGGGCGCCAGCGCGGGCAAGCTGAACTGGCTGCGGGCCGGGGTCCTGGGGGCCAACGATGGCATCGTGTCGGTGGCCGGCATCGTGGTCGGGGTGGCCGGGGCCACCAGCTCGCGCGGCCCGGTATTCACCGCGGGCTTGGCCGGGCTGGTGGCCGGGGCGGTGTCGATGTCGCTGGGGGAGTACGTATCGGTGTCCAGCCAGCGCGACAGCGAGACCGCCCTGCTGGCGCAGGAACGTCAGGAACTGGCCGAGACACCCGGCACGGAATTCAACGAGCTGACCGCCTTGTACCAGGCCAAGGGCCTGTCCGAGCCGACCGCCCGCCAGGTCGCCACCGAGCTGACCGCCCACGACGCGCTGGCCGCCCATCTCGACGCTGAGCTGCACATCGACCCGGACGACCTGGCCAACCCGATCCAGGCCGCAGCCGCTTCCGCCGCGTCGTTCACCGTGGGGGCGCTGCTGCCGCTGGCCGCGATCCTGCTGCCGCCCGCGGCCTGGCGGGTGCCGGTGACGATCGTCGCGGTGCTGATCGCGCTGGGAATCGCGGGAGCGGTCAGCGCCCGGATCGGCGGCAGCAACGCCCGCCGCGCCGTGATCCGGGTCGTCATCGGCGGAGCGATCGGCCTCGCCTTCACCTACGGCGTTGGCCACCTCTTCGGCACCGCCATCGGCTAGCCCTCAAGGATGGATGGTGCCCGCCGGCGCCACGTGATGCATCCGTCCGATCATGTCGCTGATCCAGCTAACAGAAAGTGCATCAATCCAGATTGATGTATCTTCGGGGCTGTGGCCGAACGGCGAGCTGATCCCGTGGATGCCTCGCTGGAGTTTCTCCGTCTGGCGGGTGAGCCGGTGCGGTGGCAGCTGCTGCGGGAGCTGGCCCGCAGCGACCGGCATGTCCGGGAGCTGACCGAGCCATTCCAAGCACCTGAGTAGCTTCGCGGCGGCGCGGTTCGATTACGTAATCACGTTGTGCGACAAGGTGCGCGAGGTGTGCCCGGAGTTCCCCGGCCACCCCGGCCATACCCACTGGAGCATCCCGGACCCGGCTGCCGCTGGCCACGACGCCTCGGCGACGGGGCCAGCCATCCGCGGCGTCGCG